>JBELIG010000004.1:0-51511 GCA_042091035.1 Sphingobacteriales bacterium | reverse complement strand
ATATATGCCTTGGAAGGCACCAAATTGGGCTGCGAAGTTTGCGCTTGATGCATTACTTTTGTACAAAAAATTGGATAATGACAAAGGGTAGATTGTTTTTAATCCCTGTTCCTATTGCTGAAGAGGCAACAGATACAATACCAAAGCAGGTAACAGATGCAGCTTTTCAGCTGAAGTATTTTGTGGTAGAGCGACTAAAGACTGCACGGAGAATGCTTCGTTCAATGGGATATCAAGGTGATTTTGATACAATAGACTTGAAAGAGTTGGACAAACACGAAGCGCATATCGACTATCGAAAACTTTTAGAACCTGCCTTGAAGGGTTCAGATATGGGTTTGATGTCTGAGGCTGGATGCCCTGCCGTTGCTGACCCAGGGAGTGAACTTGTTCGTGAGGCACATGCCCAGGGGATACAAGTGATTCCATTAGTTGGACCGTCTTCAATTCTGCTTGCCTTGATGGCCTCAGGGATGAATGGACAGCAGTTTTGCTTTAAAGGCTATCTTCCGTATAAGAAGGGTGAGTTGGAACGCAGTCTAAAACAGATCGAACAAGATTCTGTACTTAGAAAGGAAACTCAAATTTTTATAGAAGCACCGTACAGAAATAAAAGTGTTATTGAGTATGCTGTAAAGGTGCTCAATCCAAAAACACAATTTGCGGTGGCATCGGAGCTAAACGGTGTGCATGAATTCGTAAGAAGTGCCAACATTGGGCAATGGAAAAGAATGAAGGCTCCAGACATTCATAAAAAGACAGCTATCTTTTTGATTCAAGCTTAATATTAACTTTAATTCTCAATTCGACTATACGACAAGGCTTATTGCCTCGTTATAAGCTTGGTTTCTACATTATTTTGCATATTTGTGGATAATTTTGCATCCATATACCCACAATTGATATTAAACTGTTGAAAAAATGAGGTATTTAATTATTGCCATTTCATTCTTTATTTCCTTTTCTACACTTCAAGCACAGCGAGGCTGGGAGGCTGGAGGTTTGATTGGTGTGTCCCATTACTTTGGGGATCTAAACACTGATTTCAGGTTGACTGACCCAGGAAGGGCAATTGCAGTAGCTGCTCGGTTTAATTTTAATGAGCGTATTTGTCTTCGTTTTTCTGGAAACTTTGGCGAAGTAAGTGCTTATGATTCTGACTCTGAGAATCTTTTTGAATTGGCTAGAAACTTATCTTTTCAGTCCAATATATTGGAGGGTAATGCTCAGCTTGAGTTCAATTTCTTGCCCTACTTCCACGGTTCTAAAGATAATTTTTTCAGTCCTTATGTTTTGGCAGGTATTTCTACTGTTCATTTTAATCCAATGACTGAATACGAAGGTGATTTAGTTGAGTTGAGGCCATTGGGTACAGAGGGACAGTTCAAAGGAGAAGAGTATAGGAAAAGTAGTTTGGCAATAAATTATGGTATCGGCGTGAAGCTTGATATCAATTATTATTGGAGCATCAATGTAGAGCTATCAGGCAGAAGGATGGCAACAGACTATCTGGATGATGTGTCAACAGTTTATGCAGATAAAGACGATATTGCTCAGATTCACGGGGAACTTGGCGCAATATTATCCGACCGATCCATTCCGGTAGAGGGAGTAGATCAGTCTTTATTGACAGCGCCAGGTAGACAGCGCGGTAGTACTTCAACAAACGATAGTTTTGCTTATTTGCGAGTAGGTTTGATGTATTACTTTGGTTCTCTAAAATGTCCGGGTTACGGAGCTAGAAAATAATAGAGACCAACTTGATGGTCTTTTTTGTTTCACTTGGGATTAAGAATTCGTTTCGGCTGATCTGTTCACTGTCTCGCATCCTTAATCCCAATTCTTTTTTATCGGTATTAAAGACAATATCCCTATCGTATTTTCCATCGCCTCGTATTATATATTCACTTACTGTTCCATTGTTGTTGATATAATCGTTAAAAATCAATCGTAGCGCTTTGGGGTCTTTGTAAAGGAAGAAGGAAGAGTATATACCTTGATCGTTTTGTGATGTTTGATTCTTTTTGAGGGTATTTAACCAAAAGATTTTTCCTTTAGCATTTATGGAAACTAAGTACAGGTTGTTATAGAAAAAATCTGTTTTTATTTCAGATGTTCGGACAACCTGATCCGTATAGGTTCTGTATTTTATCTGCTCACAAATTATTATTAATTCTCCATTCGCTCCGAGCACAAGGTCTTGAACTTTAACGTCTAGAAACTTCTCTTTAGATCGTTTTTTAGTGCTGAACATAAATTCTTCAAAGTCTACAGGGTTGAATTCAAGGATTTTTTGGAGGTTTCGATTTAGTGGTAAGCGTATGTAAAAAGCACCTGAAGTTTTTTCTAAGTCTTCTGTTCCGTAGAGGCCACCCCCTACAATTTGATCATTGAGATTGTCATAGGTAAAATCAGCGGAAACACTCAGTTTACCGAGCATGGATACTTCGTAGGATCTCCTTTGGATATCTTCTTCTTTATTGAGTTTGAAAAGTTTATAAACATGTTCATCTTTTTTACGCTCATAATTATTGATATCCAGAATCATGTAGGCCAGGCCTTTGTTGCTGATCATGAATTTGTGATACTGGTTTGTACCAAAGGTTTTTTCAAGCTCAAATTTATTATTTGCTATCAGAGTATCTTTTTGAAGGTCAACAATCCAGAAGTTGACAAGGCCATTTATTTGTTGGTTCCAGATCAACTTAAAACGGTTGTTTTCTGAACTTACAACTTTGAGCTCTGCGCGTACCGAAAGTCTACCGTAGATTTCACCTAGATCAATGGTGTCTTTTATGTTGCCCGCAAGATCATGCTTGGTCAATTTTAGATTTGCAGCATATCTGTCGTCCGAATGGTAAAGGATATTAATCTTATTATTGTAGAGTTGTGCATCTATAAATTTAGGTCTTCTTTTTTCCATTTTGTAAGTGGTAGACCATAGCTTTTTGAGATCTTTATCGAAGCCATAGATCTTATAATCAAGATCTCCTCCTTTCAAAAAGTAGTACTTATCGTTTTCTTTGCCAAGTAGATTGTAGTAATAATCTAAATCCAGATCTATAGGATCGGAGATAGTAATTCCCTGGCCGAAAAGTGGAACACTCCATAGAAAGAGGAAAATCTTTAGTGCTGACTTTATCATGGATTCAATATTTAAAACGGATATATTTTTATAAATTAAAAAAAATCCGCTTTTGTTGTGATATTGTATAAGAATTAAGGTTTTTTTTACAAAATATAGAATGTCTGTAATAAAGAAATTAGCCGGAGAGACAGTTTATTATGGTATTTCTAGTATTCTTGGAAGAATACTACATTTTGTAATACTCACTCCTTTTTATACGGATATTTTTCCGAAGGAAGATTATGGACTAGTTACTATTCTCTTTACTTACTCCGCAATTTTAATGGTTTTTTTCTCTTTTAGGATGGAAACCACTTTCTTCAGGTACGGCAGTGATGAAGGAAATTTTACGAAAAGCTTTTCGACCGCATCGCTCTTTCTTTTCTTTTCGACCTTACTTTTTTCAATACCCATTTGGTGTTTTTCAGATGATATTGCAGCGCTATTTGGTTTGGCCGGACAAGCATATTATATAAAATTGATCGTTCTAATTATTAGTTTCGATACTTTGGCCGCAATACCATTTGCCAAGTTAAGGCTGAAGAACAGACCAAAGAAGTTTGCCGCTCTGAAGATCTTGAATGTTTTGATAAACCTCTTCTTTGTGTTGCTCTTTTTATGGTACATACCGAATTATGGGAGCACGGGCATGCAAAGCTTACAAGAGTCTATGAATCTTGATGGGTCAGGGATTGTTTTTGTTTTTTGGTCTGGCATGATCGCAAGTACATTGATATTTCTCTTCCTTTTGATGGAATTCAGAGGTATTCAGTTAAAATTTGATGTGGGTTTGTGGAAAAAGATGCTGAAATATACGTTTCCGCTTGTTCTTGTGGGTTTATGTTCAGTATTCAACAAAGAAGCTGGTTATCTACTTTTGGAATATCTCTCCGCGGGTAGTGCAGAAGAAAACTATTCGGTGGTAGGTATTTTTTCCGCCAATGTGAAGCTTGCAGTCATTATGAGTTTATTTACGCAAGCTTACAATTATGCCGTAGAGCCTTTCTTTTTCAACAACAAAAATAAAACTGGCAATAAGCAATTATATGCAGACTCTGCATTGCTATACATTATAGTTACATCACTTGCTTTCGTAGGTATTATGGCTTTGTTACCAGTTCTAAAGCTACTGATTCGCAACGAAGAGATGTATGTTGGATTAGGAGTGGTTCCTTATATGTTGTTTGCGTTTATTCTTTTAGGTATTTATTACAATCTTTCCGTGTGGTTTAAGTTAACGGATCGAACCATCTACGCTTCTTATATTGCCGTAGCAGGAGCTATTGTGACTGCTGTTGTTGCAGTTATTACGATTCCTATGTTTAGTTACTATGGAGTAGCTTATGCTGCTTTAGCCTGTTACCTTTTCATGATTGGCCTTTCCTATTTTTTGGGCAAAAGATTCTATCCTATTCCTTATGATGTGAGAGGAGCATTCTTTTATTTAGCAACAGCTCTGTTGCTGAACTATGCCAGAGCATTTATTGTAGACATACTCAGTCCTAATCTTTTTGCTGAATTAGCCATTGGAATAGCAACAGTGTTGGCATTTATTGCTTTAGTGTTCCTTAAGGAGCGGGCGTTTTTAAAACGAATATTAGGGAAATAGAAACTCTTCCTCCTTGGTCGTAGTAGCATCTAGTCGCATCAACAATTCTTGAATAGCACTGTCTGTAGTTTCAACTCTAATAAAATAATAGTTGTTTCCTTCTAGTTCTGCAGTTTGATAGGTTCCCGAGATATCTGTTTTTCCCGTTTGTAAGAGAAATGCATCGTTGGGTTCGGGCTCGTTTACATATTCAAATATTTTTACAGACGCATTTATTTCGGGTGTTTTGATAGGACAAAGCGGATCATTTGAACAGTTCGAAACTCGAATAATTAATGTTGTGATTTCTTCTTCAAAAAGCATAGTTTGTGTCTCATCATTTTTGCAGGAATTGATGAACAACACGGACAGAAAAAAACAGACAGATATGTACCAGGCTTTAAAGGACATGCCAAATGAATTAGATCAATATTATAAAGATAGACAAGTAAATTTTCAAATGCTTGCCGAATCCTACAAAAGTAAGGCTACTCGTCTTTCTTTGGTGCGCCTATTCTATTTTTTGATCATGGCTTTTGTATTGATTTATATATGGACAAGCCTTGCTCTTCCTTTTGCTCTAATCTTGTCCGTTGCAATTGTTGCCGGGTTTTTAGTACTCGTAAAACGGTATCAAAAGCTGCTGAAACTTCAGTTGTTTAATGCTTCTATGGCTCAGGTAAATGCTGATGAAATTGCTGCCTTGGGCAATGATTATTCTATGTTCAATGATGGCGCTGTGTTTATAGATGAAGCACACAATTATAGCTCTGATCTGGATATATTTGGTGTACAATCGCTCTTTCAATATTTGAATAGAGCAGAGACTTGGTTTGGTAGGAAAAAGCTGGCTTCGTTTCTCATGGGCTTTGATAGAAGGGAAGAGGTGATATCTAGGCAGGAGGCTGTTCAAGAGTTGAAGCCTTATGTTGAATTCAGACAATCTTTGCGTGCATCTGCTTTCAATAGTCAAGATGATGCACAAAAGCTTAAGCTTCTGAAAGAATGGTTTGCGGAAAAGGATATTGTCAAAGGGAGTCTTTATCGGCACTCCACTATCCTAGCTTTCGTTTTTAGTATAGGGTTCTTTGTCTTACAGTACCATTATTTTCTTGCTATCTGGACTCTAGTTGCCTTCCTACCCATTATTCTTATTCTTCGAAAGTTATTTGTTCCAATCAATGAGATTCACCAGAAAACCGGAAAGGCAGAAGCGATTTTGAATTCCTATTCAAACATATTGGCTGTATGCGAAAAAATAGACTTGAAGGCGCCGTTCAATAAGAATTTACTCAACAAATTGGGAGAGGAGGAGAAGGCCTCCGACGCAATCAATAAGCTTAGTTATATTCTTTCACAGTTGAATGTGAGATACAATGTCTTTGTCATTTTCTTAAATCTCCTTGGCGCTTGGGATATTTATTGGGTGTATCGATTAGAAAAATGGAGAGCTGCTTATAAGTCAGATGTTTTTGAATGGTTTGATATGATGGGAAGCTTTGAGGCTTTGAATGCACTATCAAATTTGTCATTTAATAAAAAGGATTGGGTCGTTCCAGTACTTGTTGAGAAAGGAATGCTTGAGGGGAGGGATCTTGGCCATCCACTGATAAAAGACGAGACTAGGGTTTCTAATAACTTTGATTGTCCATCTGAAGGACATACTAAGTTGCTTACGGGATCGAACATGGCGGGCAAAAGTACTTTTTTGCGCACAGTTGGACTCAATATAGTGTTGGCAAATGCCGGATCTGTTGTTTGTGCAAAAGCCTTAAGTTTACCGATGCTTAGGGTCATTACAAGCATGCGAAATAGCGACAACTTACATGATAGTACCTCTTCTTTTTATGCAGAATTAAAGCGGATACGCAAAGTGATAAATCTGGTAAAGGCGGAGTCTAATGTATTTTATTTATTAGATGAAATCCTCAAAGGGACGAATTCTAAAGACAGACACAAGGGGTCTAGGGCGCTTATCCTTCAATTGATTCGTGATCGAGGTGCAGGAATCGTTGCAACCCATGATCTTGATTTAGGAAATATGCAGGATGAGCATCCAGCACTCATAGAAAACATCTGTCTCGAGGTAGATATCAAAGGCAATGAACTTGACTTTGATTATAAAATACAAAAAGGTGTTTGTAAAAGTCTAAACGCAAGTATTCTAATGCAGAATATGGGAATAGACCTTTAGCAATTACTTAATGTTTTTCTTAACAGCGGCATTTACATAAAGGACATTTCCTATGTTATCTAAACCGTGGAAGCATTCTTCACCCTTGTGTTTAATGCTTTCATTTCTTAGCCCACAGATTGTCAAATCTGCATCCGCAGATTTTTGTTCTATGATTGTTTTCATCTCGGTATCCGGATCTCTGTTTATGATCTGAATATTGTTTGGTGATATAGGAAGTTGACCTGCCTTGATCAATTCAAACAGATGGTTGCGTTCTTCTTCTGCTCTGCTTTCTGGGAATACAGCAAATATTTTTATTTGTCCAGATTTCCATTCCTTGTGACCAAGAATAATGAATGCCAAGAGGATCATAAGGTTAGCATTCACAAAGTCGTTGTCAGAGATCCAAATATGAATATTCTGTTTCAGGCCATATCCTCGTTCTGAAGTTGCTAAGATTGCGACATCGAAATCAACAGAACGGATTAGGGTAAAGTTATCTACGATGTCTTTTAAATTCTCTTTGTTGACCTTGGAGAACTCAAGGATGAGTAAATTATTTTCCGTCCCTGAGATACCAGGTAATTGGATGACTTGTGCAATAGCTGAGGTGTAAGAAGGCGAGATTAGCGTATCTACATAAATATTACTCTGTGTAGTTTCTGCCATCTTTATCAGCCTTTTTTGCGCGCCTATAGCTTCTTTATGTGTGGATTTGGACAAGTATCCATTGATCTTGTGAATGTAGGTTCCAAAACCATAGCGTTGAGAGATCCAACGTAAGAGGTCTAGTGCCCCAAGTCGGTCAAAAGAGTTTTCAGAGATACAAACCGCAGAAGGTCTCCAAGATCCTGTCTGCTCCTTATCCGCTTTTTGAAGAAATACCTGAAGCTGACGACTAATCTGTACGATAACTCCTTGGAATATCCTTGCAATGTTTTTCTTATCGGGATTATATCTTGAAACAATACTGTAGAACAGTACCAGGAAGATAATCGCAGATATGGCATAGGCAGAATTCATAAAGAACATGAGCCCAAAACAAGACAATGCTCCAAACAAGCTAATAATCCAATGCGATTTAAATGTTGGTCTATAAGAAGGATCAGCCGCAAAATGCTGCAGGAAACTTATCAAGTTTAGCGTTCCATAAGTCACCATGAAGAACATGGAGATAATCTCTGCAACCATGTCTAAGCCTCCAATCATAATAAAGACAAAGGCCACTAATATGGTGATTAGGGTGGCATTGAATGGTTCATCGTTTTGGCCCTTTCCTCTGGATAACCAGAAATTTATTTTAGTAGAAGGAAGCACTCGATCTCTTGCAATAGCTTGAAGTGTTCTTGGTGCTACAAGGATAGATCCAAGTGCTGAAGATATTGTAGCAGCTGCCAAGCCCAGAGGGATTAGCCACCAACCTTGCCATGCAATCTTTGCCATGATCAATTGATCTGTGTTGGCTAGATCAGCAGGTGATGCAGAGCTATAAAGTTTATAGCTTATGAAAAGGTAGATGATCATACCGGATATCGTAGCTGCCAATGTCCCGAGCGGAATAGACTTGCTGGGTTTTTCCAAATCTCCCGAAAGGCCTACCCCTGCAGTCATACCAGTGAATGCTGGAAATATAATCGCGAATACAAGAAAAAATGGAAGTTTATCTGAAGGATTTTTGTTAGGTTTTTCGCTAGAGTTTGTGGTGCTATTTTCTAATGGAATAGTATCCGAAGTAGCAGCTTCACTTATGGCACTGCCGGACAACTCCACCTTGTTCATGAGGTCTGTTTCGGGGGTATATCCTGTATCGCCAGCAAAAAAAGCAATCAGGGATATAAATAAGGTTACGACAACAATATATAAGGCTTTAACTCCGAGGTCAGCTCCTTTGGTCAGTACTATTAAAGTCAGTAAGACTAACACAGGAATACTGACGGTCTGTTTTTTTTCTAGTAACCACTGTACAGTTGTGGGAAGATCATAGGTTGTCATTAGATAATCAAAGAGCGAACTGAAGGCTTCAGCAAATGCTATAACATAAAAGGCAACGCTAATTGCTTGTGAAAAATATAAGGCAATCCCTATTGAAGATCCTATAACCAGGCCAAAAGATCTAGATATGATATAATATTCTCCACCACCTTCAACTTTCTGATTTGTAGCAATCTCTGCTATAGACATTGCTGTAGGTATAGTTACAGCGTGTCCAATAAGAACGATTAGTATGGTGCCAATAAAGCCCACTGATCCTACAGCAAATCCAAATCTTAAAAACATTACTGCTCCAAGGATTGTAGATATAGCAGTGAAGAATACAGGTGCAGTGCCGAATTTTTTTCTTGTTGAAGCCATGTCTTTAGACTATAAAAGATGATCTAAGTATAAAAATATTAGATCTTAATATTAATTTGAGAAACTAAACATTTACTTTCAAAACTTTATCAATGATCCATTTTCGCCAAAAATTCATCCTGGTGTTCACAATACTTTGTATATGTGCAACATCCTGGGGTCAAGAGGGATTTCCATATCCCGGAGTCGACGACTCAAGATCTGATCACGTTTTTATTTCTAATGCTAATATTCACATTTCTTTCGACAAAAAGATAGAAAATGGGTTTATCATTATCAAAAATGGTCGTATAGCCGCCATAGGAACTGATTTACAAAAGCCTGAGGCAGCCAGTGAATTCGATGCTCAAGGCATGAATATATACCCCTCTTTTGTTGAACTTTATTCTGATTACGGCTTGAAAAAGCAAGAAAAGAAAAAATCTGACCGCAATAATTGGTCCTCTAGGTCATCAGACGAAAGCCAGAAAGGCGCTTATGGTTGGAATACAGCCATAAAACCTCAAACACATGCTTTTAGAGATTTTAATGTTGATGAAAAATCAGCATCTAACTTAAGAAGTCATGGTTTCGGAACCGTTTTATCTCATCATCAAGATGGTATAGCAAGGGGAACAGCGACTTTAGTTACACTGAGTGAAAAGAATAGCCAAACTGCCTTATTGAATGAACAGTCAGGAAATTTCCTTTCCTTCAACAAGGGTAGTTCTACGACCTCCTATCCAAGGTCTTTAATGGGATGTATTTCTTTGATCAAACAATCTTATTTGGATGCGCAGTGGTATGCGGCAGAGGGACACAAAAAAGAAACAAACCTTTCTCTTCAAGCCTGGAATGATAATTTGTCTTTGACGCAGTTCTTTGTAGCCAAGGATAAGCTAAATGTCTTACGTGCAGATAAGATTGCTAAGGCCTTTGGACAAAATTATATTTATGTTGGAGGGGGAGATGAATATATGCGAATTGATGAGCTTAAGAATACGGGCTCAAGATTTGTAATCCCTGTCGACTATCCTGCTGCAATGGATGTAGAAGATCCATTTGATGCAGAAATCGTTGACTATTCTGATATGCTTCATTGGGAACTTGCCAAAACGAATGCAGCTCGCCTGAATAAAGCAGGAATAGAATTTTCATTTACCTCTGATGGATTGGAGCGTGGGGATAATATGATTACCCAGGTGGAGCATGCTGTAAAAGCAGGTTTATCCAAAGAACAAGCATTGAAAGCCTTGACTGAAATTCCTGCAAGAATGGCAGGAGCCTATGAGCAGGTTGGTTCTTTAGAGGAAGGTAAATGGGCAAATTTTTTAATTGTTGATGGGACCCTTTTTGAAGGTGGTAAATTGGTCAGCAACTGGGTACAAGGTGCAGAACACAGCATAAATCCTGAAAAAGAACAGCTTACCACAGGGGATTATTCATTTGAGGTAGGAGCAGATTCATATACTTTGAATGTATCTGAAGGTCGTATGGGACTTGATCTAAAAATTGTAGTTGATGATAGCACAGATATCAGTCTTAAGCAATCGACAAGTATGAACCGAATCAGTCTTAGCTTTAGTCCGGAGGGTTCAAAAGAAAAAGTTCGCTTGAGTGGTTTTTGGACAGAAGATAAAATGAGTGGTCGTGGACAACTTACTTCTGGGGAATGGGTGAATTGGTCAGCAAGCCTTAAGGATAAAAAAGAAAAGGATACTCAGAAAAGAAAAAAGAAAGGCGACATGCCTTCAAAAGTAGATCAGCCAGTTGTGTATCCTTTTATGGCATTTGGTAATAAAGAGCTTCCAACAGCTAAGACCTATTTAATTAAAAATGCAACGGTCTGGACGAATGAAGCTGATGGTATATTAGAGCAGACGGATGTCTTGGTAAAAGAAGGAAAGATTAAGAAGATCGGCAAAAACCTTAAACAGGGCGATGCAATTCTTATTGACGGAACAGGTAAGCACTTAACACCTGGTATTATCGATGAGCACACGCATATTGCTGCTACTCGTGGTATCAATGAAGGGACTCAGGCATCTTCTGCAGAGGTATCAGTAATGGAGGTAGTAAACTCTGAAGATATTGATATCTATAGACAACTGTCAGGAGGAGTTACAACAGCTCAGATCCTTCACGGCTCTGCAAACCCAATTGGTGGGCAGTCCGCATTGATTAAATTGAAGTGGGGCTATACACCTGACCTTATGCTTTATCCGAATGCAGATCCTTTTATAAAATTTGCACTCGGTGAAAATGTAAAGCAATCTTGGAACAGGCAAGGAAGTCGTTATCCAAGAACTCGAATGGGAGTAGAGCAGGTTTATGAGAATTATTTCACTAAAGCTAAAGAGTACGGCAAAGTAAAAGCTTCAGGTCAAGCATACCGCGTAGATCTTGAGCTGGAAGCATTGCTTCAGATTCTAAACAGTGAACGGTTTATAACTTGTCACTCTTATCAACAGGGAGAGATTAATATGTTGATGAAATTAGCAGAACGCTACGGATTTAAAGTAAATACGTTTACCCACATATTGGAAGGTTATAAGGTTGCGGATAAGATGGTAGAACACGGCGCTGGAGGTTCTTCATTCTCCGATTGGTGGGCTTACAAATACGAAGTGATTGATGCGATTCCTTACAACGGTAAATTGATGCATGATCAAGGTGTTGTTGTTGCCTTTAATTCAGATGATGCTGAGATGGCAAGAAGATTAAATCAGGAAGCTGGTAAGGCTGTTATGTATGGAAACATGCCTGAGGAAGAAGCACTGAAGTTTGTAACACTCAACCCAGCCAAACTTTTACATATTGATAAAGAGGTGGGTTCTGTAAAAGAGGGAAAGCATGCGGATTTGGTGTTGTGGTCTGCACATCCTTTGAGTGTATATGCTAAAGCTGATATTACGATGATAGAAGGAGCTGTTTTCTTCGATAGGTCCGCAGATCAAGAAGCTAGGGAGGACTTAAAAGTGGAGCGAAGCCGTCTGATTCAGTTGATGCTTCAAGAAAAGTCAAGTGGAGGTAAGATGCGAAAAGCACAAGGTCGTAAGAAGCACCATTACCACTGTGATCATGAAGAGGATGAGGGGAGAGATTAACAATCAAAAACAGATAACAATGAAACGTTTAAATATAATTTTAGGACTTCTGATCTTGGCTCAATTTTCTTGGGCACAATCAGATATATTGAGTCCTGCTCCAGAGCAAGATATGCCTATCGTAATCACGGGTGCTACGGCACACTTGGGAAATGGCACAAAAATCGACAATGCTGCAATTGCATTTTCTAAGGGTAAGATCAGTTTTGTTGGTAGAGCAGCGGATTGGTCCGGTACAGATGATCATATAATGATTGATGCTACAGGGAAGCACGTTTACCCTGGATTTATTTCAGCGAACACAACTTTGGGTCTAAGAGAGATAGATGCCGTAAATGCTACAAGAGATGAACGAGAGATTGGTATGCTCAATCCAAATGTTCGTTCTATTATTGCTTACAATACAGATTCCGATATTATTCCTACCCTTCGATCGAATGGGGTCTTGATGGCACAAGTCTGCCCAGTAGGTGGCAGGATGTCTGGAAAATCCTCTATTGTTCAATTGGACGCTTGGAATTGGGAGGACGCTGCTTACAAGACGGATGAAGGGCAGCACTTAAACTGGCCCTCGGCTTTCTCTTATAACTGGAGGCGTGGGACCTTTGGAAAAAATAAGGACTACAACAAGGAGATAAAAGCTATTCGTGAGTTTTTGGACGACGCAAAAGCTTATTGTTCAGTTTCTGAGGATAAGATCGAACAGGCCAACCTAAAGCTTGAGTCTATGCGGATGTGCTTCGATAAAAAAGCTCAATTGTATATTCATGTAAACTCAGCCAAAGAAATCCAGGAGTCTGTTCTTTTTGCAGAAGAGTACGGCATGAAAATTGTAATTGTAGGTGGGGTAGAGGCGTATAAAATTACAGACTTTTTAGTTGAACATCAGATACCTGTGATCCTTCAGCGGGTGACTAGTTTGCCAAATGGGAATGATGTGGATATAGATATGCCGTTCAAAAAAGCTTCATTGCTTGAAGATGCTGGTGTGCTCTACTGTTTCAGTGTAGGTGGATTCTGGAGAGAACGTAATCTACCTTTTCAAGCGGGCCAATCGGTAGCTTTTGGTCTTGATTACGAGGCTGCAGTTTCTGGTTTAACACTAAAAACAGCAGTAATACTTGGTATCGATGATCGTGTTGGAAGTTTGGAGCGTGGTAAGGACGCCACTTTATTTATTTCCGATGGTGATGCATTGGATTATCTGGGTAATAAGGTAGGTAGAGTCTTTATACAAGGAAGAGATGTAAGTACTGAAAATAAGCAAAAGGCTTTGTATCGAAAGTATAAGAAAAAATACGAAAGACAATAAATTTAAAGAGGGGGCGACAAAAGCCCCCTTTTTTAATAAAATCTTAAGAAATTTATTTTTATGTTAGTCGTTAAGCTTTTGAAATAAGTTTGGTAGTTATGATTTTAAAACGATTTATACATATTGTATTTCTTCTATTGATCACTAGTTCTGTTTTTGCGCAGGACCAGGTGGATGAGGTTGTCTTGAATGGTCATATTATGACACGCATTATTACAGGAGAAGGAGATACCCTTTTCTTTTCTCAGCTTACGGAGTTTCAGCTTACTGGGGTTCAGAATATGACACAAGAGGACAAACGCCTGTACAGGAAATATAGGCGCTATGCACTTGTAGTTTATCCCTATGCGCTTGATGCTATTAAAATCTTCAAGGAAGTAGAGTACGCTACAAACAACATGACAAAGCGCAAGCGAAAGAAATATGTAAAGAAGCTTTCGAAAGATTTAAAGAATGAATTCGAAGATCCACTCCGGGGCTTAACCCGAACGCAGGGGCTTATCCTTATGAAGATGATAGAAAAAGAGCTCGACACGCCAATGTATGATCTGATACGTGACCTAAGAGGCAAAACATCATCATTTTATTGGAATATGACGGGTAAAATCTATGGATATAATCTAAAGAGTGGTTATATCATTGGTGAAGATAAGATCATGGATGCTGTCCTTCAGGACTTTGATATTTCTTACAAACGTTAGATTAGACCTTCAAGCCATTCATCTTTATAGTTTAATGTCTGTTTGATTTGTGAAAATAATTCATTTTGCATAGTAGACATTCGGCTAGGATTTTCGATAAACTGTACCATAGCCAATGCTTTGGAATCAATCTCTGGGAGCCCCAGATATTGCTTTAGTGCTTCTTCATTGGTTCCACTAATTGCTAGCAGATCGTTATTACTGATTGTGTTTAAGGCTGAGATTTCTCCAAGCTTTAGTTCGCGGTCTACTACCTTTGCGAGTTCATATAGTGCAATATTGAAATATTGGCCTGGTTTGATAAAGCCGTGGAGGAAGTTTTTGATTTCAAATAAAAACACTCCATCCTCTTCAAAGCTTTCACTAATGTGCATATGCTCTGGATATTGAGGACTAGGGAAAGGGTGCGGATAAATAATTACTTTTTCGTATTTCTCCAATAGATAGTCTTCAAAACCGAGAGTTAGTTGACATGCTGAGATAGCCATCATGATTTTAAGGTCTTCCGGCACCTCCGGCATAGCCATTTCCTCATAGGACTTAGAGAAATTGAAGAGGGCTACTCTGCTTTCTAAGGTCTGTTTTTCTTCTAGAGAAAGGTTAGGATAAAGCTTTACTTTTTTTAATAATAACTTTTTTTCAAGCGGGTCTAATTTTGGTGGATTTCTTTGGAACCAAAACCAATCTATTTGTGGCCCCATAATGAAGACTATTGCTCCTGTAAGGATAGGAGGTATCAACCAAACAGCATAATCTTCGTCAACCTGGAAGGTGAGGTATGCGGCAATTCCGATAAGTAATAGGATAGGTATTAAAAGAATCTTTGAAAACATAAATGACAGATAAATTAAGTTTATCTAATGAAATAATAGCGAAAATTGACTTCGCTACTTTTATTGTAGAATAGTAAAACATCGAGAAGTTACGGACTTTTGTCTGATTAAACTGAGAAATGAGAAAAACTAGTTTGTATTAATTTCAACCAAGAGTTTTAATTTCTGCATCTAGTATGTAAATTTAGAATCAAATGGCAATATTCAACTTTTTTAAATCAACGCAGCACCAGAAGTTTAATATACACACCAGATATTATGATCCGGTGAAAGAGGACGTTCTAAAACGTGTCGAAGAGCTAGAAGGCATGCAAGGGTCGGACACAGAGTCACTCAAAAAGAGAATGGCTTACAAGATGAAGCGTAGAGGTGACGGTGAATTGAGGCGCACGATTCGCCAAAAGGCGATGCGAAAATATTTTATGCGCATGTTAGTGCTTTTAATAGTTCTGCTTTTGATTACTTACCTTATATTGGTAAAATATCTTCCGAAATTGACGGAGATGATGGAAACAAATACAATGCTTAATTAAAGCTTTAAACGATATAAAATATATATGGCTGATTTGATACAGCTTTTACCGGATGCAATAATTAACCAAATCGCTGCTGGAGAGGTCGTTCAGCGTCCTGCGTCTGTGGTTAAGGAGTTGATGGAGAATTCCATTGATGCGGGAGCTATGGGTATTAAAGTCATAATTAAAGATGCAGGAAAGAGCCTCATCCAGGTTATTGATAATGGAAGTGGTATGTCTGTTACAGATGCAAGGATGGCATTTGAGCGTCATGCAACTTCTAAGATTAGACAAACGGAGGATCTGTCATATATTAGAACAATGGGTTTTAGAGGGGAGGCTATGGCCTCTATTGCTGCCGTCGCACAGGTTGAACTTAAAACCAGAAGACATGCAGATGAGCTTGGCAACAAGCTTGTGGTAGAAGGTTCAGAATTGAAGTCTACAGACCCTTGTCAATGTGTGGTGGGTACGAATACAATGGTTAAAAACCTTTTTTACAATGTACCCGTAAGACGAAATTTTTTAAAAACTAATAATGTGGAAATGCGCCACATTATTGACGAGTTTTTAAGGATAGCAATAGCTAATCCAGATGTCTTTTTCTCTCTACATCACAACAATTTAGAGCAGTACCATCTTACAGGTGGTAATCTAAGACAAAGACTGGTTGGGATATTTGGAGCTGCCTCCAATGGGAAACTCGTGCCAGTAGGTGAAGAAACAGATATTTTAAAAATATCAGGATTTATTGGTAAACCTGATTTTTCAAAAAAATCGAGAGGAGACCAGTATATTTTTGTAAATGATAGGTTCATCAAGTCTAGTTATCTAAATCATTCTATCCTTTCGGCTTATGATAATTTATTGCCAAAGGAATACTTTCCATTTTACTGTATTTTCATAGATATCGATCCTCAGCATATCGATGTTAACGTGCACCCTACAAAGCAGGAGATAAAATTTGAAGACGAGAAGCTTGTTTATAATTATATGAAAGTATCAATTAGACATGCTTTAGGTCAAAACAGCATAACTCCATCCTTAGACTTTGAGCGTGACAGTGCTTTTGCTTTTGAAGCCGGGCAGCCGTCTAGCAAAGCTCCAACAGATTTTCCAGATTCTATGGAAAAAGATCAAAGTCATATTGCTAATGAGTTTACTTCAGAGCGGGATGAGAACAATTTAGAGAATTGGGAAAAGATTTATCAGGGCTTGTTTGGCGATGAGGGGCCAGTTGTGAATCCTTCAGGTGCAGGAAGTGAATTTATGGGTGAACAATCCTCAGAGAATCAGGAGTTAGACTTTGGTTTTGATGCTAATGATCCTTTGAGTCTGCCCTCGGTATTTTCAGACTCAGAAAATTCTGAAGAAGATCAAGACCAGGAGCCAATAACACTCTCTTCAGCGAGTAATGATGATGCACCTGCAAAAGACGAAAATCAATCTAAAAAATTATTTCAGCTTCACAGTAGATATATAGGTTGCCAGACAAAATCTGGATTTATGCTTATTGACCAACAAGCGGCATCAGAACGTATCATGTTTGAGCGCTATCTGGATTTATTGGAAGAGCAGGAGCTTAGTATACAGAAAAAGTTGTTTACCACGACCATAGAGTTGAACCAGGGTGATGCTGAGGTTTTGAAAAGTATTCTACACGAAATCAATCTATTAGGTTTTGAGATTAGCGACCTGGGCAACAATACATTTGTTATTCATGGTATTCCTGCAGATATGGATGCTGCTGTTAATGAAGAAGATTTAGTACACGGGCTAATAGATCAGTTTAAGGAAAATCAAGATTTGAGTGTTGAGTACAGAGAGAATATCGCCATTTCAATGGCTTATTCTTCTAGTATTAAAAAAGGTAAGCGATTAAGTATTGAGGAGATGAAAGGATTAGTAGATCAGCTATTTGCTTGCTCCATGCCTTTTAAAAGTCCAAGAGGTAATACCTGTGTGATCTCCTTTGACATGGATGAGATTGCAGCTTTGTTCGAATCTGGTAAAATTCCTATGTAGGTCTTTTAATTCGATAAACTTGTCCAAAAATTTAAACCTTTTCACTCGGAAGGGGTAATTATAATAAATGAATTCAAGGCATGCCTAAAATAACAAGAATCGTATCTCATCTTTTGATCATTAATTTATTGATGTTCTTTGGTGCTCAGGTACTTTTTGATAAAGTATTTCTGATTGAGCCGTTTGGGAATAGAACTGCACTCGGTTTATGGTACCCATTTAGTGATTTTTTTCGTCCTTATCAGTTGGTAACGCATATGTTCATGCACTCCAACTTTTCGCATTTGTTTTTTAACATGTTTGCCATCTTTATGTTTGGCCCTCACATTGAGCGTGTTTGGGGAGAGAAGAAGTTTCTTTTCTTCTATTTATTTGCTGGGTTTGGGGCTATGCTTACTCATTTAGTAGTCTGGTATTTTGAGGTAACATATTTTGGTGCTAGTAGTTATGGTTTAGTTTGGGGTGCCTCTGGAGCTGTATTTGGTGTACTTGTGGCCTTCGCCTATTTGTATCCAAACATGCAAATCATGCTTTTAATCCCTCCTATTCCTATCCGTGCAAAATATTTTGTGCTTATCTATGCTGGTTTAGAGTTATTTATGGGCCTTGGTAATGCCAATGACGGTGTAGCACATTTTGCGCATTTAGGAGGCGCATTATTCGGATACTTACTTATATTATACTGGAGAAAATACGGATCGCGTTTTAATTAAAAATAGATGTTTAAATCAATATACAAGGACATAGAACATTACATCCGTACAGGAAATTCACTTGATAAGATTATCATAGTGAATGTTGCTGTATACATATTCTTTTTTCTGGTGTTCTTAGGGATTTCGATTTTCAATCTTTCGGTTAGTCCCGATGCTGCTATATCAGAAGCGTTAGTAAAAAGATATGTTGCCTTGAATGCTGATTTCATCTTTGATCTGCGGCACCCTTGGGTATTTGTAACGCATATGTTTTTCCATCAAGGCTTTTTTCACATTCTTTTCAATATGCTAATCTTGTTCTTCCTAGGAAGGATCACAGGCGATTTATTAGGCGACTCTAGGGTTTTCCCTTTGTACCTAATGTCTGGTCTTTGTTCAGCAGTATTCTACTTGCTGGCAACAAACTTAGTTGGCATGGGAGGAATTGCACTTGGGGCATCGGGGGCGATAATGGGCGTTGTGGCAGCGGCCGGGATGGTAGCACCAGATTTTCAAATTAGGTTGATTCTCTTGGGTGAGGTTCGACTCAAATATATTGTTCTTGCTTTTATTTTGATCGATCTATTCTCAGTAGCTCAAGGCGGTAGTAATTGGGGTGGAAGTGTTGGTCACCTTGGAGGTGCAGCTTTTGGCTTGTTGTATATTTATTTGATGCAAAGTCGAGGTTTAGATCTTGCAAGACCTATTATCAATTGGGTTGATAATTTAAATGCTCCAAGCAAAGAAAAAAAGCGTAAAGAGTCTTTCAAGGCTAAAGTTATTTACAATAAAGCAGGGATTAAAAAGCCTGCAAAGCGAGGTTCTGGAAATATTGATTCAGATGCTGATCTACAAGATGAGGTAGACCGTATTTTAGATAAAATCAAAGCTGAGGGCTATGATAAGCTTACGGAAGAGGAGAAAGAGACCTTGTTTATCGCGTCCAAAAAAGATACCTAAGTTTTACCGATGGAAAAGCTATTGCGTTGGATGAACCTGGGTTTGATTGTATTTACTCTTGTCATCTATGTTTTCAGTTCTATAGATCCTGCAAAATTTTGGCCTGCAGCCTTCCTTGGCCTATTCTGGCCTTTCGTGATAATTGGCAACCTTGTCATAGCAATTTTGTGGTCCTACAGGAAAAAGTGGTACGGACTACTTTCTTTGTTTTGCCTTTTTGTTGTATGGTCTTCAGTAGAGCGTGTATTTTCTTTTAAGGGAAGTTTAGACTCTGATAGCGATAAGACACAAATCGAGGTGTTAAGCTTTAATGTGCGAGCATTTAAAGGTTTAAGCCAATCTAGACAAAAATTACCAACAGCGATAAAAGATTATTTTAATGCCCAGGACTTGTCAGCTGACATTTACTGTTTTCAGGAGGGTGGAAATAGAGATTGGAAAACTATTTCTGAGCTCTTAGGTATGAAAAAACGCTGGATTAGTAATCTTGGCAATACGGTTATATTGAGTAAGTATGCTGTTGTTGGAAAGGGAGAATTAGACTTTGGTAAAACGTCTAATAGTTGTATTTATCTTGATCTTAAGGTTGGTGAAGCAATATACAGAGTGTATAATGTTCATTTTCAATCCAACAAGATTTCAACAGATGCAGAAGTAGTTGTCAACGAAAATAGATTTTCGGACAAGACTCTAATGAAAAAAATCTTATCTCGATATAAGCATGCTGTAGTAATTCGGTCTGAACAGGTTAAGCTTTTGAGAAGACATATTGATGCTTGTCCCCATCCTGTAATCATCTGTGGAGACTTTAATGATCAGCCTATGTCTTATGTGTATAAACATCTCTTAGATTCCGAAAAGGTACATGACGGCTTTGTCGAACGAGGCTCCGGGATAGGCACAAGTTACGCTGGAGTGATTCCTGCATTGCGAATTGATTATATTTTAGCAGACAAAGGATTGAAACAATTGGCGTATAAGCGGGTAAAACCGACTTTTTCCGATCATTTTGCGATTTTTTCTAAGTTACAGGTAGAATGATTGTATGGTTTATGTTTACATTTGTAACTATTCATTTTTAATATCATAAAGCACATATTCATGGAACAGTCTTTGCATGTTTACAACAGCATGAAGGGAGAGAAGGAGGTTTTTGAACCTATTACTCAAGGTTATGTAGGAATGTATGTCTGTGGACCAACAGTATACAGTGATGTACACTTAGGGAATTGTAGGACTTTTGTAAGCTTTGATATCATTTATAGATACTTGCTTAACATGGGCTTTAAGGTAAGATATGTTCGTAATATTACGGATGTTGGTCACCTAGAAGGAGATGCAGATACAGGTGCTGAAGATAAAATGGCAAAGCGCGCTAGGCTCGAGCAACTCGAACCTATGGAAGTAGCCCACAAATATACAGAGGGGTTTCATGACATGATGCGTATATTCAATACTAAAAGTCCTAGTATTGAGCCAAGAGCGACTGGACACATAATCGAGCAAATTGAAATGGTGCAGAAGATAATCGATAACGGTTATGCTTATGTGAAGAATGGCTCTGTATATTTTAATACAAAAAAGCTTGTTGAGGAAGGTAAAGGATATGGAGATCTTTCGGGTAGAAAAATCGAAGACCTTTTATCTGAAACACGTACAGGCTTAAAGAAGCAGAGCGAGAAGGAGAATCCTTCTGACTTTGCGATCTGGATCAAGGCAGATGAGAACCACTTAATGCGATGGAATTCTCCATGGTCTGTTGGTTTTCCAGGATGGCACTTGGAGTGTTCAGCAATGAGTACAAAGTACTTAGGCAAGCATTTTGATATACATGGAGGTGGAAATGATTTGAAATTCCCTCACCATGAGAATGAGGTTGCTCAGAATATTGGAGCTTGCTCATGTAGTCCTTCAAAATATTGGTTGCATACCAATATGCTATTGATGAATGGTAAGAAGATGTCTAAGAGTGATGGCAACTCAATTACACCGACGGAATTATTTACAGGAGACAGTTCTCATATATCAAAGGCTTATAGCCCGATGGTTATTCGCTTTTTTATGATTCAATCACATTATCGAAGTACATTAGATCTTACGGATGACGCTTTGCTTGCTGCAGAGAAAGGATTTAAGCGTTTGATGGATGGTAACAGAGTTCTACAGAACTTGAAAACGGATGCCACGGAAGGAGCTTTGGATAAGGAAATCAATGGCATGATTGATGCTGCTTTTGCAGAGATGAATGATGATTTCAATACACCAAAGGCTTTGGCTCGATTATTCGAGATCGTACCAAAAATCAACTCATTTAAAGAGGGTAAGATAGGATTAGATAAAATTGGCGCAGAAACTCTTGAGCGTCTTAAACATAGTTTTAGAGTATTTGTTTTTGATATATTTGGCTTTATGGATCAAATGGAAGAAGGCGGATCAGAAGGAATCAAAGTTCTGGATGGCGTTATGAACCTAGTTATCGATATGCGCAAAGATGCAAGAACAAACAAAGATTGGGGTACCGCTGATAAGATCCGTGACAGTCTCAAAGAGGCAGGCGTACAGATCAAAGACGGTAAAGATGGTGCAGACTGGGAATTACTTAACAACTAAATTTTTTTTGAACCAGTTCGTTCAAGGAAAGTATTTTCAACGCTAAAAGAAGTAAACCTAATATGGAGACAACATACAAAAATGACGCTGCTGCTATCGATGGATTAGCCAGTGATTTTCAGAGATTGAAGCAAGAGATTGGAAAAAAGATCATTGGACAGGAGCAAGTCGTAGAGGCCGTTATCATTTCTTTATTCAGTAATGGACATAGTCTTTTGGTGGGTGTGCCCGGATTAGCGAAGACACTTCTCGTAAGTACTATATCTGAAGTACTCGACCTTGATTTTAAGCGTATTCAATTTACACCAGACCTTATGCCTTCGGACATAATGGGATCTGAGGTACTTGGGGATGACAGGCAGTTCAAGTTTAATAAAGGACCAGTATTTGCTAATATCGTTCTTGCGGATGAGATTAACCGTACTCCTCCTAAAACGCAGGCAGCTTTGCTTGAAGCAATGCAAGAGCGTAGTGTTACGGTTTCTGGTACTAGACATATTCTTCCATCTCCGTTCTTCGTATTGGCAACTCAGAACCCAATAGAACAGGAAGGTACTTATCCTTTGCCAGAGGCACAGTTGGATCGTTTTATGTTTAATATTCCTTTGGATTATCCAAGTTATGAGGAAGAGATTCAGGTTGTAAAGGGAACGACAGGTGTCGTTAAAGAGAAAACAAGTAATGTGCTTACCGCAGAACAAATTATGTTCTATCAGCAGTTGGTTCGAAAGATTCCTGTTTCTGATAATGTAATGGAGTATGCTGTTGGTCTGGTAGTAAAAACAAGGCCAGGCACTGACCGAGCTACAGATATGGTCAACAAGTATATCAGTTGGGGAGCAGGTCCTAGGGCCTCACAATATCTAGTAATCGGTGCAAAATGTCATGCAGCCATTCGAGGTAAGTATTCTCCAGATATTTCTGATGTACAAGCAGTAGCTAAGTATGTACTTCGCCACAGGATTGTTCGCAACTTCCAGGCCGAAGCTGAAGGGGTTACAGAAGAACAAGTTATCGAAAGTTTATTCTAAAAAAGCTATATAAAAAAAGCCCCAGTCAATATTGGCTGGGGCTTTTTTATTTATAAATCCATGAACAAAGTTATAGGATCTTCTAGTAATTCTTTCACTTTTACAAGGAAGGTAACAGATGTGCTTCCGTCGATGACTCTGTGATCATAAGACAATGCTAGGTACATCATTGGTCGTATAACTACTTCGCCATTTACTGCAACCGGTCTTTCTTTGATCGTATGCATACCAAGGATTGCTGATTGTGGTTCATTGATGATTGGTGTACTCATCATAGACCCAAATACGCCACCGTTGGTGATTGTAAATGTACCACCAGACATTTCTTCCAGTGTCAGTGAACCCGCTCGAGCTTTACCAGCCAAAGCTTTCAGTTGCTTTTCAACATCTGCAAAGGTTTTAGATTCAATGTTTCTGATCGGCGGAACAACAAGTCCTGTAGGTGTTGAGATTGCAAATGAGATATCTGCATAATCGTGGTAAATGATTTCATTACCATCGATTTGTGCATTCACATCAGGCATTTCCATCAATACTTTTGCACAAGCTTTGGCAAACAAGGACATAAATCCTAATTTGATACCATTCTTCTCTACAAACTTATCTTGATACTTCTTACGAAGCTTCATGATTTCGCTAAGGTCTACCTCGTTGAAGGTGGTTAGCATTGCCGTATTGTTTTTTGCCGAAACCAATCGCTTAGCGATGGTTCGACGCATACGACTCATTTTCTTTCTATTCTCTGTACGTGCAAATGCTACTGGTTTAGCAGCAGGTGCCTCTGTAGTTTCTTTTTTAGGAGCAGGAACTGGAGCTGAACTTGCAGGCTTATTAGCTACTGCTTTTTCTGCATCTGCCTTTGTTATTCGACCATCTTTGCCTGTTCCATTGACAGCTGCTGGGTCGATATTAGCTTCAGACAAAATCTTTCCAGCTGCAGGAGATGGATGTCCTGTCGCATAGTTTGCTGTTTGTACTGCAGGAGTTTCTACAACAGCTTCCTCCGCTTTTTCTGTTTCTTTGGTTTCCGCCTTAGCTGCAGGTTTTTCAGCTGTAGCTTCAATCTTAGCCACAAGTGCTCCGATTTCAAGGTCGTCTCCTTCCGCAGCAACGTATCTTAAAATACCTGCAGCTTCTGCAGGGAATTCAAGTGTTGCTTTGTCTGATTCGAACTCACAGATCGGCTCATCCAATTCAACATACTCGCCCTCCTCTTTTAACCATTGTGAAAGGGTAACTTCAGTAATTGATTCCCCGATTACAGGGACTTTCATTTCAACTATGCTCATATTGATATGTAGTATTTGAATACTATTTATTATCGAACTAACAATTAGGCAAATATTCAATATTATCTATGAAATAAACAAAAACAAAGGCATAATAATCTTCCTTCTGCTTTATTTTCTGTCAAATTTATAGATAATAGCTTCTTGTGTCTTGCCTTCATTGCAAATATATAGATTTTCTGCTTTGTCAAAACAGATTCCTTCTGGTTGGATGAATTTTTCTTTATCGAGTTTAATAAGCGTATGTAATTGCCAGTCAGGCTTGAAAACAGCTAACATTTTACCAACGGAAGAAAGGACATAGTACCGACCGGTAGATTCTTGAATGGCAATTGCTGAAGGTTCAAATGAGAAATTCTTTGTGCTTGGACCGAATCGTTCTAACCATTTTTTTGATTTTGGTAATTCGGGATGTGACTTCACAAAACTCAAAAAGGCGTCCTTTTTAATAAGTATTGGTTTTTCATCCAGCGTATGGGTTTTGAGGTCAAAGCGGTAAATGGCTCTTTCTTGTTCTTCATCAGTGATCTCTGTATTGAGTTTAGATGACGCTTTACAAGCAAGTAAAAGACTGTTTTGCTGTTTATCATAGCAGAGTCCTTCTACATCATTGCTAACTTCAAGTGCCGTGTTGAATTTTTCAAACTCAATGGACTTTGCATTCAGTACATCTCTTATTAGATATAGGGTGCCTGAGCTTTTAAGGATATAAAGATCTTTTCCTATTAATTCTACATCTTCATAATCTCCATCTTTGTGGAATATTATTCTGTTTAGGATTTTCCCGGTAGTGCTATCGATTAAGTAGATAATTCCTTTTTCATCAGCAATTCCTATAAAATGTTGACCTTCTGAGTCTATGCAGATTCCAGATATTTCATTTAACTCCTCTTCGAGGATTAGTTTTACTTCAGGTTGGTTGATTGTATAATCTATAGGGTAATTAAAGTTCGGTTGACTTTTACAAGAGAAAAGTATACTGGAGAGTATTGGGAATAGGAGGAATCGTTTTGTCATAATTAAATAGTTGCTTTGGATTTCAAGGCATCAATTTTGATTTTAATACTGTAATCTGGGGTTACCTTGTATAGTGTCTGAAGTATGGATAGCGCTTCTGCTTTTAATTCTTCTGCACCATAGATCAGGTATTTAACGTAAAGTAAATGACCTTTATTTTCCGCTTTTAGAGCTTCTTTGTCGAGTTCATCAACAATCTTGATTGCATCCTCTTTCTGCTCTATCTGAATAAGGAATGTTGCTTTGGTTAAGCTTAATTGAAAGAGTAACTGTTTGTTGTCTAATTTGTATGCTATAGAAGTCGCTTCTTCAAGTATTGTTGGCATTTCTTGGTATTGTTTTGTTTCCAACAATACCAATGATTTTTCATATAGACTTTGTCCTAAAACTAATTGATTTTGTGTGATTTTAGTAAGCTGAATAGCTTGATCATAATAGTTTAGGGATTTGGGGTAGTCCTTTAGGAAGTAATAGACATCACCAAGGGTATTTACAGCTTTAGCTTTTCCTTTTTTGTAATCTAGTTTTTCTGACCTATCGATAGCGTCTTCCAAGGTTGCTATTGCTTCGTCGAATTCACCCATCTTACTTTGGAGATTACCAATAAGATTTAGTGCAATTGAAATACCTTGTTTGTCTCCTAATTCTTTGGTGAGTTGTAAGTCCTTCAAGTAAAAGTCCATGGCCATTTTATAATAGCCTTTTTGTTCGTGTAAGCTTCCAAGACTACCTGTTGCTATTGCTTTAAGGCGTTTGTTGTCGAGCTCTTCTGCTAATTTTATTCCAACCTCTAGAGACTCTTGGGCGCGTTCATTTTCACCTTTTTCGGTTAGCAGTATACCTTTATTTATGGATAGATTGGCAATGCCGGTTTTATCTCCAATTGCAGAGCATTCTATAATTTGTTCATCTAAGTAGGTGATTCCTCGATCATAGTCCCCTAGATTCATGTAGGTCAAAGCAAGGTTTGCGACTATCTGCGCATTTTTATCGCGATAGCCAACCTCTTTACTTCTTTTAAGGCTATTGATAAAGTGTATTTCTGCTTCTTTATACTCTGCTTTTCTGAAATAAAGTAGGCCAAGGTTTCCTGATACTTTGGAGGCACCGACCTTATCGTTGATTAAGCTAAATAATTCGATGGCTGTATCGAAGTAAAACTCAGCATTTCTGTAGTTCCCTAAAAGGAGGTTTAGATAACCTAAGGAGTTATTCGCACGACCCATTAGTGTCTTAGAGTTTAATTTCTTAGATAGATGAAGTGCTTCACCATAGGTTTCTCCGGCTTCGTCCCATTTTCCAGTAATCTGGAGGATCTCGCCGATTCGAATCAAAGCTTTGAAGTGTGCGGCATAATCTTCGTCTATGAGTACTATGTCAAGTAAGCGCTTGAAATATTGATAGGCCTGATTGTTCTGGAAATTATCTTTGAAGAAGTCTCCGGATCTTAAAAGATATTCCTTTGTTTTTTCTGTTATTTCTGCGCGTTCGTAGTGGAATACTAAGTCGACGTAACGTTGCTGTAGGCGATTCTGGAAAATTCTCTCTATAGAATCAGCGATGACCTCGTGCAATGCTTTTAGGCGGGTATGCAACTGCATCTCATAAATTACTTCATGCTGCATGGAGTGCTTGAACAAGTATCGTCCTTTGCTTACATTACGAATGATGTTATTTTTTTCAGCCTCTTTCAAGCTTGCCTTTAGATTATCAATAATCTCGTTGTCCTCGAAAAGGGATTTATTTTTTAGAACTTCTTCAAGTACTGAATACTCGAATTCCCTACCAATTACTGCAGCTGCTTTGAGCATCTCTCTAGAATAGGTACCTAGGTTATCTACCTTGGCAACTAATAAGGAGTTGATATTATTATTGAGTTTGATAGCACCTTCTTGAACGTGCCAAGTGTCATTTTTATAATTAAGTAATTGGTTTGATCTATAGTATTCAATCAATTGCTCAATATAGAATGGATTTCCATTAGATGTTTGTTGCAGCAGGTCTAAACTTTCTTTTGATAGCTGTCCTCCCAGGATTTCACTACTAAAAGCAATTGTCCCCGATGTAGTTAGTGGATCAAGGTTTATATCAAGTATTGCTACTGGCTTGGATAGATTTTGTAGGTTAAGGAATTCCTTGGGCTTGTCAATTCCGTCTGGTCTGAGTGCAAAGAATATTATCAATGTATGATCGGAAACTTCACGAAGTAGATTGACAATAAAGTCTTTGGAGTTTTTGTCTATCCATTGTGCATCATCCAAAAACAGAATTGTTGGATTTATTTTGGCTTGCAAGTGGAAGAATGTTGTAAATGCTTTGATTACGCTTTTATACTTTTCTTCTGCATTCAAGCGTGCATAGGTTGAATCTTTAGAGATCTTGAATTCTAGTATTGCTTTGAATGTTGAATGAAGTCTCCCAAGTTCTTCTTTGATCTCTGGCCAATATATTTTCGACTGTTCTACAATAGCATTAAAACCATTTTCAAAATTGCGCAATGCTGTTTTTTCATCTTGGTTTAGTCTACAGTTAAAATGTTTCCTTAGGTATTTAACAAATGGATTTAGTGGCTTTTTTAGAATCTGATCGGCTTCTGTAGATATCCAAGTTATTTTTTGAGAGTGGTCTAGTTTTTTTTGTAATTCGTAAGTTAATCTTGACTTACCAACTCCAGCTTCTCCTGTAAGAAAGCATAAACCCGGTCTTTTTGCATGCTGATGTTTTCTGATATAGCTGAGCATCTTTATAAGCTCCTTGTCTCGACTTATCAGTTTGCCTTTATATTCTGTGTTTTGGTTTTCTTTTCGTTCCCGGAGTGCGAAGGTTTGAATTAGTCCCTCTATACCTTTGTATCGAATCTCTCCTTTATTCTCAAAGTTAAAATTGGGATATCCAGCGATTTCTTCATCTACAAATATTTCACCCCAATCCGCATAGGTCATAAGTCGAGCTGCTAGGTTGACACGATTACCGACAGCTGCGAATTGACTCATGTTTTTTCCACCAACAGTCCCGGTGAAGGCTTGACCCGATGTGATTCCTAATCTAAACTTTAGATTCTCCTTACCAGCTAGTTTACTCCTTAGGGAATCTACAAATTCTAATGTCCGTTCAATATTGTTTTCAAAACTGATTGGTGCTCCAAATAAAGCAACCAGTACACCTCCTTTATCTCCAAAGTCAATCTCTTTGAAATAGCCTGAAAAATTATAAATGTCTTCTATGAATATGGATGCAAAGGCATTGAGTTCTTCATGTGACTCTACACCCTCAAACGAACAAAATACGGAGATGACCGAACGGAACTCACCTTTCCCTATAAAGTTAATGACAGCATCAGGAAGAAACTGATAAGTTAGTTTTTGAATTTCAGGGGATGGTTTCTTTTGTTTGACAACTTCAGGTTTCTTGAGGCTATTTGCTGTTAGCAGGTAAAAGCCTTTTACCAGACTTGAAGTTGATACGCCTTTTGGTAATAATTTGTTTAAGTGTCTATCGAGCACGATTTCTTGATGCGATGCTCTGATCTGACTTTCTGCACTATTCTCTATTGCTGGTCCTCTGAAATAGAAGGATTTTTGGTTTTTACCGATTATACCCCATTCTACTTTTCCATAAGAAAGACCAATTTTCAAGCCAAATTTGAATTGATCAAACTGGAAGTTATTTTTTCCAAATAGGTTGCGAATGTCATTGGCAGCATGTAGAAGGCGACTTATATTTTGATCATCTGATTCAGGAAAAATAGCTGTGAAGGCATCCCCTGCAAAATAGGGTATGAATCCCCCGTTGTCATGGACCAGTTTTACCATGGGTCCAAAGATTTTATTCAAGATATCAGATAATCGTTCAGCACCTGCGCTACCTTCTTTCATTAGACTTTCTGTGAGCGGAGTAAACCCGGATAAGTCTAAGAACATAGTACCAGCTTTCAACTCACCTTCTTGTTGCTGAGATCCAAAATGCTCTAAAATGAATGTTGGTACTAAATGCTTCAAAAGTCTCTTGTGTGTGGGAAAATTAAAAAAGCAAGATACAAATTTAGGCTCAAAGCATGAGTATCGCTTCTGGTTTTATTAGTTACAGATTATGATAAAGCGCATATGGATTAATTTGTTTTGTATTAGCATAACAAGTTGTTTGTGGGGTTTAAAAACAATCTTGTGGTAAAAAAAAGACCTTTCGTCTAATAAAAATATGAGATAATAGTAAAAGTTAGGACATTTGACTTCGTTTAAAAACCCCAGATTTTTAAGAACATGTCTTTATGCTAAATTATTCCATGAAAAGAATCGTATTAATAATTCTTGCAATCTTTAGTTCTGCTATTTATTCATCTGCTCAGTATGACCCAGGGGGCAGTAAATCCTTTCAGATAAATAAGTCATCAGACGGCATAAAAGTGGATGGAGTTCTTGATGAACCTCAATGGCTCTCTGCTCAGAAGATTGATGATTTTGTTATGAGTACGCCCAATTTTGGGGAGAGTGGAACATACCAGACTGAGGTAAAAATGTTCTACACCGATCAAGCTGTTTATATTTCTGCTTATTTAAAAGATGAGGAACCACAGCAGATCCTTAAGGAGATAACAAAACGCGATCAGTTAGGAAATACAGATTTTTTCGGTTTTCTGATTGATTCTTATCAAGATGGTATAAATGCTTTAGGCTTTTATGTTACACCTACAGATGTTCAATATGATATAAAATATTCTGCTGACGCAGATGGAGGGGGCTATAGTCCAATCATGGACGGGGATAGATCTTGGGACGCAGTTTGGAATGCAAAAGCAAAGCTTGTTGAGGATGGTTGGATAGCAGAGTTTGAGATTCCTCTTGCCGCATTAAGGTTTCCCACCAAGGAGATTCAGAGCTGGAATATTAATTTTTACAGACATTTTAGAAGAAATAGAGAAGACTTGTTCTGGAATCCAGTGAATCCAGAAGTTTTTGGATTGGTGAATCAATCTGGAACTGTTCACGGGATTGAAAAGATAAAATCACCAGTCAGGTTACAGGCAACGCCATATATAACTTCCTATGTTAATAATGTGAAGGACGGACAAGAAACCCTTTGGGGTAGTTCTTTTAGTGGAGGTATGGATATCCGATATGGAATCAACGATGCTTTTACTTTAGATATGACGCTTATTCCAGATTTTGGGGAAGCAATTTCAGATAATCAGGTTTTAAATTTGTCACCATTTGAAGTAAGGTTCGACGAAAACAGGCAGTTCTTTAAGGAAGGAATAGAATTATTTAATAAGGGTAATCTATTTTATTCAAGAAGAATAGGGGGCACACCTATAAATTACGATAATCTGGATTCCAGACTAAATGAAGGAGATTCAATTATTTCCAATCCAATAGAAACTCAATTGTTGAATGCCACTAAAGTTTCAGGTAGAAATTCAAATGGACTAGGTGTTGGTGTATTCAATGCTGTTTCAAGGAGGAGTGTTGCACAGGTTATGGATTCAGAAGGTGTTGTTCGGGAAGAGAGTACCAATCCAATGACCAATTATAATGTATTTGTGTTGGATCAGAATTTAAAGAATAACTCATCGATATCAGTTATCAATACAAATGTTATGCGTGTGGGTGCCGACTACGATGCTAATGTTACGGCTGGATTGTTTAATCTGTTTACTGAAAACTCAACCTATAATTTAGGGGGATCTTATAAGCTTTCACAAAAATATTTTGCAGATAGTACTGATTTGGGTCATGCAGGGCAAATTAGGTTTGAAAAGCCAACGGGCAACTTCATTTTTGATGCTAGTTATTCGGTAGAGAGTGATACTTATGATCCTAACGATCTGGGTTTTTTATACAATAATAACTCTAGAGAATTATTTGGTCGAGTGATGTACCGCGAATTCAATCCGAATAGTGAAAAGTTGACTAGTTGGCGTGTAATGGCCTCGGCAAACTATGAGCGTGTATACAATCCGAATGCTTTTGCAAATCTAAGCTATAGATCTTGGGGTAATGTAGTCACTAGGGATTTTAATGTAATTGGTTGGTGGATAAATGGTTTAGCACTTGAGGCACAGGATTATTTTGAAGCAAGAACCCCAGGAAGAGTATTCAAAAAGCCGGCTGATTTTGGCACTGGTCCATATATTTCCACTGACTACAGAAGAAGATTGAGTTTTGACCTTGAAGGTGGTGTACGAGTTTTCGATGGACTTGATATGTTGATTACTGACTTGAATTTTGGACCACGTTTCAGAGTTAATGATAAGATGTTTTTAAGGTGGAATCTAGGTTACACTACCTACAAAAATGACCGAGGCTATGTGGACAATTTTATAGATAACAACGGAAACACACAGATATTATTCGGAATTAGAGATCGTCAGGTACTTGAAAACAGTTTGAATCTTAGGTATTCATTCAAAGCCAATATGACGCTTAATTTAAGAATGAGACATTATTGGAGTGTAGCCGAATATAACTCTTTTGCGCGCTTGGAAGAGGATGGTTATTTGACAACTATTGATTTTAATAATGAGTACGATAGGAGTTTCACTTCTTTTCTATTAGATGCAGTATTTCAGTGGAGATTTGCTCCTGGTTCAGATATATTCATCGTGTGGAAAAACTCTGTAGATGCCTTTGTAACGGATCAGGAAAGGATTCCGTATGGCTTTAGGGACAACTTTAATAATTTACAGGACTTCCCTAATTATAATACCTTATCCTTCAAATTGATTTACTTCTTGGATTATAACAGAATAGTTAAATAAAAAAGGGCCTGGAAAAATCCAGGCCCCTTTTTTTATTTATCCTTTGGAAGATTAAGTTCTAGATTTAATTCATCCAATTGTGTGTTGTCAATTTTTGATGGCGCATCGATCATCATATCTCTACCTTGATTATTCTTAGGGAAAGCGATGAAATCTCGTATGGAACTCTGCCCTTTCATTACTGCACAAATTCGGTCAAAGCCAAAAGCAAGGCCACCGTGTGGAGGTGCACCATAATCAAATGCTCCCAGTAGGAATCCGAATTGCTCTTCAGCTTCTTCTTGTGTGAATCCAAGTAATTTGAAGTTCTTTTCCTGTAAGGCTCTATCGTGAATACGAATAGAACCTCCGCCGATTTCAGAACCGTTAATAACAAGATCATAAGCATCTGCTTTCAATGCTTTCATGGTTTCGAAATCACCATTCAACATGCGAGCTTCATCTTCTTTCTTTGGTGCTGTAAACGGGTGGTGCATCGCATGAAAACGTTCAGCATCTTCGTCCCATTCCAAAAGAGGGAAGTCAAGTACCCACAAAGGTTTGAAGTCGCCAACCTTGATTAGATCAAGTCTTTGGCCCATTTCTAGACGAAGTTCATTCAATTGCTTGCGCACCTTGTCTGTTTCTCCAGAAAGGATAAGCATCATATCGCCTGGCTCTGCACCAAATTTATCTGCCCATGCTTTAAAGTCACTGTCGTCGTAGAACTTGCCTATTGAAGATTTGAAGCTTCCGTCAGCGTTATATTTAACATAAACAAGACCTTTTGCACCAACCTGAGGACGTTGCATCCACTCGGTAAGTTTCTTGATATCTTTGTTTGAGAAGCTATCTGCACATGCTTTTGCATTGATACCTACTATCAATTCTGCATCATTGAAGACAGGGAAGTCTTTGCCCTTTGCTACCTCATTCAATTCTACGAACTGCATATCAAAACGAAGATCTGGCTTGTCAGATCCATATAATCTCAATGCATCATCGTAAGACATTCTTGGGAAGTCCGGCAATGTTTCATTGATACACGTTTTGAACAAGTGCTTGGTCAATCCCTCGAAGTTATTTAGGATGTCCTCTCTAGTTACAAAAGACATTTCGCAATCAATCTGTGTGAATTCCGGTTGACGATCTGCTCTTAGATCTTCATCTCGAAAACACTTTACGATCTGGAAATATTTATCAAAACCAGAAACCATCAAAACCTGCTTGAAGGTCTGAGGTGACTGCGGTAAAGCATAGAATTCTCCTGGATTCATCCTAGATGGTACCACAAAGTCACGTGCACCTTCAGGAGTTGATTTGATCAGAAAAGGTGTTTCTATCTCAACAAATGATTTTTCTGAAAGATATTTTCTCGTTTCAATACCAACTTGTGAACGGAAGATTATCTTATCCTGCGTTGTATTTCTTCTAAGATCTAGGTAGCGATATTTCATTCTTAGCTCTTCACCACCATCGGTATCTTCTTCAATAGTAAAAGGAGGTGTTTTAGATGCATTTAGAATCTCTAAGCTTTTTACCTCTAACTCTATATCTCCAGTCGCTCTGTTAGGATTCTTGTTAGAACGCTCTCTAACTAGACCCTCAATCTTCACCACGAACTCTCTACCTAGTTTTCTAGCCTCTTCACATAAAGCGACATCATCATCCATGTTGAATACCACCTGAGTAATACCGTATCTGTCTCTTAGATCTATAAAGGTCAGTCCACCAAAATCTCTGTTCGATTGTACCCAACCACTTAGGACAGCTGTTTGCCCCACATGATCCATTCTTAATTCTCCGCAATTATGTGATCGATACATTGCTTTATGGTTTTTTAATATGAATTAACTCTAATATTTGTTTATGCAGCCCAAAAATCGCAGTTTTAGTTAAGAAAGCATAATTTAAGAAAGGCAAATAAAGTCATTTGGCATTAAAATTTGAATATATTAATGCATTGCCGTTTACAATATTTAATTTTACAATTGATTCGGCTAAAACATTGAAGAAAAAAACCAATTTATGAATAAATCCAGCTTCCTGAGCACATTATGCGAAGCCAAGGCAAAAGGTGAGAAGAAAATAGCCTTATTGATTGATCCGGATAAAGCTGGACCATCAATATTAGAAAGTACACGCGCTCTTTTGTATTCGGATTTGGTTGATTATTTATTCGTCGGAGGTTCTTTAATATCGGAGGGTGATCTGGATAATACAGTCCGATCTTTAAAATCATTCTCTGAGCTTCCAGTTGTTATATTCCCAGGAGCTTCTTTTCATGTTAGTAGTCATGCGGATTCTATTTTATTTTTATCCTTGGTATCTGGAAGAAATCCAGAGTTTTTGATTGGGCAGCAACTACTTGCAGCACCTAAGGTTAAGGCAAGTGGTCTTGATGTTTGTCCTACTGGCTATATGTTGATAGATGGAGGTAAACCAACCTCGGTTAGTTATATAAGTAATACCCTGCCAATACCAAGAGATAAGCCTGACATAGCTGCTGTTACAGCTATGACTGCAGAGATGATGGGTATGAAGCTGGTATTTATGGATGCGGGCAGCGGTGCCTTGAATGCCATAGATCCTGCGATGGTACAGGCAGTGCGTTCTAAGGTAGATTGTCCGATCATAGTGGGTGGTGGATTGCGGAAAATTGAGGATATAAAGACTATCTTTGAAGCCGGAGCTGATCTTGTAGTTGTGGGAAGTCTTTTTGAGCGTGATCCGAGTGGTTCTCTAGAAGTCTTTTCGGCAATAAAACAAAAAGCTGATATAGAGATTTATTAATTAATAATTGATTGTGGAAGTAGGTATAGTAGTAAAGTCAACGGGAAGTTTGTACACAGTTGAGTCCACGAATGGCACTATATTCGCCTGCAGAATTATAGGGAAATTTAGGCTGGGAACTCACAAGCTAACGAATCCAGTGGCTGTAGGGGATGTTGTGGAGTTTGAACATGATCACGAAGAGGGGACAGGTATTATCAAAAAGATACGGCCCCGCAATAATTATGTCGTTCGACAAAGTCCTAGAAAAAAACACTTTCTTCATCTGCTTGCTAGTAATATTGATCAGGCTATGCTGATCACAACAATTGCACATCCAAGTTTAAAGCCAGCCTTTATAGACCGTTTTTTGTTGATGACGGAGCCTTTTGATATTCCTACTTGCATTGTTTTAAACAAAGTAGATATTTATGAAGAGGAGGATCTAGAGATCATGGAGGGTTTGAAGATGATTTATGAAGAAATTGGCTACAAGGTGATTATAGCTTCTGCTGTATCAGGCTATGGGCAAGACGAACTCAAGAAGGCACTTAAGGGTAAAAAAACATTACTCGCGGGGCAGTCTGGCGTTGGCAAATCTTCTTTGATAAATATGATTGATCCTGAACTGGAATTAAGAACAGGTGAAATCTCAGATTATACCGGAAAAGGTCAACATACTACTACCTTTGCCGAGATGTTTGAGCTGGAGTTTGGAGGTAAGATCATTGATACACCGGGTATAAAAACATTGAGTTTTAATTATTTGGAGCCTTTAGACGTAGCTCATAATTTTAAAGAGATGTTCAAAGCATCCAAAGGATGCAAATTTGGTGGAGATTGTAAACATCGAGACGAGCCTAATTGCGCAGTAAAAGATGGTCTAGAAACCGGGCTGATCAATGAGTTGAGATATTTAAATTACCTGTCAATCCTAGAGGAGGTTGAAGACCAAAACTACTGGGAAAGACATTCAAAAGTATAGATTATTATGGCTTATTCTGGCAGAAAAAGATATACTCCAAGAAGGGAGCGATTAAAAAACAGCATGAGGCGATACAGGATTATGTTTGTATTCGCCCTTATCTTTGTAGCGCTGATTGTTGCTTTTAACTGGAGGTCAATCTATGATTATTTGCTTTCTTTTACCTATTAGGATTCTAAATCAGCAATTAGTCGCTTTGTGATCCATCGGAACTCTTTTTTACTCAACACACCTATCAATTCTTTATCATTAACAACAGGAAGGAAATTAACCCCTTCTTCTTGCATGAGTTGATTGGCGTCTTTAAGGGTTGCAGTGGAATTGATGTAAGCTGGATTCTGCTCCATAATGTCCTCAACACATACCGTATCATCATACATGTCTTTGTTGCTTAAAAAATGAAGGATTTGAGTTTTTGTAACTACTCCAACTAGATGCCCAGATTTATTTTCAACCGGAATAAATTCTAAGTCTTTCCATTTCATGATCTGAACTACCATCTCGATAATATCTTCTTGGTAAACCGTCAGGAAATCAGTGTTCATGAACTCTGAAATCACAAGATTTGAAGGTTTGTAATCTATCTTTTCGGATAGCCTAAGCTCAGGCCATTCATGAATAGGCATTCCACTGTTTTGGTTTTTCAGTATATGCGACGTTAAGATTACCCCTGCCTCTTCCCTAGAATAGCCTTTTTTAAGGTTGGTAAAGCTTCTTAGAATCCATCGAGCACCAGTCATATGTTTTTTGGTACGCTGTTCGATAATTCCTAGATACTTCTCTATGTCTTCTTTGTTGATACCCTGCTTTTCAAGGCCTTTTTTGGCGATTGGAAGTAGTTCTTCAAGGATAAGTTGAGGGGCAGAAATCTTTCGATCCCCTGTCCAATTGAATTTTGTATCAATCCCAAATTTAGCAGCTTTCTTGAAGTTGTCATTTACATCCGCAAAGGATAAATGGTCTCTTATGTCTTCTACCTGTTCGCTCATCCCAACCATCAGTCCAAGCCAGAAAGCAGCATTCGCTATTTCATCCTGAGGCGTTGGTCCAGCAGGTAGTATGCGACATTCAATCCGTAGGTGTGGCATCCCATTTCCACTTATTCCGTAACAAGCCCTATTCCATCTGTATACTGTCGAATTATGAACTTGTAAAGCTTTTAGCTTTGGAATCTCACCATTTTTATAAGTCTCCAAGGAGTCTTGTTCCTCCACAGCAGTCATCAATACCCTAAACCTAGAAATATCTTCCTGATACAATTCAAGTAAAGATTCTTGAAGCCAATCCTTTCCAAATTGTACACGTGGAGATTTTTCTCTCAAGTGATTTTTGGTAATACGGGTATCCAAGGCCTGTTGGAAAAGTGCAATCCTAGATTCATGCCAGAGTCTTCTTCCAAAGACTAATGGTGAATTGGTTGATATGGCTAATACTGGCCCTGCAATTGCCTGGGCAATATTATACATTTTTACAAATTCGTATTGATTGACTTGAAGATGCACCTGAAAAGAGGTGTTTGCCGCTTCAATCATCGGTGAATTATGTCGGATATGTAACTCGTCAATACCTTCTAACTTAAGTTCAAAGGTGTTTCCCTCCAATTGATTTATAATAGAATCCATCAAAGCGCGGTAACGCTTTTTAGGCGTTAGACTTTCTAATTCTAGATTAAACTTTTGGATAGTGGGTAGGATACCTGTTAGGGCAATTTTGGCATCAAACTGTTCTAAAGTCTTATCAATTTTTCCTAAGTATTCACGGATTTCATTTTCCATGTCGTTTAAACATGAATTTTCAAATACGCGTGGGTTAAGGTTAGTTTCTAAGTTGAACTTTGCTAATTCTGTTTCAAGCCAGGAGCAATTTTCCCCCATTGCTTCAATGACCTCCATACAGATTGGAGCAGGTTTGTGGTTTTTTGTATTCACAAGGCACATTTCCTGTTCTGCTCCAATTCTTCTAATATTATTTTCAAAGACTTCATCCTTGAGCATAAGCTCTAAGGCTTGAATATCTTTAAGTAAATTTCTTACGAAGGATTGTAATTGAGCTTTATTATTAGCTAGAGATACATTTTGTTCGCCCATCTTTGGTAAACTTTAGGTTGGAAAGGGGGATTTTTCATAAGTAATATAATTAAATACAATCTATTGAGTATTATTTTTGCATAAAATATCGTTGTTTTGAGTATGAGAAGATTATTTACAGCTCTGTTTATTGTCTTTTGTTTCGCAGCTTGTAAAACAGATGATACATTCATATTTGAAATACCATATGGTCCTTTGGAGTTTTCAGTGCCTCCAGGTATATCGGTATTGAACTATCATCAGTTTACAATCCCCATGGATGCTCAAACCATTCTCGATTTTGTTAGTCAGGGTCAGTCTTATAATGAGATAGTGCCAAGCGTTGCTGTTATACAATCATTAGCCTTGCAGCAAGATCTTTCATTTGCAAGAGATATTTCTGTCACAATTTGCTTGGATGGAGAGACGGACCCAAATTGTGGAATGGAGATTTTTTGGAAAAATCCTACAGATTTTGATGAGGCTACACCTTCCAATCTTTGGGCGAATGAAAACGACATCTCAGAATTATTGGAATCCGGAGATGTCGTTATAAAGGTTAAGTTTAGTCAATTAAGGTCAACAACGCTCCAGGAGCTTAATCTGATTCTTAATCTACAATTTATAGCGCGCTAATTGAATGAACCGAAGTATGGTCCGACCATACTGTTCATTGAAGAAAGCGCCATGTTTTTGCTTGTCTTTGCGTCGTGTCCTCTATCCATGAACATATCTTCAAGAAGTACTAAATTCTGGAAGTACAACAATCTTATACTGTAAGATAATCGCTCGAGATAAGGATCTTTTTGTCCCCATTTATAAAGGTTAGTGATGACATTACTACTCCATGCTGCATTTGCAGTTGCGTCATTTTCAGAAATGGTTTTAGCATTATAAATGAGCTCTATCTGTTCATTCCACCCATTTGCTGATTCAAAAGCATTGCTTGTTCCTAGGCTAATTTGTTTAGCTAAATGCAGGAGTACGTCCATCTCTTCCCAATTGTACATGCTTGCACAGTTATTCCATTGTATCTTTGAAAACGATACAGGGTCCTTGGCGGAGAATGAAGATATTTCTTTGATGTGGTAATCATACAACCAGCAGGGAGCTGGAATTTTTTCTTCTGCATTCATGTGGATATAAAGAAGATGCTGTATAATCTGCTCCAAGTTTTGGTAATCATAATTTGCATTTGGATCAAATCGCATATTGGAATTTATTGATCCCTCTTTGAAAGCTAATTGAATGGCCATATTCATGGTTTTATTCAAGTTGCTTGAAGGACCACTTGCGATCATTTCTAGATAGGCAATATATGCACCTGCTAATGGGTCTGACATAGTCCTAAGTTTTTCCTCGCAGACCTTTGGTTCAAAAGGAATATTAAGTAGGCAGTCATTGATGTTTTCTATCTCAAGAGCTACAATCTTATTATCTTTTTTAACAATCGTAGATTTTGTAAACTGAATGATGGGATCATTTTCGTAGGCACTATTAAAGGCTGCTTTTGTCCCTTTACCATAATATCCATCCAAGGAAGAAGTATAAATGCCATCCTTCTTTAAAAGCTTTTGTAATTCAATTGAAGCAGTTCTTTTTTTATTTCCCCGTATTGATGGTCTTTCGATTTGCTTGAGCTGTGTGGAGAAGTGTAATTCCCAGAAGGTGTATATTTCCTCATTTATAAGCAGGTCTAATCCCATCTCTTGATCCTTCGTGCTGTATCCTGTGAGTTGCGGCTGTGTAATTGCATCCTGATTGAAATAAAAATCACCTATTGGATGTACGAGCTCTTTTGGAAACTTAGCAATAAAAGCACCAGAGTACTCTGTCTTAATCACTTGCAGCGCAGTAGCAGCTTGCTCCCTGCTTTCGTATGGCCCTTCAAGGATTCGGATGATTCCATCCACCCCGGTCAGATTTCTCTGTTTTCCAATGTGAGAGAGGTCTAGGCTGAGTTGTTTGAAGTAATCGAAGGAAGCGATCTGCACGTAATGTGTGCTTTGATTGCTAAAAGCCATCTCTTCAACGCGAGCATTGATGAATCCTCCTTTTTTTGCATTCTTTGTTAATTCGAGTGCTTGCGTGTAATCCGTATAATCACCAATATTAACTTGTTCTAGACCTTGGTTCAGCTTTTGGACATACAGGAGTCCATTATTTGCGATTCCTGGAAAGTCAAAAACTTTGACCCCACTGAAGTTGCCAAGGGATACTTTGTAAACGGTTACTTCCTGTGCATTTGCAAATAAGGAAATGCAAATACAGCTTATTAAAATGAAAAGACCCTTTTTTGTCATAAGATATGGTTTGGATTTCAAATTGTTCCTGATGTGGGTTTATGTATTATAAACATTAAATATAAGTGAAATAACGTACCGTGGTTCGTTTTTTTTCGCCCAACTGATGTTCTTTTTCAAGTTTATCAACAATTTTTTACAGATTTTCATCCCATAGAGCGCAGACTTAGTTTTTGTGTTTGATTTATTAACATAGATATTATCTTTGAACAAATAGATTTGGCTTTGTTAAACCTTGCGATTCAAGAGCCATTAATAATATTAGGTGTATTCAAGTACGATTATGCCAAAAATTGAAAACATGAGTAAGAGAAACAGAATAATCCTAAGCACGCTAATTGGCTTGGTTTTAATCATTGTTGGTATTCAAGGGTCCAATTATTTAGCATCCAAGAAAGAACCTCCTAAAGTAAAAGCAAAATCCGACACTCGTCCAGTGGCTCGTATTCAGGAAGTTGCGAACGAAACAGCTTCTTTTAAGATTAAGCTTGAGGGTACCTTAAAGGCCTATAATAAAGTTTCTGTTTTTACGGAAGTTCCTGGTCTACTAGAGCAAGGCAGTGCTCCTTTTAAGGTTGGAAATTACTTCAGCAAGGGAGATGCTCTGTTTCGTGTTAATAATGAAGAAGCGACACTTGCTTTGCTCGCTCAAAAGAGTGAATTGCTCAGTCGAGTAGTTGGTTTATTACCCGATATCAAGCTGGACTTTGAGGATCGATTCCAAGAATGGCGGGATTATGTAGATAGCTTTGATGTGGAGCAAGTAATCAGTGATTTTCCCGCAGCCACAACAAGTAGAGAGAAAAGTTTTATAGCAGCGAAGAATCTATCTACCTCTTTGTACTCCATTCGAAGTGCAGAAAACCGATTAGAAAAATATTCAATCAGAGCTCCTTTTTCAGGCGTGCTCACAATGACTAACGCAAACAAGGGGGCTATGGTGCAACCTGGGCAAATGCTCGGAGAATTCATGGAGCGAGGCAATTTCGAATTGGTTGTGTCTGTGTTAGCATCAGATATTAAATACCTTCAACGTGGCCAGGAAGCAGACTTCTACTCTGAAGATATGGGCCGTTCATGGAAGGGGAAGATTGTAAGGGTTTCAGACAAGATCAATCCACAATCACAAACTTTAGATGTCTATATCCAGCTTAGAGGAAAGGAATTGAAAGAAGGTTTATTCTTGACTGGCTTGGTTGTCTCCAAACCAGTAGAGGATGTATTCTTATTGGACAATGCACTTTTAGTTGGTCAGGACGAGGCTTATGCTGTCAAAGATGGGGTCCTTGAGAAGATGAAACTTGATATAGTTCGGATTTCTGATTCGGGCATACTAGTTCGTGATATCCCAAATGGTACATGGATGCTTGACAAACAAATATCAGGTGCATTTGAGGGTATGGAAGTGAATGTTAGCGAACCATCAATCGACTAAATATGAGAGGTATAATAAATTACTTTATAAAAAACTCATTTGCTGCAAATGCGATTATGATCGGTTTACTGATTATAGGTATTGTAAGTGGATTGCAGATGAAGTCTACATTCTTTCCGGATATTCCGGATAGAATAATCTTTGTTCAGACTGTCTTACCTGGTGCGTCTCCTGAGGAAATAGAAGAAGGGATTATCAATAAGATTGAGGAGAAGCTTAAAGGTATTACAGGTATTGAGCAGATCACATCTGTAAGTAATGAGAATACAGGAAGTGTTACCATAGAAGTAAAGAAAAAGGCAGATGCATATATTGTTGTCGAGGATGTAAAAAATGCAGTGAACAGTATTCCTTCGTTTCCAGCAGGGATGGAGCCTCCAAAAGTATTTGTGAATGAAAACTTAGGCTTTGCGATTAGTTTTGCAATCAGTGGAGCGGAGAACCTTCAAAAATTAAAGGAAGTTGCTCGAAAAGCAGAGGATGACCTTCTTGCTATGGATGGAATTTCCAAGGTGAGGCTTAGTGGTTTTCCCGATGAGGAGATAGTTGTAGAGTGTCGAGAGCGGGATTTAAGGGCTTATCAGTTGACTTTTGCAGAGATTAGTGCCGCAGTCAGAGCAGCTAATATCGATATCACAGGAGGAAAAGTGAAGGCTGCAGAGGAAGAGATATTGCTTAGGGCCCGCCAAAAGGAATACTATGCAAATGATCTTAGAAATATAGTAGTTAAAAAAGATGTAAATGGCGGTAAGATATATTTGCATCAAGTTGCCGATGTGCGAGATCAATGGGTGGAAGATAATCCGTCCAGGTCTTTTTTAGATGGAGCCCCTTCAGTTGTTATCAACATAAGTAATACGCCCAAGACAGAGGATATGATCACTATCACAGATATGGTGAAATCCTATGTTGCAGACTTTAATGAGCGTGAAGATTTGCTCGAGGCGACCGTTGTTAGGGATGGCTCTATCACTCTAAAACAAAGGATCAATCTTTTGACAGAGAATGGCTTGCTTGGTTTTGCCTTAGTGATTGTCCTTTTGGCCATGTTTTTGCATTGGCGAATAGCGTTTTGGGTGGCTTTGGCTATTCCGATTTGTTTTGGAGGGATGTTCATTTTTGCAAACTATCTAGATGTTACTATCAATGTAGTTTCCTTATTTGGTATGATCGTCGTGATTGGAATCCTGGTCGATGATGGTATTGTGATTGCTGAAAATATATACCAAAAGTATGAAAAGGGATATTCTAGAGTTCGGGCAGCCGTAGAGGGAACACTAGAAGTTTTGCCAGCTATTTTTACTGCGATTGTAACCACTATAATAGCCTTTTCGGCCTTTTTCTTTATTGACGGTACACTTGGTGATTTCTTTGTTGAAATGTCAATAGTGGTTATTTTCTCTCTCGTCTTTTCACTGATTGAGGGAGCTATTATTCTTCCTACACACGTTGCCCACTCAAAAGCATTGAGTAAGAAAAATGAGTCTGAACCAAAGGGTGCCCTAAGTCGGCTAAGATTGTTTTTTGATCGCTTAATGGATGGCTTACGAGATAAAATCTATGCACCAGTCCTTAATTTCACCCTTCACAACAAATTTCTGAGTATCGCTTTTATGGTTTGTTTGCTTATGTTAACATTCGGAGCGATCAATGGGGGATTGATAAAAGGGACTTTCTTCCCAAATATCGAACGGGATAATGTTAGTATAAATCTTAAGATGCCATCGGGAACCAACCCTGATATCACTATGCAGTGGTTACAGCATATTGAACAATCAGCCTGGAGAGCAAATGACAGCCTTACACAACAATTTTTCAATGGAGAAAAACAGCCTATTGAACGTATAGAGCGGAATTTAGGTCCTAGCACATACCAAGGGAGTATTAATATTGCTTTATTGCCAGGAGAAAATCGAGACAGCCTTCGCTTGCGGAAGATTCTTAATACAATAAGAGAATTTACAGGAGATATTGATAATGCGGAAGAATTGGTTTTTGGTTCTCAATCTGCTTTTGGAAAGCCTGTGTCTATCTCTTTGGTAGGAGAGAACTATGCAGAGTTGAATGCGGCAACCCGAGCTGTAAAGCAAAGGATGTCGAAGTTAGAAGAGTTGATAGATGTAACGGATAATAACCAAGAAGGATTAAAGGAAATCAATCTGGAACTTAGTGAGAAAGGTGCCTTTTTGGGCTTGAATACACAGTTTATCCTCAATCAGGTACGTCAAGGATTCTTTGGAGCTGAGGTACAACGAATTCAGCGTGGTAGAGATGAGGTGAAAGTATGGGTGCGCTATGCAGAAGCTGATCGCTCGGACATTTCAAATCTTTTGAACATGCGTATTCGACTAGGTAATGGGGTGGAGTATCCACTTTCTGAATTAGCAGATGTGTCAATCGGTAGGGGAGTCGTTTCTATCAATCACCTAAATGGTAAACGCGAGATTCGAATTGAGTCAGAAATATCCAATGACAATGTATCTGTTAGTGATATTACAGCAAGTTTAAAGAATGACATAATACCAGAGATACTTGGAGAGTATCCTAGTGTTTCTGCACTTTTTGAAGGGCAGAATAGGGAACAGGAGAAATCGCAGAATTCAATGGCAAAGATTATGCCAATACTACTTGGTTTGATGATCTTTTGTATTGCATTGACTTTTAGGTCAATTATGCAAACAATTGCTGTGTTCTTACTTATTCCTTTTGCATTCATTGGAGTAGCCTGGGGACACTGGGCTGTTGGTATTCCTATAAGCCTGTTTTCTGTTTTAGGTATTATTGCCTTGATTGGTATTTTAGTGAATGATGCTTTGGTTTTTGTTGCTACTTATAACAAGAACTTGCAGGATGGTCAGAAACAGATGGATGCTCTTGTAGATGCTGGTTTAAGTCGTTTTAGGCCAATTATTCTTACATCAATAACTACATTTGCAGGACTTTTCCCACTATTACTGGAAAAAAGTCTGCAGGCTCAGTTTTTGAAACCTATGGCAGTATCTGTGTCCTTTGGACTTTTGTTGATTACGGTAATTATTCTATTGATACTTCCTGTATTTTTGGTTATTGTAAACAGAGTTAAATATCATGTTGCTAGTTTCTTTGGCAAATCGGTAAGTTATGAATCCGTAGAGCCATCTGCACTGAATTTGGACGGATTAGATGAAGAAGAGTAATATTTTATAGTTAAAGCCTAAATGTGAGGAATCTAATTGAGAAATATAGAAACAGTGTTGTCCAAAAACTGAAGTTTGGAATGTCATCCATTGTAGCTACCCTTGTTGACTATGGTCTTTTCTGGGGGCTGGTTGTTTTTCAGGGTGGTGTTTTCGAGGAGTTTTGGGGCAATATGTTATCAGCTTCTGTTGGTATGCTTATAAATTTCGTCTTGCAAAAACGATTTGTTTTTGAATTGAAACGAAATGTATACCTCGTGTTTATTATGTCTGTTCTTATTTCTCTTGGAGGAGTGGTTCTTGGAAGTACCATTATCAAGCTCCTAGTCCAGAATGTTGAATTCTTTGAAGCATTTAAAATTGGAGCGAAGCTAGTAGCAACAGGAACGATCTTTTTTTACAATTTTTATCTAAAACGCTTCGCTTTTGAGGATCGTTTTTTAGGAAAAAAAGCTAATAACACGGATGAACAATCCTAATTTTATATCACGACTTTGTGCGTTTTTATTCTTTATCGGCTTCTTCATCGTTGGGATGAATGTGGTCCATGATTTTGGGCTGGGTTTTGATGATGAGATTCAGGAGCGGCACGGAAGAGTTAGTTACGATTATATCAATAAGACTTTTGGAATTGATAAGGGACCTATTGCTCCTAATGGCGAGCAATTACATGCTTATGAATACAAGTATTACGGCGTGATATTCCAAGTTTCTTCCTTGTACTTAGAACGAATTTTTGGATTGAGTAGCTACTTTGAACGATATATGCTCAGGCATCAATTGGTATTTATCCTATTCTTTTTGGCGAGTATTGCGTTCTACAGGATTCTTTACAGGCAATTTGGTAATAGGTATCTTGCTTTATTAGGCGCACTGATTTTTATTTTATCACCGCGTACATTCGGGCATGCTTTCTTTAATATTAAAGATTCAGTACTCTTGTCCTTCTTTGTCTTTGGTTTGGCAAGCTTCTTTAGGTATTTGGATAATCCATCTGTTCGAAATGGACTTCTTCATGCCTTTATTTGTGGCCTTTGTGTGAATATTAGAATTGTTGGTATCCTTCTTCCGGCACTAAGTGCTGCATGGATCATCTTTTATTTTTTAGCGGCTAAAAATAAAAAGGACTTTTGGGGCAAGTGGAAAAAGAGCCTACTGGTTTTCGCCTTGGCTACCCCAGTGTTTATCTATATTTTCTGGCCTTATCTTTGGGAGCAACCTATCCATAATTTTTTGGAGTCTTTTAAAGCAATGGGTAAGTTTGATTGGAGAGGAAATGTCCTTTTATTTAATGAATATCTTTATGCCCCTGACTTACCTTGGTACTATGCTCCAGCATGGATGTTGATCAGCATTCCACTGTTTTATTGGTTTTTGTTTGTATTAGGTTTTGCTAAGCCCGTTTTTAATTGGCTCAGAAGTTTAGCAAAGGGAGACCTAAGTTGGTTTAGAGACAGAGAGCAGCGATTCATAGCAATTGCATTCAGTTTTTTCTTATTGCCTTTGTTACTAGTGATTGTAAAACAATCTACGCTTTATGACGGATGGAGACAGCTTCACTTTACCTATGCAGGATTTGCTTTGGTAGCATTTGTTGGATTATTGCGTTTGTTTAGATGGGCAAAGAAGCAAAAGGGCAAGGTGAATATCTTGATAAAATCAATAGCAGGTCTTAATATAGCCTACTTGTTATTTTTAATGGTGACAATACATCCTTACCAGCAGACTTATTTTAATTTGCTTGCTTCAGGGGATCAGTTTAGTCGTTTTGAGCTGGATTATTGGGGTATATCTTACAGGAGTGGTTTGAAGCAGTTAGCAGAATTAGCAGAGGATGGGGATTGTATAAAATTCTATTCCTTTTCTTATCCGGGTATTGCAAACCACAAATTTTTAGATGAGGAGACAAAAGAAAAACTTTGCCTAGGATATAGTTCTAGGGATAGTGATTACTATATAACAAATTTTAGATCGAAGGAAGAGCGAAGAGACTATAAAGCGAAAAACGGAAGATTCAATAATCCTGTTGTTCTTATTGAACGACAAGGAGTCCCAATTATGGGAGCATTTAAGTTAGATAAAAATTAAGCCTATGTTGCGCATATATATAATTCTGTTAATGTTGGTCCAATTTAGTTTCTTGCAAGGTCAGACTAAACTTAGCCTGTCCCAAGCTTTGGAAATTAGTCTTGCAAACAACCTGCAGGTTCGTTTTCAGGAAAAGCAAATTACGATCAGCGAAAATAATGATACTTGGGCAAATGCCGGGCGAACGCCTACTATTGATATTGCAGCGGCCAATCAAAATGCGATAAGCCAACAGATCAACCCCGCTAATGTTATTCTACCTGAACAGTTGTCTTACAGCACTGGTCTGAGCGGAAGCATGGAGATGAACCTTGTTCTATATAATGGGGGACGAGTGAAATATGCAAAGTCTGGACTTGGTCTCCAAAAAGAGCAAGCTGCATTAAATATGCGCATGGCGGTTGAGGACCTGACACAACAGGTGATGTTAGCCTATTACCAGGTATTGTTAGTGGAGGAGCAAGAAACAGTTTTAGAAGAGGTGAAGTTATTGTCAAAAGATCGATTCGATTTTCAAGAGCTTAGAAAAAACTATGGCTCTGCCAGTACTTTTGATGTCATTCAAGCAAAAGATGCTTATTTGAATGACTCTATTGCCTTTATTCAAGTGGAGAATCAAATTGCAGCCTTACATAATAACTTAAAGTTGGTGATGGGACTTGCTGCTAGCAGTGAGGAATATGTACTAATTGATAATTTGGAATCTGTCATCCCACTTTTAGAGAAGGAAGCTTTACAGCAACGTATGCTGGACAGCAATACAGATCTCCTAAACTTAAGACTTTCAGATGAGCTTGCTTTGAATAATATTGATATTCAAAAAACAACCTTAAAACCATCTATTGGTCTTGGTCTTGGTGTTAGTGGGAATTTAAATAGCTCATATTTAGATGCTGAAAATCCAATTACAAATGAGATTATTGGTTCAAATACTTCTACGGGTGTAAATCCTTTTTTAAGTATTTCGGCAACACATAGGTTATTTGATTCTGGATTAAGGAAGACTAGAATTCAAAATGCCGAGATTCAGTGGATGGCAAACAAGGATCTTTTGCAGAATATGGAACAAAATATTTCTACTCAGTTTGAAAATACCTATCTGCAGATGGAGACCAATGAACGAGTTCTTGAGATGAGTTCGCAACAACTGGAGAATGCTTCTAGGAACTTGGATATTGCCAAAGACAGATTTGAAAATGGTTTAATCAGCAGCTTTGACTATAGGACTATTCAACTGGGTTATCTCAATGCCTCTCAATCCAGGCTTGAGGCTAGATTCAATCTAATCAACTCACAGATTGCCCTTTTGAATCTAACGGGTGGCTTATATACTCAGGAATAAATAAAAAAGGAACTTCAATTTTGAAGTTCCTTTTTTATATTTCAATAAGCTATTAGATAAAATGCTTGAGCATTATTATTTCTTGTTTTTTCAGATGCCTGAATTTCCCTCTAGGCAAGTCTTTCTTGGTAAGTCCTGCATAATATGCTCGGTCCAGTTTTTCAACGGTATAGCCCAGGTGATCAAATATCCTTCTTACAATTCGGTTACGTCCGATGTGAATCTCAATACCGACATCCTTTTTGGTTTTACCTTTTACATAGTCTACTCCAAGCACTGGAGCAAAGCCATCTTCTAAGGTTAATCCTTTTCTGATTTTGTCTAGGTCTTGCGGCGTTATTTCCTTGTCTAAATGTACTTCATAAAATTTCTTGACCTCATGGCTAGGGTGTGCTAGTTTTTTGGCAAGGTCTCCATCATTGGTGATCAAAAGAAGTCCTGTAGTTGGAAAATCTAATCTACCCACAGGGAAAACTCGTTCTTTGATAGTATTCTTCAATAGGTCCATTACAGTCTTTCTTCCTTTTTCATCAGAAAGAGAGGTAATGGTATTTTTAGGTTTGTTCATCAACAGATAAACTTTGTTCGTTTCCAGTCTTAAAACTCTTTCATTGTAAATGACTTCATCAAAGTCTTGAACGAGATAATAGGGTTCAAGAACTACTTTGCCATTTACTTTTACCTTTCCTGCCTTCACCAGATCTGCAGCTTTTCGTCTGGAACATACACCAGAATTTGCCACAAATTTATTTAATCTGACCCCTTCGTTGTCCATATACAATATTTAGAAGTAATTTAGAATGGGATGTCCTCGTCTTCATTCATTCTGGATGGACGGGTGATAATATCTGCACCCTCGCCATTTGTTTCGAATGTCCCCTCAGGGAGATTATCGAAGTCCATATCGTCCAAGTCTGCAAATTTAGCAAACTCACTGATAAATCTAAGCTTTATATTCTCTAGTGCACCGTGTCTGTTTTTGGCTACAACGATCTCACCAATGCCTTTGAGTGATTCTCCTTCTTCATCCTCTAAGATTTGGTAGTATTCACCTCTATAGATAAACATAACCATATCGGCATCTTGCTCAATAGATCCAGACTCCCTAAGGTCAGAAAGCATTGGCTTTTTGGTCCCTCCTCTAGATTCTACCGCACGGCTTAACTGTGATAAGGCAATTACAGGAACGTTCAATTCCTTAGCTAAAGCCTTAAGTCCACGAGAGATTGCTGATACTTCCTGCTCACGGTTACCTTTGTTGTCGCCCCCTCCACTCATCAGTTGAAGGTAATCGATGATCACCATCTGAATATCATATTGGGCTTTTAGACGACGGCACTTTGCCCGAAGTTCAAAAATATTGATACCTGGTGTATCATCAATGAAGATCGGAATGTCAGCCATTTTTTCAATGGCCGTGTATAACTGTTGCCACTCGTATTCCTCCAAGTTTCCTTTTCTCATCTTGTGGCCAGATATTTCAGCCTCCAAGGAAATGAAACGTTGGACAAGCTGCACATCAGACATCTCAAGAGAGAATAAGGCCACTCCTTTATTGAAATCCATAGCCGCATTTTTGGCTAATGCCAATACAAAGGAGGTCTTACCCATACCGGGTCTTGCTGCAAGTATTACAAGATCAGAAGGCTGCCAACCGGATGTAAGTCTATCTAAGCCAATAAAGCCGGTAGGTACACCTGTAAGCCCGTCTTCTTTATCTTTTAGTTCTTCAAGTTGCTGTCTGAATTTAGCCGTTACAGAACTCATGGTTTCAACTCCACGACTCATGTTCTTTTGGGTGATATCGAAAAGTCCTTTTTCTGCATCATCCAAAAGCGAGAAAACATCGGTGCTATCTTCGTAAGAATCCTTTATGATTTTGGTAGACACTCGGATCAGTTCTCGCTGAATATACTTTTGAGCGATAATTCTGGAGTGATATTCTATATTTGCCGCAGAGGCAACTTTGTTGGTTAATTTTACCAAATATCCTGGACCTCCAACATCAGAAAGTTTGTCCAGTTTTTTAAGCTCCTCCGTGACCGTCAGTAGGTCAATTGGGTGAGAAGCATTGAATAAAGCAATCATAGCTTCATAGATGTGTTTGTGGGCATCTATATAAAAACTACCAGGGCTGATTATATCCAATACAGTAGATAAAGCATCCCTATCTAGCATTAGTGCACCGAGGACCGCTTCCTCTAATGCTGTGGCCTGAGGTTGAACCTTTCCGAAAACGTATTCAGAAAGTTCATTCTTAGCCGACTTGCCGGATTGTGCCCTATTTGTATTTCTGGGAAAATCTGCCATACTGTTCTTTAGTTCTTACAAAGCTAATGGTTATTTATTGAAAAACGGGTAAAAGGTAATTTAGGGATTATTAATTAAAATAAAAAAGGGGAATTAAACCATTTGGTCTTTCCCCTCTTTTTTGTTTATCCAACAAATTACTTGCTAGTTGTTCACTACTACTCTTCCACTTAAAATGACTTCTTCAGATTGAACTTGATAGATAAACAGACCTGTAGGGAATTCTCCCAGGTCAACCGAATGCGTGTTACCATTTAATGTTTCTCGCACTAAAACAGTTCCGTTTAAACTTAAAATTCTAAGTTCAGCATCCTCGAGTTCAATACCGATTTTAAAGTATAGTCTGCCTTGAGTGGGATTTGGGTAGATTTCAATATCTTTTTTGATAACCCTTTGCGTGTTGGTTATGTCAATATTCAGCGCCATGTCTACTGCTTCCATTACATCAATCCTTCCGAAACCATAGGTGTTATTCGGAATCGATAATCCTGATACATTACCACATTCTTGATCTGTGGTTTTATTGATTGCAGTTTGTTCAAGGATATCTTCTATTAGATCCACTTGACCAGCAAGTTCTGGTCTTGCAGAGATAATCAAAGCCACTGCACCTGCAACATGTGGTCCTGCCATAGATGTACCACTAAAGGTTGCATATCCACCATCTCTAATACACGAGTTTACATTTCTTCCTGGAGCAGATACATTTGGTTTTAGCCTGTTTGAATTATCTACTGTCACGGGTCCTCTACTTGAGAAACCTGTGATGTTGTCATTTTCATTTGTTGCTCCAACCGCAAAGCTGTTTTCGTAGATTGCGGGAGGATTCGAAATCGTACTACATTCTGATCCACTATTTCCAGCAGAGGCAACAACAACTACACCAGCGGCTTTAAGGTTGTTGATCGCTGTTTCGAGGATAAGAAAGTTCGTTGGATTACATCCTTCCGATTCTGGGCAACCCCAAGAGTTGTTTATAACATG
>JBELIG010000102.1:0-11289 GCA_042091035.1 Sphingobacteriales bacterium | reverse complement strand
TAATATTCATACCTTCCTTTTAATTGATCATTGTAAAAGCGTCCAAAAGAATTTGATCTTTTAAATCCATGCCACATGCGCAGGGGAACATCCTTATGTAAGTATACTTTATCATCTGTCTCAAGCATAAAATAACCAAACTCCCCATCGCAAGAATAATACTTAGCCGCACGTATCCATGAACTTTTACTGGTATCCGCAAAATCACTATAGTCAAAATCCCTGCCTTCAATTGCGAACACCATTTCATCTGCACTTAAATTTTCACCATCAAGCGTAGAACAATTATTAGGTGCACAAGCCGAAAAATAAAACAAACTGATCAGGCCAAGAATAATCCTCAAATAACACATTGAGTAGATTTTTTATTGATATATGGAATTTTTATTTAATACCTGTAGTTTTAAAAATAAGGGGTCATTTCTCAAAAAACCAATTAGAGATTTGATCCCTTTTTAAATAAAAACAGTTGAACCTAAATTTTGGATAAACTACAAGCAAAAACTGTTTTCAAAAAAGTAACTTTTTTCAAGCGGATGCTCTTCCAAAGTAATTACATCAGTACATTTCCTTTAGATTCAATCTTACTTGGAAGTTCAGTCTCCCCAAGCATCTCCCTCAAATCAATCTCAATTGTTCTGCTCAATGATAACATTGGAATATCATTAACCATACCCTGAAATGGGTTCTCTGAATAGTCCCCTACAATCTCCATCATCACATATATCCATCCAATCAATACAGATACAGGAATAGATAACCAAATGCCTACTGGACCTGATTCCATCAGTGCTGGAATCATACTGAACGGTAAAAAGCTGATAAATATTCCCACGAAATAACGACTCATATTTGCATACTGCCTAGGAAGAGGAAACTTCTTAATACGCTCGTTCTTACCCTGTAGTGTATAAAAAGCCCGCAACACTTTTTCCAGTTCCATATGTCTGAAGTCATCGATATAATTCGAAGCCCGAAGTGCTGCCAAATCTCTGGACTGGGCATTAATCAATTGAGTAGCCGGATTCGCCTTTTGCATGATGAAGTTATATTCTTCTCCGTTCAACAAATCTTGAATCGAAATTTCTTTGATTTCCTCCTCAAAAAGACCTACTCCAAAACGAGTTTGATACATCTCTGCTGTTCTGGACATCAATCCACCCTGACTGATATGCTCCCAAGAGGTTGGCACTAACAATTGTTTACGATGCTGATACAACCAGGCAATATTTCTGTAAATCAAACGCTGCTTTATAGCATGAATCTCTTCAGGACTTGCATCAGAATCGCGGAACTGATTATTAATAAAACCATCCACCTGCATACCCCAGGTGCGACTTTCATTTACAATGCCACCCCAGATTTTTCTTGCCTCCCAGGTTCTGCTATACGATTGATTGTTCTTGAAACCCACATAAAAAGCCACCGCAGTACCTATGACCGATACCGGAAGCCATGGAATCACAAAATTAATCCAACCGAAATGATACAGTAATACAGCAAAAGACATAAGCATGGTCAACCAAAGAATGTGATGACCAGACCATTTAAACAATTTAGAAACATGAAGTCCCTTAGAAACAATCATAAATTAGAATTTTTGTAACTCTAAAATAGAACATCTCTCACAGCAAAAGAAAATCTTACTAATCAAAGTAGAGATTATCAATTAAAACTTCTCCACCAATAAATTCCTGTGCTGAATTCTGAGGGTTCCACATCGCGAAAGGAATATTTACCTCTGTTAGATCAAGCCCAGTAAAGTCTGATAGTGGTATGGTATATTCTAAAAAGCCATCTCCCACATCAAGCCCTGTATAATTGATCAGAAAAACTGCGGCATCTGCTGAAACACTTTCTAACTTTATCTCTGCATCATTCAAATCAACTGGTAGTTTAAGCGAAAAATTAACATTGTTATATCCACTCATATCAACGGGGTCCTGCATCTTAATATATCCACCGCCCCAGTTGCCACCCTGAAAGTTGAATATCAAAGAAGAATCCCCTTCAATCGCGGAACTTGAGATCCCAACTTCAGGTTCTCCACCGCCACCCCAGACAAGGACTTCTAAATTCCCCAAAATATCAAAACCATCCTGAATGGCGTGGTCAGCTATATTTGCCTCCAATATTTGACCGATTGTTTCTTCAGCAATATCCAAAGCAGGAGCATCAGGTGCTAAAAAATCAATCTGCTCATACACGCGAACATAATCAACAAGCATTTGCTGAGGAAAAACGGTTGAATTATCCGGCTCTCCAGGCCAATAACCGCCTACAGCTACATTTAAAATGATATAAAAGCTTCTCAAAAACTCTTTCATATCAGCCTCAACACTTAACTCATTTACACTAATTCCATCAACTAATAAATTTATAGTCTCAGGCGTCCACTCCAAGGAATACAAATGGTAATCATCACTAAAATCGCCCGAGGAAAGCGTATAGTCTCCCTGAATACTTTCTAGTCCATTGTCGGAATTGGTAAAATGAACCGTTGAATACATCTGATTTGGATTTTGACCAAGTATTTCTACAATATCAATCTCACCACAACCTGGCCAGGATATTTCAGTTATATTATCCCCAAGCATCCATATTGCAGGCCATATCCCTTGACCAAAAGGCATTTTTGCCTTCACATCTACACGTCCAAAACGAAGGCTAAACTTAGACTGAGAAGTTAATTTTGCAGAAGTATAGTTACCAGCTGTCAGCTCTGAAGCTGTAATTCGCAATGCAGAAACATCATTTGTTTTGTCTATTCCTGAATTATTATCAAGGTCTGTATATACCTGCAACTCATTATTTCCCCAGCCAGCTGGCAAACCATATGCGGTACCATCTCCTAATTCATGATTCCAATTATCAAAATTGATGGTAGAACCATTAAACTCATCTGCCCAAATTAAAGCATAACCTTCAGGAGTTTCATCGATTACAGGATCAACAGGCGAAGACACCCCATCGTCTGTGCTACAAGCAGGCAAAATAATTATAAGTGCAAGGAAATAAATATACAAAAAGAAAGGAGATCTCATGATTTCAGATTTATTAGTATCAAAATCACAATAATTATTGGCTATTCTCAAAGGCTTCAGAAAACTTCAAAAAGAAGATAAAAAAATTTAAAATTCTGATAATCAATATACAAAATTTAATGGCTAAAATAAAATCAAGGTTTCCTAAGTAGCCAATTTACTTTAAGCAAACTTGAAGATCTATTTGCTCAAACTTAATGTTCTGAAATGCTTAAGCATTTTACATTCAAAGTATATCAGTACAATCAAAATAAATACTTCAACTATTAAATAGCTATGCCCCCAGAAAGTAATTAGATTCCTGTGCATTATAATCTCTATAATTGACAAAAAAAGATACATAGTATTTAAACCGATAAGCCCTCTAACGGCATATTCAATATGAGTCTCCTTTTTAAGAAAAAATATACATGTAAGGTCAAAAACAGAAAGGAGTACTGCACAACAAGCAAGTAACTTTAGCACAGATAATGGAATACCAAAAACCGGCTGCCAGAAAGGAAGAATCACAGCCAAACTTATTGACGAAAGGACTGCTCCAAAAAGATCCAATTGGAACACTTTTTTAAGTTCTAAAAGTCTAAAAATACGCATAGAGTAAAAATACGTATTTCAAGATTAAGAAAAAGCCCCAACCGAAAATCGGTTGAGGCTATATATTGAATTATTTTTCCAATCTATTAAAAGCTTACAGTGCCAGATTTAACGTCATACATAGCACCCACGATAGTGATTTCGTCATTATCCATCATCTCTTTCAAAACTGGACTTTGTGCTTTTATGTTTTCAATGGTAAGGTCCACATTCTTTTGAGAAACGCGATTTACAAAATCCATATTCGAAGAATTACGAGCTTCACCTTCACCTGTACTTGTTCCGTCTACAGCAGGCATGATTTTGTCAAGCATCTGCGTTAAATTTCCAAGTTCAGCCTTATCACAGGCACCTTTTACAGCACCACATGAAGTATGTCCCATAACAACAATCACTTTAGACCCTGCCAATTTACAAGCAAACTCTAATGATCCTAGTATATCCTCATTCACAAAATTACCCGCTACACGAGCATTAAAAATATCTCCGATACCTTGGTCAAAAACAACCTCTGTCGGAATTCTTGAATCAATACAACTTACTATTGCAGCAAAAGGATATTGCCCTGAAGCAGTTTCCTTTACTTGTTGATGCAGATCACGATTTAATGGATCACCAGAAGTAAATCTTGCATTTCCATCTTTCAGCATTTGTACTGCCATAGCAGGATTTATCCCAGCCTGGGTATCTGCCGTCTGAGTTTTGCTATTTGAGATATTTTGAGCAGCCATTTCTTATAAGTTTTGAATGTTTTAAAAATTAACCTTTTTAGTTTTTTGTTTGAGTGGTAATATAACATTTGTTATTATACTTTCAACTTCATCAACCTGATTAGCAACACCCTTGCGTTCTCTTTCGATAATAGTTAGATCTATACCTCTATGTTTTGCATTGACCTCAAACTCCTCTATAATCTCAACTACATCTAGGTCTATGTTAATTGATTTCGATGCATCAATAATCACCTTAGAATCATTTGGTAACTGACTTAGCGTACGTTGTATACTTGCCTTATTTATAAAAGTAACATCCTCTGCTAAAGCAAGTCTAATGGTACCATCAATTTTCAGATCTCTTTCTTTTTCAAATAGGAATGGCTTCTTGTAGTTGTTATATAATACATTGAAAACTGCCACTACAAGACCCATTATGATACCAGTAAGTAAATCTGTAAAAACAATACCTATAATAGTAATCAAAAATGGAACAAAATGTCCTTTACCCTGTGCATACATTGCCTTGAATAAAGATGGCTTTGCTAGCTTATAACCTACAACAAAAAGAATAGCTGCCAAACTTGCAAGTGGGATAAGATTCAACAAATTAGGAAGGATCATTACAGATATCAATAATATGACACCATGAAGAATCGCGGACATCTTAGTACGTCCTCCTGATTGAATATTTGTAGATGAACGAACAATTACCTGAGTAATAGGAAGACCACCTATCAAACCTGAAACAACATTCGCCACACCCTGAGCTTTCAACTCTCTATTAGCAGGAGAAACTCTTTTTTGAGGATCTAATTTATCTGTTGCCTCTAAGCAAAGTAGTGTTTCTAGACTTGCAACAATAGCAATTGTTACACCTGTTACCCATACTGCTGGATTAGTAACGGCAGAGAAGTCAGGAAATGTAAACAAAGCTAAAAATCCTGAAAGGTCTTCTGCAACAGGGATATTTACAACCTGCCCGCCTACTAAAGCAATATCAGGGTTATTTGCGAAGACCATATTCAATCCAACACCCATTATTACAACAATTAAAGGAGCCTGAATAATAGTGAACAACTTGATCTTCTTGATGAATGGTTGTTCCCACAAAATCAATACTACCAAAGATAAGGCAGTAATAATCAAAGCACCAGTGCTCAAAGCATCTGTATATGTTGCTAGGGAACTCTGAAAATCAGCAAAGCTAAAACTCGTGTTCTTAGTGAACTCTTTTGTATATCCAAGCGCATCAGGAACCATCTTTTTAATGATAACAATACCAATACCAGATAACATACCCTTGATCACCGAAGAAGGAAAGTAATATCCAATAATACCTGCCTTTGCAAAGCCAAGAATAAGTTGAATCAAACCTCCAATAACTACAGCCATTAGAAATATATCGAACGCACCCAAGTCTTGAATTGCTAATAAGACAATAGCTGCTAGACCTGCCGCAGGTCCACTTACGCCCAAAGCAGATCCGCTTAATATACCTGCTACTATACCACCAATTATACCTGCAATAATACCTGAGAATAATGGAGCACCAGAGGCTAGTGCGATACCGAGACAAAGTGGTACTGCAACAAAAAATACTATAACCGATGCAGGGATATCGTTCTTTAGATTACTTAATAAATTATTATTTTCCGAACTCATTAACAGTAGGTTTTACGTTCAAAATCTCCTTACTACAAGGAGATTATGTTTTTGTTATTATTTAGAAAGTGATATTGAAACCAATATTACACTCTCAGTACAAATATAAAAACTATTTTGTTTAATAGTAATACTATTAATTTTAATTTTATTGTTAAATTTACAGTAGTTAGTTTGTGATAAAAGAACTATTTTAATAAAAATACTACTTAGCGCATGGCCATTGGAATCAAAGTAAGTCTTAATGAAAAGCTTTATTTACGTGATCCTCAAGAAACCACACTTGGAAAGAGAATCATTAAACAGAGTATTCTCCTAATTGAAAAGTTAGGATTTGAGGCGTTTACATTTCGTAAGCTGGCAAATACTATGGAATCTACAGAAGCCTCTGTTTACAGATACTTCGAAAACAAACACATGCTTCTTTTATACTTGGTTTCTTGGTATTGGGAATGGGTTGGATTTTTGATTGAAATGAATACCCGAAACATAATAAACCCTGAGGAGCAACTCAAAATAATTATTCACACACTCATCTTTGCTTCTAAAGAAAACCCCGCAATTGAATATGTAAATGAGAGTGTTTTACACCGAATCATTATTTCTGAAGGTAGTAAAGCGTATCATATTAAAGCTGTAGATAAAGAGAATAATGAAGGGTTTTTCAAAAACTACAAGGATTTAACATTCAAAGTAGCCAGTGTTATAGAAGCCATAAACAAAGACTTCCCCTACCCTCGCTCGCTTGCGAGTAATCTGTTTGAAATGGCAAATAATCAGATCTATTTCGCACAACACCTTCCCAAGCTAACTGATGTCAAAGTAAAAAATGAAGATTTCGCTGAGGTTGAGAAAATGCTTGAACATTTTGCATTTAAGATTTTGAAGGATTAAAACAAGGTAAATGTACTTACATAGTGTCTAAAGCTCTATAAAAGAGAAATACTTGACCTAAGTAATAGGCAAAAAAAATGCGTGCTTAAATTAAGCACGCATTTTTTTTATTCTGAAAATCGAACTGACTTAGCCAGATCTATAAGCTGATTATCATCAACTGACTCCACAGGTACTAAATAAAAACTGTAGCTATGTTCTTTATTCCCTCTAAAAAGATATTCCTCCTGTGGCAATGCCCACCAACTATCATCTCCTCCCAAACCTCTCTGCCCAAGGTCAATATTCAACTGTACCAAGTCCTTTTCTATTATATCAAAAGTATGTTTACTCCGATTCGCATTGTTGTAGTCCCACTCCTCTGTCATATCAAAATCTTCATTTTCCATATGGAGTGCACTAAAACCTAAACCTTGGTCATCTGCAGATACTACCAATAAGCCATTATGATCTTCATCCAACACTGCGAACCAGCGAGTGTCCACTTTATATCCATTTTCCTGAGGTCGGATATAAGGTACGTACTGATCTGAAACAGAGGAATTGTAAACACCAACAAATGCCGAGGCTTTTCTATCCTGATAATTCTCAAATGGACCCCGACCATAAAACCTCAATTGATCATAGTCCCTGGAAACCTGCATACGCATGCCGATGCGAGGAATATCATATTTGTGCTCCGTAGGAGATAGAGTTGAAGATACCTGCACTATACCGCTGCCGTGAATGTGATATTTAGTTTCAAAAGTAGTCTCAACAGCAGGCAACCAAAACTCCTGAACAAGTTCTATGGTTTGTTCATCGACATTACGAATGCTGTATTCACGAAGCTCTTTCATAGCTGTAGCATACTTCCATGCAATATTCTTTCTATGCATCCCATTTCCATAATCATTGTCTGTTACAGGTCGCCATAGATTAAGCTCAGGACCTTTTCCGTCCTTAAGCATTTCTTTTCCCCGCCAAACATAAGAAACACAATGTCCCTTCTCAACATCATATACAAAGCGTAAATCTTCATTACTAATAATCAACTGCTCAGTCCCTTTAGTATAATTCAATGTATTTCCTTTATCTAAAGCGCTAGCCTGCTGTTCAAATTTTTGATCAAGATACAATTGCTCTTTGGCCACCTCATATCCTGCATCCAACAATCCCCAATCATCCTTCAAGCGAGCAGAGCACTCTACAAAATATTCTGTATTTGCTACAAACTTGATATCACCCAATGGCACTCGGATTAGCTTTCCAGTATGAGTAGGAACCTCAACAGTGTAGACCATTGAATCCAATACATGTCCATCTGCTTTCACCTGGATATGCATATCAAAACGATCTAGATCCGTAAAGTCATACAGATTTTCTACAAGTATCCTTAGCTCATTGTTTTTGCTTACACCCATCGCCTTGAAGTTGATAAACTCATGCGCTTTTTTCACCTCAAACAAGCCGGGTTGAGGGCTTCTGTCCGGAAACACAATCCCATTATTCAAAAAGGTAAAATCGGAAGGCATGCCTTCACCGTAATCACCACCGTAGGCATAAAAACGCTGACCATCTTCATTGAATTTATAAATAGACTGATCCACCCAATCCCAGATGAATCCACCTTGCAGGTTGTCGTATAATTCGATTACATCCCAGTAATCCTGAAAATTACCGGTACTATTACCCATCGCATGGGCATATTCACAAGGAATAAAAGGTCGATCCGTTAGCGCTTTGCCCATCTCCTCAAACTTAGCAGGGCTCAGATACATTGGAGCAATAATATCGGTATTCCAATCCATATCAAACAGGTTTCCATCCTCTGCTTTATAAGAACGCTCGTACTGAATCGGTCGCTTCATCTTATCCAAAGATTTGATCAGCTTATAGCCTTCATAGAAATTGATTCCATTCCCTGCTTCATTGCCCATAGACCAAATGATAATAGAAGGATGATTGCGATCTCTGATGACCATGCGCTCCATACGTTCCAGATGTGCATCTTCCCAATTGGGTTTTGCACCTAAAGTATGGTCACCATAATACATACCATGCGATTCAATATTGGCCTCATCAATTACATAGATACCGTGTTCATCGCAGAGTTCATAGAAACGTCGGCCTCTTGGATAATGACTTAGGCGTACCGCATTGATATTATTTTGTTTCCATAAGAGGATATCCTTCAAGATCAGTTCTTCAGAAACTACATGCCCAGTGTTAGGATCTGTCTCATGAGTGTTCACCCCTTTCAAAGTAATCCGCTGCCCATTGACTAATAGCAAGCCATTGGTGATTTCAACCGATCTAAATCCTATGCTGCGATAAGTCTGTTCTATCAGTTCGCCCTTTTTATCCGTCAGCCGAATATCCAATCTATACAAATTCGGATGTTCTGCAGTCCACTGCTTAATGTCACTTAGTTTAGTTTCAAAATTGATCACTGCTTCCTTAGAAAGATCTATCGTTTCTTTTGAACTAAAGATGGTATTTAGTTGCTCATCCACGATCTTCACTTCAGCATTGATCTCCCTGACATTTTCTCCTCTATTCTTTAGATAAAGGTCAATCTCAAAAACTCCATTTTCATAGGATTTATCCAATCCGGTGTATAAGTCAAAATCATCGATTTGAATAGCTGGCCTAGCATAGAGATAGACATCTCGTTCAATACCGCTGATGCGCCAAAAATCCTGACATTCCAAATATGCTCCATCGGTCCATCTGAACAATTGAATGACCAGTTGATTCTCTCCTTTACGCAAGGCTTTACTCAAATCAAATTCAGCAGGCAACTTGCTCCCTTGAGAGTAACCGATATATTGGCCATTCAACCATACAAAGCCACCAGACTTCATAGCTCCAACATGTAAAATGGTTTGTTTGCCTCTCCAGGATTTGTCCAGCTCAAAAGATTTCACATAAGTACCGACCGGATTATAATCATCGGGCACATTCCCAGGATCTGCAGGATAAATATTATCAATAAATTCCATATCCTCAGCAATAGGTGCCTTATGATCAGCAAACTCGTACTGATGATTCACATAGATTGGAATTCCATAGCCCTGGACTTCCCAGTTGGAAGGAACTGGTGTATCATCCCACCGACTTACATCTATCGCTTGTCCAACAAAATCTACAGGACGATCTTTTGGATTTCGCACCCAATTGAACTTCCAAGTCCCACTCAGCAACTTATAATAAACAGGAACCTCTGACGCTGCTCCATTTTCCGATTGGTATGGTGTAAAGGAGGCTCTAGCGGACAGTTTATTTTCGGCAATGATCTGTTCATCCTCAATATATTTTTGATAATCTAAGATAGGATCAAATTGTTGTCCATAAGAAAGACTAGATAGCAAAAGCAATAATAGGATTACTGGACGCGAAGTCACCTGATTCATAGATCAAAATTTAAATTGACGGATAACACTTGAATCAGAAGATACTAAATATAGACCAATTAACTTTTCTAGAGCATTACCCAATACAAGAGAAATCTATGAATCTTAAACGGATAATTCTAATTATCCTTTAATCACCTACAATTATTTGATTTGATATTTGACCGCAAGATTCATTTTCAAGACAAGGGGACTTGACTGCACCGATGAATCACCAATTTGCTGACTTGAAAACCCACTAACTTCCGGTCTTAATTCAAGACTCAGATTGGAAGTTGCTTGTACTGCCAGAGAAGGAGCTAGACGATACCCTACCATAACATCATTGAGCTGTCGGTCTGCGCTTTGATCATCAAAGGATACAATTTGCTCAGAAGCATTTAAGGTTTTACCATTTTGATCCAAAGTGAATCCCAGATATACCCCTCCCTCAATACCAAACATTATATTCCCAATTTGCTTGCTGTATCCTACACCAATAGGTATACCTAAGGTTTCATAACGATTATTGTGAACTACCTGCCTTGTTTCAAGTCCATCTACAAGCACTGATCCGAATTCCTCAGCTAAGGTATCCAAAGTGGCTCCATCGATAAATACCTTTATCAATTGGTCCTCCAACAAAACACTTATCGGTTCTTCTTTTTCCAATTCAAAAATAGACCGATGACGCTGATATTCTAAACCAAGATGGGTAGTAAGGCCATTTTTAAATTTCAAATCTGCCTTTACACCAACTTGAGCAGAAGGAAACACTCGTTCACTTTGGTTCTTTAAGTCAACAAGCTGATCTAAACCTGTCCCTTTGTAATTGGTATCCATAATATTTATTCCGCTGTAGAGCTGCAAATAAAGCTCAGGACCTTCAGGTTTGGCTAATATTTGGTCATCCCCAACAAGGTTTAGCTCTTTATCTAGGCTCACTGAAGCGGAATCTTTTAATTCAAGAGGTGGAGCATCAAAACTTTCGCCGCTTACAGAATC
>JBELIG010000101.1:0-11377 GCA_042091035.1 Sphingobacteriales bacterium | reverse complement strand
AAAACCAAGCTAAACTAAAATTATTCTTTGGGATATCCTTAATTCTGTTGGATATTTTTTTCGAAGCATCTAAAAGTAATCCCCAAGTAGAGACATTTATTTACATGAAGCAAAGAATATAATTCTGCCAAAATAGTTGGCAGGAATATGTTTTTAATTTTTTAACGATTTCTTAGGATACAATTTCAAATCAAATTAATCTTTCTCTAAACCTTTTATTAATTTCGCTCAACTCAAAATTCTAGCTCGTGACATTAATAAAATCTATTTCAGGAATAAGGGGTACGATTGGCGGTAAGCCAGGGGAGAATCTGACTCCTATTGATATCGTAGAATGTACTACTGCTTTTGGCCTTTGGATTCTAAAGAATCATAGCCAGGCTAAGGTTGTAATAGGAAGAGATGGGCGTATATCTGGGGCTATGGTCTCATCTATCGTGTCTCAAACTTTAATAAGTCTTGGTATTGATGTAGTAGATCTTGGTTATTCAACCACACCAACCGTTGAAATGGCTGTAGTGTTTGAATCGGCTGCTGCAGGTATAGTCCTAACGGCATCACACAATCCCAAGCAATGGAATGCATTGAAGTTTCTTAATCACAAAGGGGAATTTATTTCCAAAAGTGATGGGGAAGAACTCCTTTCTTATATTGAATCTGGGAAATTAGAATACGAATCGGTTGATAAATTAGGGCAGTATAGCACAAAAGAGGGGAGTATCTCAGCTCATATCGATGCTATATTGGCTTTAGATACTGTTGATTCTGATTTAGTCCGTTCCAAGAAAATGAAGGTTGTTGTTGATTGTATCAATTCAACTGGAGCAATTTCAATACCCCCGCTATTAGATGCACTTGGTGTTGATTATGTACTATTGAATGCAGAAATCACAGGTGATTTTGCACACAATCCAGAACCCTTACCAGCAAATCTAGTAGATCTTTGCTCAGCAGTGGTTTCGGAAAAGGCAGATTTTGGAATAGCAGTGGATCCTGATGTAGATCGATTGGCCTTAGTGTCTGACGATGGATCGTTATTTGGAGAAGAATATACATTGGTTGCCGTTGCGGATTACTTATTGAGTAAAAAAGCAGGCAACACAGTATCAAACTTATCTTCAACTAGAGCTTTAAGCGATATTACGAAGAAATACGGTGGCGATTATTTTGCTTCTGCAGTTGGAGAGGTCAATGTAGTGGAGATGATGAAAGCAAAAAATGCTGTCATTGGGGGAGAAGGTAACGGAGGTATTATATACCCTGGGCTTCATTATGGTCGCGATGCCCTTGTTGGGATTGCATTTATCCTTTCTTTATTAGCAGAACGCTCTATGAGTTTGTCCGAACTAAGAGCTTCATATCCTGATTACTATATTTCTAAAAACAAGATCGATTTGGATGCTTCTCTAGATTTAGATAGCATCTTCAAAGCGCTAAGAGATAAATTCAGTAATGAATCATTAAATGAAATAGATGGCTTAAAAATAGACTTTGAGGAAGGTTGGGTGCATTTGCGCAAATCAAATACCGAACCTATAATTCGGGTCTATTCTGAAAGTAAGTCTGAAGAAAAATCCAAAGATTTGGCTATGCAAGTCATTGATATTGTGAAACTTATACAAAATTCGTAAAAGAATGCTAGGATAAAGGATAGTTAGTTTGACAACTATTATTTACCTTAGTTAAATAATTTATTTCGGTATGAGAGTATATTTTGATAGTGCTGCAACCACTCAGCTTGCTCCAGAGGTAATTGAAGCAATGACTGAAGCTATGCAAAATGAATATGGTAATCCTTCTTCAATACATGCAGATGGTCGCAAGGTGCGCTCTGTTGTTGAAGAGGCACGTAAAACCGTAGCTGATTGTATTGGAGCGTCCATTGGAGAGATTTTCTTCACTTCGGGCGGTACAGAATCCAATAATACTGCCCTAAAGTGTGCAGTTCGCGATCTAGGTGTAAAGCGAATAATTACATCAACAGTAGAACATCATTGTGTGATGCATACTGTAAATCGTTTGGAAAAGGAAGGTTTAGAAATCATTCGTTTAGACGTTGATCAGCTAGGCTATATAAATTATGATGAACTGGCCCAGTTATTGGAAAATGGGTCTCAAAAAACGATGGTCTCTCTTATGCATGCCAACAATGAAATTGGTGCGATTTTGGATCTAGAGCGTGTTAGTTTACTGTGTAAGGAGCATGGTGCATTATTGCATTCCGATACAGTTCAAACTGTTGGTCATTTTCCTGTAGATGTAAGTAAGCTTTATATACATTTCCTTTCTTGTGGTGCACATAAATTCCATGGTCCTAAAGGTGTTGGATTTCTTTATATGAATTCAGATGCTATTGTTGAGCCATTTATCGATGGAGGATCTCAAGAACGAAATATGCGTGCGGGTACCGAAAATGTTTACGGAATCGTAGGTCAGGCCAAAGCACTCAAGATGGCTATTGAAGAGATGGATGAGCGGGTTACGAAGATCAAATCCATTAAACAATACATGATGGATAAGTTAACGGACAATTTTGAGGATATTAAATTCAATTGTCCAGGTTTGGATAAGGGATTATACACTGTATTGAATGTAAATTTTCCTGCAAATAGTAAGAATGAAATGCTTTTAATGCATTTAGACATATTGGGAATATCTGCATCAGGTGGATCTGCATGTAGTTCTGGTGCTGATGCTGGATCTCATGTTATTCAAGCAATTGGTAGTGATAAGGCTGGGAGGAAGTCTATTCGATTTTCATTCTCGCATTACAATACTTTTGAGGAGGTAGACTTTGTTGTCAACAAACTGCGGCAAATACTTTCTGAAATTATTAAAGAAACAGCAACTGTTGAAGTATAAACAAAAAGCCAGGTCCTTGAGACCTGGCTTTTTTAGTTTTTGAACCCAAAATGAAATAATTATCATAAAATTTATGATACTTAGAATGCTATAACTATAATTTTTGTTAATATGCAAAAAAGCATTTAGCACATGAAAATTGCACTTGTAGGATATGGGAAAATGGGTAAAGAAATTGAAAGGCTTGCCTTGGAGGCAGGACATGAAGTTTTACTTAAAGCTGGTTCATCCAATCTCTTAATCGATAATTTAGAAGCCTTGCAGGATATTGACGTTGCCATAGAATTCTCTACTCCAGAGACTGCTTACGAAAATATTTGTTTATTGCTTTCCTCAAAAGTGCCTGTAGTTTGTGGTACAACTGCTTGGCTTGATCGTAGGGCAGAGGTTGAAGCCTTATGTGAAAAGGAAGGATCAGCATTCTTTTATGCCTCCAACTTCAGCTTGGGAGTTAACTTATTTTTTAAGCTCAATCAGCAAGTCGCAAACTTGATGAATCAATTTCAAGATACATACAAGGTAAGTCTAAAAGAGATCCATCATACTACCAAGCTAGATGCTCCTTCTGGTACAGGTATAAGTTTAGCTGAGGATTTGATTAAAATACTTCCTAATAAAACCAATTGGTCCGATTCAGATGCTGCGGATCCTAATATACTCCTTGAGTCGGAACGCTTACCGAATGTACCTGGTACACATGATGTAACGTATGCCTCCGAGGAGGATTCAATCACTATTACGCATGTAGCACATTCGAGAGCTGGTTTTGCTAAAGGTGCTTTGCTAGCTGCCCAATGGATAGTTGGTAAAAAAGGCGTATTTGGAATGAATGACCTTCTTAATCTTTAATAGTTATAATGAAAATAATCAAGCGAATATTTAAAGGCATAGCTTTAGTAATTGGTCTGTTCTTACTATATGTACTTGTTGTAATTATTCACGGAACTCTGACAGATTTTGAGGGTTTAGGTGTGCAGGCTTTAGAGCAATCTGGAGCAACTGAAAAGTCGATCGCAGCGGATAGTATTTTTTCTGCTATGATTTGGAATGTAGGCTATGCTGGTCTGGGTAAAGAGACTGCTTTTTTTTACGATCAGGGTAAGATGTTGCATGCTGGAGATACACCAACTCGGACGCCAAGAGAACTTGTCGAAAAGAATGGGGCAGGAACCCTTCGTTTGATTGAACAAGCGAAAGCTGATTTCTACCTGCTTCAAGAAGTGGATGTAAATTCAAAGCGTTCATACAACATAAATGCTTTTGAAGAGATTCAAGCTACTTTGAGTGGCTTTCAAGGACAATTTGCGGCAAACTACAATGTCAAACGAGTGCCAATTCCAATTTTTCAACCTTTCAGCGTCTACGGGAAAGTGTATAGTGGTTTGGCGAGCTATTCAAAATACAAGGTGAATACTGCAGAAAGGCATCAATTGCCGGGTAGTTATGAATGGCCTAACAACATATTTCAGCTTGATCGTTGTTTACTAGTTCAGAGAATTGAAGCAAAAGATAAAGAACTAGTCGTCGTTAATGTGCACAATTCAGCCTATGATAAAGGTGGCGTAATCAAAGCCCAGCAGATGGAATATATCCGTAATTTTTGCTTAGAAGAATACGAAAAAGGCAATTACGTACTTTTAGGAGGAGATTGGAATCAGTGTCCACCTGATTTCCCATTTGATCAATTAGCAGCTCAGAATCCATTTGCTTATTCTCAAATAAATATAGAAAAGGATTTCTTACCTAATGGATGGACTTGGTGTTATGATCAAGATACACCAACGAATCGAAAAAATAGAACAGCATATATAGAAGGAGAGAGCTTTGTGACCATCATTGACTTCTTTTTAATCTCACCTAATATTGAGTTGCTAGATATAAAGACAATCGATATGGGCTTTGATTATTCCGACCATCAACCAGTTCGGGCATCCTTTAAACTACTCTAATTTGTAGGTCAGTTTATTCAAGATGTTTAAGGATAGATTCTTTCAGGTCCATAGTGCGTTCATAACCTGATGTGAATATTTCCAGTGTTTTATTGAATGAAAATATGTGGTGGTCAAAAATATGGTCCGGTTCTATGATGATATCACATTGCTTAAGATCAGGCTCACTGTTGTTTTGAATGTTTAAGTAAAAAGTACGCGCTGCAATACTAAGGCTTGAAAGCATTCCTGAAAATTGCTTCATATCTAATTCTACCTTTGGTATTAGGTTTACACCTATTAAAATATCGCAATGCGGTCTTATTACCGAAGCAGGAAGGTTCATGAGTACTCCACCATCCGAATAAAGGTTGTTGTTTATTTCTTCTGGACTAAATAGGACAGGGATAGAAGAAGAGGCAGCAATAGCAGGTATTAGAGGGCCTTTGTCGAAAACCTCAATCTTTCCACTATTCAGATTAGTTGATGCCACTTTGAATTCAATATCTAGGTCCTCAAAGTTTTCACAGGTGAGACTTTTCTTTAGTCTAGATTTAAGATAATCGTGTTTAAGAAGACCCTTTACAGTAAATCCTGGAAAGAAGGCCTTTCCTAATTTTGTGCGGTCAACAAATTTCAAAATCTCCTGCCAAGGCATGCCTGAAGTATATAAGGCTCCAATGATAGATCCAGCTGATACACCAGAAACTATATGAGGTTTTATACCCAGCTCTTCTAGGGCCTTAAAGACTCCAATATGAGCGACTCCTTTGACGCCGCCACCAGAAAGGGCTAGGCCTATTTTTTTGTTTCTATCCATATATAAAAAAAGCTACCTCCTTTAAACGAGAGGTAGCTTTTTTAGTTTAATCAAAAATTACTTTTTGATAAATTTCTTAGTTGCCACACCTTCTGATGTGATAACCTGAAGGAAGTACGTTCCTGCAGCTAATTCTGAAACATTAAGCTCGTTTGAATTATCTACAGCAATTACTGATCCTCTAAGATCAAGAACTTGGATACTATTTAATTCAAGTTCTGTATTAATTAGAAGAATATCAGAAACAGGGTTTGGTGATATACTAACCTTGTTATTCAAGTAAGCTTGATTTGTTCCTACAAAAGCAGTGATATCCGCTGAGTATCTTGGTAGGATCTGGTAGCCTGAAAGGCAACTTCCAGTGCTGTATTGTCCTCCAAGACCTGTGATAGTAAGTGCTCCTGATGGTGCAGCTGATCCTGCTATGTCTGTATCAGAATCTACACGAACTGCCCAAGTATTAACTCCATCTGTTACATCAAAGTTGAATGAACCGGAATCAGCCCATTGACTTGGATCAACAAGTGTTACATTTTCAAGTCTGATCAATTCAGATTCATGTACTTCAGCAAATGGTCCAGTTACAATTGCAGGATCTACTAAAGTATTTCCTGAAGACAAGAATTCTATATTTGTTGGTGTGATCTGTGTCAGACAGTTGAAAACTGAAATTGTTCCTGTTACACGGATTTCGTCTCCTTCAGTCACTGTATAACCGAAGTTATCTGTACTGAAAAGGCTGATACCACCTGTTGCATCTGCAAAGTAAAATTGTACATTATCATTCCCTTGAAGATCGATTCCATATACAATACCTGTAAGGATACAATCAAGATCTAGAGAAGTAGGATTACCATCTGCATCTACACCAGTAACCTCTGCGATGTCGTATTCATCAGAGTTCGTAGGACAATCTACTGTAATAGCTACATTAGCTTGAGCACAGTCACTATCTACACAATATTCATATGTGAATGCATCGTCACCACAAAAATCAGTATTTGGTGTGTAATCAAATGAACCACCACCATTGTTTACAAGCGTTCCGTTTGATACGTCTGCTGTTACAGTGTAGGTTTCTGTTCCTGCAGGACCATTGTCGTTAGCTGAAACATCAAAAGTAACTGCTACATTTTGGTCAGTAGTTACCTCATCGTCACCAGCTGAAACTGGTACAGAACCGTCTGTTGTGTATGTACCAATAGGGAAAGGGCTTGAAGCATCTGCATTGATTGATGTTCCATCAAGTTGATTAACACCTCCGAATGACCAGTTACCTAGGTTGAAAGTAGAACCATCAGCTTGCGTACCACTTAAGCGATATGCCCAACTATCTAGATGTTCCCAATCTGTTCCAGTACCATCTGTATTGATATCTCCAAATACGTCAACTACTGCACCGTTGAAGAAAAGTTCAACAGCATCGTCTCCGTTTATATTTGAAGCACCTTCTGTATCTTCATAAGTAGCTGCAAATCCAAAGTATGTTGTAAATTCATCCGGGTTTCCAGTAACCCAGATATAAGTACCAGCAGCAGCTGATTCAGCTGGAAACGTGAATTCTTGATCATCGGTACCCATACCGTTATTTGCAGATCCTAAACCATATACACTTAGGTCAGCAATATCATCTGTTACATATACTTCAATTGCTTTTGGTGTTCCTCCTGAGAGTGGTCCATCTACAACTCCAGTCAAAATCATAGCATTAGTTCCAGGTGCTGCACCTTCCACAGTTATAGTCCCGAACATATCTAAGCCTACGTGTGGATCACATTGGTACTGATACGTACCTGCCGTATTGAATGTATGCTGGAATGTCCAAGGCGATGAGCTAGGGCTTCCGCTGAAAAAACTTTCAGGATTGTCAGGAAAAGTAGCCTGAGAACCATTTACATTGTGAGCGCCCCCTGTGTTCTGAAACTCTACAGTTTCACCTACCTGTATAGTAAGTTCATTTGGAACAAAGTTGAAACCACTTGTCGTAACAATGTGATCCTGAGCGAAGCCTCCTAAAGAAAATAAGAAGCTGATTGTCAAAAAAGTAAATAAAACTCTCATATAAGTTTAAATTAATATTGAGTAATTGAGTATTTCTATACTTATTAAGTAAAGCACAAAGATACATTTATGAAGTAAAGTGTATGTTAAATCTTGTTCAAAATTGCTTAGGAACCGGTAGATTCAAATACTCCACTATTGTCAAAACTACGAAAATCTACGTGACTCACCCCGGAAACACCTTGTTCGTGCATAAACACACCGTATATGGTGTCCACAGCGGCCATTGTTGCCTTATTATGCGTAACAATGATAAATTGTGAATCTTTGGAGAATTTCTTAATAATTCGATTGAATTTTTCAATATTGGCATCGTCCAAAGGAGCATCAACCTCGTCAAATATACAGAATGGGGCAGGCTTTAGGAGGTAAAGTGCAAAAAGTAAGGCTGTTGCTGTAAGTGTTTTCTCTCCACCCGAAAGTTGAGATATAGACTGTGGTCTTTTTCCTTTTGGTTTGGCAACGATCTCAATCTTTGATTCCAAAGGATTATCAGGATCTAGAAGGATCAGATCACAATTGTCATCCTCCGTAAATAAACTTCTGAATACATCTATGAAGTATAATCTGGCTTTTTCAAAGGCATCTAGGAATTGAGTAGTTGCTGTATTTTCAATTTCTTTAATTGTTTCCTCGAGGTCTTTCTTGGCTTCTAAGATATCATCGCGTTGTACAGTAATATTGTCATAACGCTCTTTCATTTCGTCATAAGCTTCAACTGCCATCGGATTGATCTCGCCATAATTTTCAAGCCTTCTTCTTAGTTTCTCAACCTTTTCATTTAAAAGCTCTTCTTCGATTTCGTTCTTAGGTTCTTGATTGATAATGTCATTGATCTCAATCTGGAATTCAATACGAAGGCGTTCACCAATCGTACTGATCTCATATTTTGTTTCATTGAGCTTCTCACGCAAAGCATTTATTAGGCTTTGAACTTCCTGACCTTGTCTTCCCAGTTTTCTTATGGTATCATCTATTTCATTAATTATACCTCTTGCTTGGAAGTAATCTTGTTCAGCCAGAGTCAACTTTTCTTCTTTTTCAGCTTTTTGACCATAGGATTGCTTGAGCGATTCCTGCAAGGCTACAGTTTTATCATTTAGCTCTATTAATTCTGTATCTGATGTATTCAGGGAACGCTCATTCTGAGTTAATTCACTGCTTGTGTTTTCCAGATTTTTTTCTCGGAAGGAGAGTTCACGTTGTAGTGCACCGACTTTATTTTGCTGCTGAATGAATTCAATATTTGTGGTGTTGAATTTTTCATTAGCAGTACTCATTTCTTCGGATATTTTCCGGAATGTACCATCCGTGCTGTTTATGCTAATTTTTAAGTTTGCTAAGTCTTCTTCTTTTTCTTTGAGTGTTTCTAAGACTTTTAGATTTGTATCGTTGAGTTGAAGAACCTCCTGCTTGTATTGTTGCATCCGAAGGTCGGCAGCGGCAGCATTTTCTTTTATACTGTTAAGCTTTGCATGAATTTGTGCGTTCTCCTGCATACATTTATTCAAGGAAGCTTCTATTTGCTTGATATCGGATTTTATGGTGAGTTGTTGAAGTTGTTCTAACTCATTTTTAAGCAAATAGTATTTGTCTTCAAGCTTTGTGGCCTTATCCTCAAGTTCACTGATTTCTATTTCCAGCATTTCAAGGTTCTTCTTTCGGCCTATTTTTTTACCTTCAAAAAGTCCAACTGAACCTCCAACTACATGGTACTTTGTTTGTATGAATTTACCAGATTTGGAAAGTATAGTATGATCAACGCTGTCTAGTGCTTGATCAAGATTTTCTTTCTCACTTATACATACTCCTTCAAGCAGGTGATCTAATAATTTTCTGTATTTATCATCTACCTTAACTTCTGTGGAAGCAGATATAAGGTTTGGGAAAGCCAACAAGCTGGAGCTTGTATCTTTAAATTCATCTAATATGAAGAAATTGGCTTTTCCTTTTTGGCTCTTACTGAGCAAGGAGATAGCGCTTTTAGCCTCTTCAAGGTCTTTTACAACATAGTAGGAAAGGTAGGGTTCTAGAAAATTCTCTATAGCAACACGAAATTCCTCTTTTACATAGATAATATCAGAGAGGAGAGGAGCTTGACTATTCCATTGTTCATTCTTGCTCAGGAATTTGATGGATTCAGGGAATCCTTCCATGCTCTCGACCATGCTTTTTATCAACTTGTACTCATTGTTTTTTGAGTCCAGTTTTCGATTTATAGCCTGTGTGTCTTTACTTAGAATTTCTATTTTTTGCTGTACTTCAATCAGAGCCTGATCTCTTTGTTCTTCCTTTTGATAGAGGTGGTCCAACTGTTGTTCTAATCGATTTTTGGTATGTTCCAAGACTTGATGTTCTTCAGTCAATGCTTCAATATCAGCATTGTTATTCAGGTGGTCGGTCTCAAGTCTGTGTTGTTCAATACCAATACGTTCTATCTTATTTGCATTGATAGCTTTTTGTTTCTCAAATTCGAAGATCTCATTGCTGATCTTTTGTTGGACTTCAAGGTTTTGATCAAGGTTCTCTTTAATATTACCATGATTTTCCTTGATGGACTTTAGTTTTTGTTCTGCCTCGTCAAGTTTATCCTCCAAACTTCGTTCGAGCATTTTTTCTTGGTGCAGATCAAGCCGGTAGGTTTCTATTTCTTCTTCAAGCCTAAAGATAGTTTGTCTTGCGAAGCGAATTGTATCATTTACCTTTTCTTTATTCTGCTGGTTAAAGCCAATCCTTTGCTCAACCATTTTTCGATCACTTTCCATTTGGCGGATATTACCTACCAAGTGATTTAGGTCCTTTTGAGAGTCGGAAAGTGCTTTTTCTTTATCAATATTACCTTTTTTCTCTCGTTCAAGTTTTGCTTCAAGTTGTCTTACTTCTACCTCTAAGGTCCTGTAGGAATCTTCTTCTTTCTCTAATTTAGATTTTAGGTCCTGTTGTTTATGCTTAATGACTGCCGATTTACGAATGGCGAGCTCTATACTCAACTCCTTGTAGCGTTCTTTGTATTCGAAGTATTTCTTTGTTCGTTTAGCTTGTTTTTCTAGTGTATTGAGGTTGGACTCTATTTCGTGAAGTAAATCCTCTATTCGTTCTAAATCTTCACTCGTATTTTTTAGTTTATTGAGCGTCTCTCTTTTGCGGATTTTATATTTTGATATACCTGACGCTTGCTCAAACATTTTTCTTCTAGCATTCTCTTTGTCACTGAGTATATCATCAACCATCCCTAGGGCAATGATTGCATAGGAATTAGATCCAATACCTGTGTCAAGGAATAGGGAGGTAATATCTTTAAGTCTACAAGTAATTCCATTAAGTCTGTACTCACTTTCTCCACTTCGGTATAATATCCTGGAGATACTTACAGCTTGGTAATCTGTGGGAAGGACATTTTTAGTGTTTTCGAAGGTCAGTGTAACCTGAGCAAGGCCACCCTGACGTTTCTTTTTCGTCCCATTGAAAATAACAGAGGACATGGTATCTAATCGTAATTCCCGACTTTTTTGTTCACCGAGAACCCACCTAACAGCATCTACAATATTAGATTTTCCTGATCCATTGGGTCCAACAATACCAATTACATCTTCATCAAAATGAATGATTGTTTCGTTTGCAAAACTTTTAAATCCTTTTATTTCAAGGGTTTTTAATCGCATTGGTTATTTTCTGACTAGTGAGTTTTGGATGTTTTACTTGATTT
>JBELIG010000100.1:0-11444 GCA_042091035.1 Sphingobacteriales bacterium | reverse complement strand
TTTGTATTTAAGCTTAGGCTGTCAAGTTTTATTGTATTTGAAGTGCCTAAAGTAGCTACTACAAGTACAGCAATGATCCCAAGGGATCTAAAAATACCCTGTCCTGATATTCCATTTTGAGAAGGAGCTAGGCCACCAGTGGCTTTATCCTCTTCTTCATTAAGGAGCATTTCCATCTTATTCCAGCTATCTTCAGAAAAAGGATAGTTGAGATCTGCTAATTTTCGTTCTATGTTTGAATTCCCTCCTTTTTTCATCCCCTATTAGTTTCAGTCAAATAATATGCTAGTTTTTTCTTCAACAATTTTCTTCCCTGTGAAACATGCCATTTTGAAGTGCCTTCAGGAATAGATAGTTTTTTTGCTATCTCATGGTGTTTGTAACCTTCTATTGTATAAAGATTGAAAACTACATTAGTCAATCCAGGTAGTGTTTGTATAGCCTTTAAAAGATCCTCTGCTTTTAGCTTATCTAATACATTTTCTGTAAGTGCTGGTTCTTGAATTTCTTCTATTTGAAGTTGATTACTATGTTTCTTATTCTTTCTTATTTCATCAAGCGCGGAGTTGACCACTATTCTTTTAACCCATCCATAGAAGCTATGTTCCCTATTGTGGCTTTCAATTTTAGTAAAGACTTTTAGGAAGCTGTTATTAAGGATGAATGTTGCCATATCCTCATCTTTTGAATAGCGTAACGCAACGGCAAACATAGAGCTATACATTTGCTTGTATAGATACTTCTGAGCAAGTCGATCCTTGCGGATGCAACCTTCTATAAGTTCCTCTAATGTGCTTTGATCGTTGAATTTCATAAATTCCTATTCACCCTAATGACGTTGAATGCGATTAAAGGGTTGGAATAAAATAAAAAAAGTTGGCTATGCAGCCAACTTTTTAATCTTTTACTCGATTCATTGCTAGTAATTTAAGCATCCAATTCGGTAATGCTTTTGAAGGTTTTCTTTTTCTTAGATCGAGAAACCAACCAATTTTTTTTGCGATTGGAATTTTGTGGGTCTCCACAAATTCTATAAGTGCTCCGTCTGGATCTTCGATATATGCAAAGTTTCCAGCAGCTTCTCCCATGTCAAATGAATCCATTGCTGCTGAACTATCTACCGTAAAAGGATGGCCTAGTTTGGCGCATTTGTCACGTAGTTCAGACATGCCCTTTATGTCAAAGCATAAATGGATATATCCCAAGTCTCCCCAAAGCCTGTCTTTGAAGATTAACTGTGGTGTTCGATCTAGAGCTTGTACCAATTCAATTTGGGATTGGCCAAGCATATTTGAGAATGGGCCCTGTCTTTCCTGGCTATGCGCAAGCAATACACGACGATATTTTTTATCTCCAGATGCTAATGGCTTAAGGTCTTCAAAATCATTGGTGTCGTCACTAAGGATAGTGTCATAGCCAAGTATTTCCTTGTAAAATTTCAAGGATTTTTCCATGTCGCTCACACCGATTATGCAACCGTAGGAACCACCGAAGTAGTCGCCATTTCTTCTAAACCAGTTATCAGATTCTACAGCCTCAAAAATGTTGCCATAGGGGTCTTTTGCGAAAAAGTGCTTTTTGCCATTTGTATTCATGGAAACTGATCCTAAAAGGTCTACGCCTTTAGCATCAAGATCTGCATAAGCCTTATCTACATCTGTACATTTAAATTTGTTGATGTTAAGCCCTAGGTCTCCAAGTTGAATTTCAAAGGCTGCTGGTTGGGGTGTTCTTCCTACATATTGCCAGATTTCAAGGCCACCGCCTCCTTGTCCGCTTAAGGCAAGAATAGCATGTCTTGATTGAGGTTGGTTGGCGGTGTAGGGAAGCATTAGTTTTGCCTCCGCAGCTTCCTCGAACATTTTGATATCTACTTTTAGGGTTTTTCTATACCAATCAAATGCTTCTTGAACATTTGGGATACCTATCCCCATTTGCTGGATACCAGAAATTAATGGTAAACTCATTGGTCAATAATTAAAAAAGCGATACTGTGGTGGGTATCGCTTTTAGTATTTTTTAAATAGTAAAGCCTAGCTCTGTTGGATTACGCTGTCATACGCTCCAGACTCTAGCTTTTGCTTAATGTCTTTGAAGGCTACAAGCGTTCTGTCGATATCCTCCTGATTATGCACAGCAGTTGGAATTAGACGAAGCAGGATCATACCTTTAGGAATTACTGGATACGTTACGATCGAACAGAAAATACCGTGATTCTCTCTAAGATCCTTAACTAATACCATTGCATGCATTTCATCACCTTCAAGATATACTGGAGTTACACATGAGTTTGTGTTACCGATATCAAAGCCTTCTGCTTTAAGGGCAGATTGAAGTGCATCAACATTTTTCCAAAGATTTGCTTTGAACTCAGGTTGAGTTCTCAACATTTCAAGACGCTTAATGTTACCTTTTACTACTGGCATTGCCAATGATTTGGCAAACATTTGCGATCTCATATTATACTTAAGGAATTCGATTACATTCTTGTCACCTGCAAGGAAAGCACCGAAGCTCGCCATTGATTTTGCAAATGTTGAGAAGTAGATATCTATGTCATCTTGAACACCTTGCTCTTCACCAGCACCAGCACCTGTCTCACCAAGTGTTCCGAATCCATGCGCATCATCTACAAGAAGTCTGAATTCAAATTTATCTTTAAGGTCAACTATTTCTCTTAATTTTCCTTGATCACCTCGCATTCCGAATACACCTTCAGAGATTACAAGTATAGAACCACCAGTCTTTTCGATCATAGCAGTTGCGCGCTCAAGATTTTTCTCAAGGCTTTCCATGTTGTTGTGCTCAAAAGCGAATCGCTTACCATGATGCATACGAACACCATCGACGATACAAGCATGACTTTCTGAATCGTATACAACTACATCTTGACGATCAAGAAGTGCGTCGATAGCAGACATAATTCCTTGGTAACCGAAGTTTACAAGTACAGCTGTTTCTTTTTTAACGAAGTCAGCTAATTGCGTTTCAAGTAAACCGTGCAGGTCAGTATTACCAGACATCATTCTTGCTCCCATTGGGTAAGCAATACCAAATTCAGCAGCAGCTTCACCGTCTACCTTTCTAATCTCAGGGTGGTTTCCTAAACCTAAGTAATTGTTGATACTCCAACAAACAACTTCTTTCCCGTTGAAGTGCATACGATTAGACAATTCCCCTTCTAATTTTGGAAAAATGTAATATCCCTCAGCGACGTCCGCAAATTTCCCTAGCGGTCCTCTATTTTTTCTAATCTTTTCGAACAAATCCATAGCAATAAAGTTATTAAGTCCTGACCTTGAATGGTTTGAATAAAAGGTACATAAACTTAGTTCGGTAATTCTCAGTTATGTAGACTTCAGTCTACTGAAAAAAATCAAGTGTAAAAATAAGTAATTATTCTACAAACCAAGCTACTACTGCTTATAATTTTATGAAAGAGTGCTTTTAGTTTGTGTGAGACTTTACACAAATATTATAATACTTTAGTGTCGGTAGGCTTTAAAATAAAAAAGCTCCTTTTTTAAAGGAGCTTTTTTATTACATGAATCCCTGTTCTTCCATCCAGGAGTCATTAAATATTTTTCCGAAGTATTTACTTCCGTGGTCTGAGAATAAAACGACAACCACATCGTCTTCGGAGAGTTGGTCTGCACATTGCATGAGGCCTTTTAGCGCAGCACCTGCAGAATATCCAACTAGGATACCTTCTGCTGATGCCAATTTTCTTGCCATCATTGCAGCTTCATCGTCTTTTACTTTTACAAATTCATCTACTCGATCAAACAATACATTGTCTGGGATGATGTTTTTTCCGACGGCCTCGAGTTTGTAAGGATAAATTTCTTCTGGATCAAATTCTCCAGTTTCGTGGTATTTTTTCAAAACAGATCCATATGCATCAACACCAATGACCTTGATCAATGGGTTTTGGTCTTTCAAGTAAGAACCAGTGCCGCATAGTGTTCCACCTGTTCCACAAGCCGCAATATAATGGGTAACCTGTCCTTGGGTTTGATTCCAAACCTCAGGTCCTGTACTTGCGTAATGAGCCTTATAATTATCTGTATTGTAATATTGATTGATATAGAACGAATTTTCTATTTCATTCTCTAGGCGTTTTGCCACAGAATAGTAAGACTTTGGATCATCCGATTTAACATTTGTTGGACAAATGATAAGTTCAGCGCCAATTGCCTTCAAGGCCTGTCTTTTTTCTGTTGATATTTTTTCAGGAGCAGTAAGTATACATTTGTACCCTTTTACAGCACAGGTCATAGCAACGCTGAAGCCTGTGTTACCTGATGTAGATTCTATGATAGTCCCGCCTGGTTTGATAACCCCTCTTTCCTCTGCGGCTTCTATTGTATGAATAGCTATTCTATCCTTCGCACTTAAGCCAGGATTGAATGATTCTATCTTTGCGTATACTGTACAAGGAAGATCTTTGCAAATTCTATTCAGGCGAACCAATGGAGTGTTTCCAACAGTATCTAGAATAGATGCGTGCCTTCCGTGAATACTGACTGGCTTTTTACTTACTAACATGCTTTAGTAGTTTATTTTCAGAATGTAAAATTAAGCATCTTGGCGAAGACTTGAAAAATATTTAATTGTTTTGTTGTTTTTTTTGTCAATATCTAAAAATAATGCCTTTTTGTTAGATTTTATTTAAAATATCGGATTCTTGTTTGATTTTCTTTAGTGTAAGCTTAACTGAGATTAAAATGAGTGCATAATTTTATGTAAACTAAGCCAATGAATTTGTTTGGGTTTGTTATTTTTGAAGGGTTTAAAAACAAATACATGCCAAACCGATTAATAACTTTTCTGGTTCCAGTTCTTTTTATAGTCTTTTGTTTCAAGATGGTAGACAATCAAAAGGCTGTTGATAGGAAGGTTCATTACTTTCAATATGATCAAGCGGGTTACTACAGTTATCTACCTGCTGTCTTTATTTATAATCAAGATTGGACCTTTAGTTTTTTTGATTCCAATGGAATGAGATCGGCTCAGTTTTTGAAAGAGGTCAATGGAGTTAGTTTTAATAAATATCCAGTAGGGGTAAGTGTTTTACAGGCTCCATTTTTTTTAGGAGGACATCTTGTGGCTGGTTTGAATGGAGATGCTCAGAATGGATTTACAAAGCCTTATCGAAGGGCAGTTTTTTTAAGTGTATTGTTCTACGTTACTTTGGGACTTTTAATTTTGAGGAATGTTTTGTCTAGGTATTTTTCCAACTGGACAGTCTTTTTTAGTTTGGGGGTTATTGCATTAGGAACTAATTTAATCTTTTATACCACCCATGAACCTTTGATGTCTCATGCCTATTCTTTCTTTGTTTTTTCTTGTCTAATAATGCTTTCGGACCAGTATTACCGAACACAAAGAGGGCGTTATTTATTGTTGATGGGAGTCTGCGCAGGATTTGTATTGTTGACAAGGATTCCAAATGCGATTGTATTCATAATTCCAGTCTTATGGGGCATAGAAAGTAGAGCGAATTTAAAAGCGCGATTTTTATCCTTTTGGTCCAATCGATTATTTATTTTTGGTGCAATAGGACTTACCTTCCTGGTATTTCTGCCACAGCTGCTTTATTACAAAGCGGTATTGGGGTCATTTTGGATAGATTCATATGGCAATGAACGCTTCTTCTTTGGCGATCCTTTGATTGGCAAACTCTTTTTTTCATTTCGTAAAGGGCTTTTGATTTACACACCTCTTGTTGGCTTTGCTTTTTTAGGATTATTCTTTTTGAAGCGCTTTTTCAAGGCAGGTTTTTTAGCGGTTACTACATATGTTATCATTCAATTATACATAGTGAGTTCTTGGGGCTGTTGGTGGTATGGCGGAGGCTTTAGCATGCGGCCATTCGTGGAGAGTCTTGCTTTATTAATATTTCCGTTGGCAGCTCTTATAGAGTGGAGTCGATTAAGATATTGGTCAAAATTTGTTTTTGCAGGTTTACTAATCCCGTTTTTTTGGCTACAGGAATTACATTTACATCAATACTGCAAATCTATTATCCACAATGATTCTATGTCAAAAGAGTCTTATAAAGTTATTTTTGGTAAGCGGCATCCAATAGGACAGGAAGCCATGGATAAAAGGGAAGAATATCTGTTAAGGCCGGATCCAGGACGTGTAAATCACGATGCTGAGTTTCGAAAAGAAATGAAATAATTTAACCATTTTATATGAATTCTACTTTAAAGTTAATATCAAGCTTGATGCTTTGCCTCTTTATAGGTCAGTTAGTATCGGCACAAAAAAATTGGGTGAGAACACCTGCTATATCTCCGGATGGAAGCAAGATTGCCTTTTCTTACCAAGGGGATATTTGGGTTGCAAAATCTGATGGAAGTGATGCTAGGCGTATGACTGTGCACGAAGCGTATGAATCCAATCCTCAATTTAGTCCAGATGGGCAAAAGATTCTTTTTGTCGGAAATCGATTTGGAAATAATGATTTATATGAGCTATCTGCCTCAGGCGACGTAGTTCGGCTAACCTTCCATAGTACTTACGACATCAATGGTCGTTATGATCAAAATGGGAATATTCTATTTAATTCCAGACGACTAAATGTACATGTTGAGCGTGAACCTGAGGTTCAGATTTTAAGGAAAAATTCTGCGACTCCAGAGCGCTTTATGGCAGGTTTGGGTTATAATCCAAGCGCATCTTCAGATGGTCGCTATGTTGCTATCGAGCGAGGTTCTTGTAGAATACAGCGTGAAGCTTACCGCGGTCCTGCTCAACGGGATATTTGGATTTATGATACGAAGGAAGATACTTATGAGCAGCTGACAAAGGATGAAGGACAGGATATTATGCCTAACTGGACATCTGATGGTATGCTTTATTTTTTGAGTGCCCGCAATGGAAAGTACAATATTTATGGAAAAAATTGGGCTTCGGGTAAAAGCGCTGAGCTTCAAAAGGTGAGTTCTTTCAAGGAAGATGGAATTCGCTATTTCAATGTTTCAGATAATGGTAAGTATGCTATCATAGAGCTTGCTGATGAATTGAGATTGATGGATTTGAAGAAAGGGGGTAAGGGCACACTTGTAGACTTAGACCTTCCTAAAGATAGCAGGTATGATAGCTATGAGCATAAGACGTTTAGAAATGGTTTAGGCGAGTATGCTATTTCTCCTGATGGAAAAAAGATGGCAGCTACGATTAGGGGTGAGGTTTTTATTTTTGAAAATGACAAAGAGAACAAGATCACTAAAAATATTTCGAGTAGTCCTTTCAGAGATCAGAATGCAGAATGGTTAAATGATTCGACCTTGCTTTTTCTTTCAGACAGATCTGGCGAACGCGATTTATATATGGCATTTTCTTCCGATACAAGCAGAACCAACTTGTTAAAGAGCTACAAGGTTGACATAAAAAAGATAAGAGATACCGATGATGATATGGCCTCTTTTATTCTTTCTCCTGACCGAACAAAAGTTGTACTTAGGGATGGTAGAGGAAAGATGAGTGTAGCTGATATTTCAGATTCAACAGGAATACAGAATGAACTTGTATTATTAGATTCTTGGGCAACGCCATCTGGAATAAATTGGAGCCCGGATAGCAAGTGGCTAGCATATTCAAAAGCTGATCTTGACTTCAACAGCGAGATTTATATTCATAAGGCAGATGGCTCAGGATCACCTATAAATATTTCTATGCATCCACGTTCTGATTCAAATCCAGTATGGAGTCCAGACGGGACAAAACTTGGCTTTGAATCTATCCGAAACAATGGTGACTCAGATTTGTGGTTTGCCTGGTTGAAAAAGGAAGATTGGGAGCGAACAGATGCTGAATGGGATATGAAGGATTCCGAACAAAAGAAGTCAGATAGTATAGTTGTAGACATTGATTTGGATAATATCTATCGAAGATTGGTGCAAGTAACTAGTCTTGCTGGAAATGAACGCAATCTTACCATCTCCAAAGATGGAGAGACCTTCTTGTTTACTACTAATGGTAGAGGACGCGCAGGCGCTGGGGGTAAATCGGTGCTTATGTCTATTAAATGGGATGGAAGTGATCTCAAAGAACTGAATAAATCGGGTAATATTTACGGTTTGAGTTATGACCGTTCTTCGAACAAATATTATTACCTAAACAGAGGGAATATTTATAAATCTGATAAAGGATCTAAAGGCGATAAAATTGCTTTTACAGCGAAGATGGATGTTCTTAAATATGAAGAACGTGGTCAGATTTTTGATGAAGCATGGAGAGCATTAAATGATGGATTTTATGATCCACAATTTCATGGTCAAGACTTTGCAGCATTAAGAAAAAAATACAGACCAAGGGCTCTTGCTGCATCTACTCAGCAGGAATTTAGGCTTCAGTTCAATGAGATGATTGGTCAGCTTGATGCTTCCCACATGGGTATGAATGGATCAAATCCAGAGGAAACACAACGAGAACGAACAGGTTTGATAGGTGCTGAATTGGAAGCTGAAGAAGCAGGGTATAGAGTTGTTAATGTTGTACCAGGTAGCCCCGCGGATCGTAAAGAGTCCAAATTGGACAACGGTGATTTGATTCTTTCCGTTAATGGCAAGCGCGTTTCCGCTTCCTCGAATTTTTATATGCATTTGCAAGATCTTGCAACGACAAAGGTTCTTCTTGAGGTTGTTGATAAGAGCGGAGCAGCTCGAGAAGTACTCATTACTCCTGTGTCTTCTTTGCGAACGGTGCTTTACGATGCATGGGTGAGTGAAAGAAGAAAGTTGACAGAAGAATATTCGGATGGTAAGTTAGGATATATACATATTCGTGGAATGAACTGGCCAAGTTTTGAAAACTTTGAACGTGAGCTAATGGCTTCCGGTTACGGTAAAGACGGTATTGTAATCGACGTTCGATTCAATGGTGGTGGATGGACTACAGATATGATGATGGCTGTATTGAATGTACGTCAGCACTCCTACACAGTTCCACGTGGTGCTACAGATAACCTGGAAAAAGATAACAAGCGATTTGCTGACAACTATCCGTATGGAGAAAGACTACCACTTTCGAGTTGGACACGTCCTTCTATTGCTTTATGTAATCAGAACTCTTATTCTAATGCTGAGATTTTCTCACATGCCTTCAAGGCATTAGGACATGGTAAGCTGGTAGGAGTGCCTACTTTTGGAGCTGTGATCTCTACAGGTGGTAAAGGCTTGATTGATGGCTCTTATGTTCGTATGCCATTTAGAGCTTGGTATGTAAAATCAACGGGTGAGAATATGGAACATGGGCCAGCTGTGCCAGATGTGATCCTGCATAATACGCCAGACTCAAAATCTAAAGGACTAGATGAACAATTGAAGAAGGCCGTGGACCTACTTCTTGAGGACATTTAACTAAAAAGCCTCAGTCTTATATGGACTGAGGCTTTTTTATATGTTAAAAAACTATGTCAAAGTCATTTCAGGCTTTGTCGTTGAACCAACATTCTGTAACCTCTTAAAGGGTTTAATTTAGCACTCTTACCTTGGGCTAATACTGACAATAACACTGAACGTATAATCCCTAGTCCATGAAACTTATTTACCCCTTTTTTTTCCTATGCATTTCTATTATGCTAGATGCTCAGGTAGGTCCTGCAGGCATTTGTGATCTCGACGATGAAGATTTACTTTTCTGGTTCAGTCCAGAATATGGTTTGTCTGATTCTAGTGGATACATTACTTCTTGGAGAAGCAGAGCGAGTCATTTGTTAGATTCATCTGATGGTTTACCAGGTATATTGTTGGAGCAGGCTAATGCGGCCCGAAGACCTTTCTACGCTCTTGACACTAAAGGTCGTTCATCTTATGTTGAATTTGATGGTATAGATGACTTTTTAGAGGCAGAAGAATTTGATGACCTTATCAACACCAAGATGTCAGTGTTGATGGTTTTTCGATATACTGAGTTAGATACTAGCCACTCCGCAATCTTTGCAGGCCATCCTACTTCTAACGATTACAGTTGGCAGCTTGCTTATAAAGGCGGTAGTATTCGAGTGTATAATGGCTTTGGTGGAATATCTACTAATATTAAAATAGAATCTACGCCAGATGAAGATTGGCATATTTACTACCTTGAAGTCGATGATTATAATATGTCTGTTTACCTTGATGGGCAGTATATAGATAACGAAAGTAGTCTTGTTGCTGAGATGAAGAAACTCTATACCGTTAAACTTGGGCAAAATCGAGAGTCCAATATCTATGCAGAAACAAATCTTGGAGATGTCGTAGCTTTTGGGCGAATCCTCAATGATTTTGAGCGTATCCGATTATTTAATTCCTTTTCCGCCAAATATGATATTTCACTTGCCTATCAAGATTACTTTGACGAAGGGCTGTCGTCTGAATATGGTCTTAATGTGGTAGGTGCCGGTAAGTATAATGAAGATTCTTATCTAGAAGTAAAAGGTGAGAATGGGATGTCTATCGCTCTGAATTCGGGTGTTGAAAACGGAGAAATGTTTTTTGTGGGTCAGTCCAATTTAGGACTAGAGAATAGTGTAGCGAATATGCCGAGTAATCTTTCGCTAAGATTAAAGCCGACTTTTGCTTTTCATGAAAACGGCCATATTGGATCAGTCTCCTTTTCCATTGACTCCTCAATAATTGATCATTCACTTGAGGGTACTATAAAAATGATCGTCTCTTCAGATACCTTATTTACAGATTCTGATACAGAATACGATATGGCTTTGAGTGAAGGGTCCTATTCTTCGGATATTGATTTTGATCCCAATTCTATTTCGTATGCCATAATTGGCTCTGTCAATATGCCTTTGTTTATTTCGTTGCTCAATTTTGATGCCTTTTATGACCTTAGGTCTAAGTCGAATGTTCTAGAGTGGAATCTAGAGAGTAACGGTGATCCATATACGATATATCCAGAGAAGAGTTTGGACGGAATCTCTTGGTCTTCGCTATCGAGTATTTCAGTTCAATGCACGGGTACTTGCGGTGATTCTTATGTAGATGATGATTCTGGATCAGCATCCGTGTACTACAGATTAAAAATAGTGGGTGCTAATGGTGATTTAAAATATTCAAGAATGGAGCGGCTGATGGCAGAGCGAGAAAGGATGCAACATGCATTTTATCCAAATCCAAATTCAGGTAAGCTGCAGTTTTATAATCGTAAAAGTGGAAATCTTAGCATCCGAACCCCTGAAGGAAAGCTTGTCTTACAGTGTGCACTTCTCAATGAAAAAGAGGTGAATTTAGAAGCCTTGGATGCAGGACTTTATTTTTTGCAATTGGAATCTTTGGATAATACAGTGATTCATCAACGATTGATGATTCAAAACTAGTAGGTAGGATTTACAATTGTTCGTTATACTGAAAAAGGCTTTCCAAATTGGAAAGCCTTTCTTGCGCCTCAGGTAGGGCTCGAACCTACGACCTACGGATTAACAGTCCGCCGCTCTA
>JBELIG010000099.1:0-11487 GCA_042091035.1 Sphingobacteriales bacterium | reverse complement strand
ACTGTCAATGCAAGTGGCAGTATAAATTCAATTTGGACAGCAACGTCAGGTGGAGTAATAGAAGGTGCAAATACAGGACTTTCTGTTAACGTATCTAGTGCGGGTAGCTATGAAATTCTGATTTCAGATCAATCTAATGGCTGTGCAAGTACTGAAACAATAAACGTTTTATCAGATTTAGATGCACCAGTATTATCCGCTATAACGCCGGATTCTATTTCATGTCCGCAGCCAAGTATAAGCTTATCTGCATCAGTAGATGCTCAAGGCGATCCGTTTACCTTTACATGGTCGACGAATGCTGCTGGCTCAATAGATAGTGATGCAAATACACTTGCTCCAACAGTAAGTGGCGCTGCACCATATACCTTGTCTGTCCTAAACGATATCAACGGTTGTGAAGATTCATTGACTGTTGATGTACTTGGAGATCTTAATCTTCCAACAGCGACTGCGCAAGCGACAGGATCTTTGGACTGTAATGTTTTATTGGTGGATATAGATGGTTTAGGTAGTTCATCAGGAGGTACATTTGGATATACCTGGTCAACACCTACCGGTAATATTGTTTCCGGACAGAACTCTTTGTTGGTACAAGTAGATCAGCCTGGCGATTACTCGTTAATAGTAGAAGATCTTTCTAATGAATGTATGGATACAACAACAGTCTCTGTTACACAAGATATTGTTGCACCTAGTGTTACATTGAGCAGTACTTCTTTGATAGACTGTTTCAATCCTATTATTCCAGTGGATGCAACAGTAAACGCTAGTGGCACAGTAGATGCTCTTTGGACAGCGACAGCAGGAGGGGTGATCGAAGGAGCAAATACAGGTCTTTCTGTAAATGTATCCAGTGCAGGTACTTATGAAGTGCTTGTTTCAGATCAGTCTAATGGCTGTACAAGTACAGAAACAGTTAACGTTACAGCGGATTTGGATACTCCAATATTATCTGCTCTAACGCCGGCTTCAATTACTTGTCCTCAACCAACTGTGACTTTATCTGCATCAGTAGATGCTCAAGGCGATCCGTTTACCTTTACATGGTCGACGAATGCTGCTGGCTCAATAGATAGTGATGCAAATACACTTGCTCCAACAGTAAGTGGCGCTGCACCATATACCTTGTCTGTCCTAAACGATATCAACGGTTGTGAAGATTCATTGACTGTTGATGTACTTGGAGATCTTAATCTTCCAACAGCGACTGCGCAAGCGACAGGATCTTTGGACTGTAATGTTTTATTGGTGGATATAGATGGTTTAGGTAGTTCATCAGGAGGTACATTTGGATATACCTGGTCAACACCTACCGGTAATATTGTTTCCGGACAGAACTCCTTGCTGGTGCAAGTAGATCAGCCTGGTGATTACTCATTAATAGTAGAAGATCTTTCCAACGAATGTTTGGATACAACCATTGTTTCCGTAACGCAGGATATTGTAACTCCTAATATTACTTTAAATAGTACATCGTTGGTAGATTGTTTCAATCCTACGATCGCTGTAGATGCGACTGTTAATTCTAGCGGTTTAGTAAATGTCGATTGGACAGCAACTGCTGGTGGTACCATAGCGGGTTCTAATACAGGACTGTCTGTAGATGTATCCAGTGCAGGTACCTATGAAGTGTTGGTCTCAGATCAATCAAATGGTTGTACAAATACAGAAACAATTGATGTGACGGAGGATTTGGATAAACCTATAATTACAGCGCTAGAACCGGATTCGATAAGTTGCCCTCAACCATCTGTTACCTTATCAGCAGCTGTAGATGCTCAAGGTAATCCATTTACAATTACTTGGGCAACCAATTCTGCCGGTTCTTTGGATAGTGATACAAATACCTTGAATCCAACAGTGAGTGGAGCTGCTCCTTATACCTTATCTGTTCAAAATGATTTAAATGGTTGTATTGATTCATTGGTTATTGATGTATTTGGTAATCTTAATCTTCCAACAGCAGATGCTCAAGTAGCTGACTTTTTAAGCTGTAGCAACCTTTTAGTAGATATAGACGGAGTAGGCAGTTCATCAAGTGGTAATTTTGCTTATACTTGGTCAACGGCTAACGGAAATATAGTTTCCGGTCAAAATACCTTGTTAGTACAAGTAGATCAGCCTGGTGATTATCTATTACAGGTCGAAGATCTCTCAAACGCTTGTATAGAAACTACTTCAGTTTCTGTAACACAGGATCTTACAGCTCCGGTATCTTCTATAGCAATGCCAGATACTATTGATTGTGGAACTTTTGAAGTTGATCTTCTTGGTGATGTAGGACCAAATCCTGCACCAACTTATGTTTATACCTGGACAACTGCTAATGGTAATATATCTTCAGGTACAAATGTACTGAATGCAACTGCAGATCAAGTAGGTACGTATACGCTGCAGGTATTGGATTCATTTAATGGATGTACCGCAACAAGTACTGTTGAAGTGACTCAAGATGTGATAGCTCCAAGTGCAGATGCAGGATTTGCACAAATACTAGACTGTAATCTTACGGAACAGGCCTTAGATGGAAGTGCATCTTCTACAGGTGCAGAATTTGCTTATTTATGGACAACTTTGGATGGTAATATTGTGAATCAACAAAACACATTGAATCCAACTATTGATGCTCCGGGTACCTATGATCTGCTTGTTACAAATACGGAAAATGCTTGTACTAATCTAGCACAAGTTATAGTAGATGAACAGATTGTTTCTCCGATTGTAGAAGCTGGTCAAAATGATACAATTAATTGTATTCAAGCGACTGCTCAGTTATCAGGTTTAGGATCAAGTGCTGGCATAGACTTCGAATACCTTTGGAGTAGTTTGGATGGGAACCCAATTACAGGACAGGATCAATTAGATATTAATGTAGACCTTGATGGTGTATATCAATTATTGGTGACGAATAATATCAATGGTTGTAAGGATAGTGACTTGGTTTTCGTAACGCTAGATACTATTACTCCTGTCTTAAGTACTGAAATCCCAGATATTCTTAATTGTACTGTTTCTGAAGCTTTATTGAGTGTCAATTCAAGTGTGATTGATAATGTAACGTATAGTTGGACAACAGCAACTGGTAATATAGTATCAGGGGATGATACGAGTAACCCAATTGTAGATGCTCCAGGATCTTATGTTCTTCAGTTTGTTAATGATATTAATGGATGTCAGGCACAGGATCAAATTGATGTATTACAGGATATTGTACTTCCGACGGTAGATGCAGGAGCTGGAGGTACAATAACATGTACTGATATTGTCTTCACGGCACAGGGTAGTGTTACAACAAATAGTGGACAAAGTAATATTTCTTGGACAAGTCAAAATGGTACGATTGATACTGGTGCAAATACAATTAATCCAGTTATTAGTTCTGCGGGGATATACATAATTGAGGTAACAGATATTATAAATGACTGTGTGAGTTTAGATACAGTAGAAGTTCTGCTAGATCAAGATATACCTGTAATAAGTCCTCTAAGTCCTCAAACGCTTGATTGTAATAATCCAATAGTTACAATTGATGGTTCTTCTACATCTTTAGAACCACAGTTTGTTATTCAATGGACTACAACTGATGGAAATATAATAGGTGGTAACACAACATTATCTCCGCTCGTTGATTCTGAAGGACAATACGTGTTGAGCCTAACGGATTCAGATAATGGCTGTGAAAATACAGCTTCCGTTGATATTTCAAGTGACTTTGAATTCCCTGATATTTCTGCTGGTTCGGATATTGACTTGCCATGTGGTGTATCGACAACAGATCTACAAGGTTCTATTGTTGGGTCTGCCACTGATCTTCAGATATTATGGAGTGCACTCAATGGTAATATAATAGGTGGCTCGACCACATTAACACCTACCATTGATATTGGAGGTACCTATTCTTTGTCTGTTCAAAATACTATAAATGGCTGTGAGAGCTTAGATACGGTTATGGTTCTATTTGATGCACCACCAACCTTGTCTTTACAGACCGTAGATCCTGAATGTGCGGGTTATTTTGGATCATTAAATATAACAGAAGTATCAGGAGGTACACCACCTTATGTATATTCTATTGACAATGGACAGAATTTCAGTTCATCTGCTGATTTTGGTTTCCTTAATATAGGTGATTATCAGGTTGTAGCTCAAGATTTCAATGGATGTGAAACAGCAGTAACACCAGTTTCCTTAACTGAACCACCCGTATTTGATGTGTTAGTTTTGGATACCATTATAGCATACACAGAAGGACAACAGGGGCAAATTATAGCGGATCCTAGTTATCCTCTATCTTCAATCAGCTCTATAATGTGGAGTCCTCCAACTGGATTGAGCTGTGTAGATTGTTTGGATCCAATTGTGAACACACAAACGAGTACCACTTACTTCTTAGAACTTATAAGTGCTAGTGGTTGTGAGGCAGGGGCTACAGTAACTGTGCTTGTCGATAAGTCCGCTAAGGTATTTATTGCAAATACTTTCACACCAAACTCGGATGGTGTCAATGAGGTGCTAATGATACAAGCTGATGTTACAAATATTAGTCAGGTTAAACGATTTGATATTTATGATCGATGGGGAGAATTGATGTTTAGTCAAACGGACTTCCAGCCCAATGATCCACAATATGCCTGGGATGGCACATTGAATGGTTCTCTATTAAATCAAGGGGTTTATATATACGTAGTCGAGGTAGAAATGCTTGATGGACGAATAGAACTCTATAAAGGAGATGTATTCTTGGGTAATTAAAAAAAAGGCTGCCATTTACGGCAGCCTTTTTTTTTAGAAAGTTGGACAACTTACTTTATTTCTTGAGAAGCCACTCCCTATATGTGTTCTGCTTATTGTATAGCTAATGGTTAGCACAAGATCTCCATAACCATCTTCAGTTTGTGGAGCTCCTCGCAATGAGCTAAGCCCAGAGCCTGTGTCAGTAGAATTAACCATACCTGGACTCTTATCGGATAAAATTGCTGATAGAGGGCCATAGGCTTCTGCCAGAAGCGTGTTCGGCACATAATATCCACTTACATCATCTAGATAATCCGTAAATAAGTCTCTGTAACTAACTTCTAGGCCTATGTTGAGGCCATAGGATAAACTAAACTGAATACCTAAACGCATAGGTATATTAATTTGAGTAAGGGCGTAAGGATCACCATATCCATCTAATCCTTGACCTTCTGTATTCAGGGGATTTAGTTTAATCTCTGATCCATTATAAATGGTATAAGGGTCAAAATGAAAGACACCCAGACCTATTCCGAGATATGGATGTATATTATTATTTCTTCCTAATCTTAATTCAAATGGAATGAACTCCATCGTAATACTTCCTTCAAATACATGAGAAGCAAAATCTAGATTTCTATTTGCTCGCCATGCTGCAGTTCCATTGGCATCATCTGCTTTTAGAAATAGATAAGATACATCTCCCCGTAAAGCAAAATAATCATTGATTTGCCTTTTAATAAAAATGCCACCGGAGGGGCTTGGCGTTGAAAAGCTGAATATGTGTGATGATGGTGCTAGGTCTCCGAAATAGTAGGAGACTCCTGCTTTAGCGCCATATTCTAAGTCTTGCCCCTGAAGGTTGACTATGAAAATAGAAGACAGAACGAATAGGGCAGGCAATAAAATTGACTTTTTCATTTGGTTAAATAAGTTTGAGGTATTAAACGATTGGTAACAAGTTAGAAAAGAACGTTTTGCCTTATTGTCATATAGCTGCTCAAGCGTAATTTTTAACAGTTCACCTACTTATAATCTATATTTAATCCATGTTAAAAGATGATAGTTCTATTATAATTGAATCGTTTTATTTTTTTAAAAGGATGAAAACTACAGGAGCTATATTTTCTAAAATGTCATATGCCTACCCTTTTAAAAGATTTAACTTATAGGGAATTTTTTAGGCATTAAATTGGACTTTGAACGAACTAGGGACCTTTCATTATCCAATGCTAAAAGGTCATAATCCATCCTCAATATTTGTAGTACTTTATAAGCTTTTTACAATTATTTAATCTCCCTCTGATTAATTGACTCTCTGTGTGCTATGAAAATAAAAAACCAAAAAAAGAGCCTTCAGCTCCTTGCCTTACTATTGTTTTTACCTATCTGCTATGCTATAGGTAATTCTAATTCTAATTCTATGTCTATAGAGGTTGTTACGCCAAACTCTGATAATAATGTCTTTGAGGGCTGTGGATCTCCTTACATTCTAATCCAAAGGAATGGGCTAAGTATAGGGCATGATATCAATTTTTCGATCACCTTGTCTGGCTCGGCTCAGCAGGATTTTGATTATGAAATCGAGGTTGAAGAACTTATGTTCAACACGATGGATGCATCGGATAACAAGATCTTGATACCTCTAAATATCATAAATGATGGCTTATCAGAGCCTATTGAGAGTATTTTAGTTTCTGTTCAACCTTTCTGCTCGGGTTGTCAGTCCTCTGATTTAACTATATCAGTCAATGATCCTTTAGACTCACTTGCAATAGAGTCGATAGATACAATTTATATTTGCCCTTCAGATACTTTAGTTATAAGTCCTCAGGTAACAAATGATTTTGTGGCCCTATACTATCTTTGGAGCACAGGAAGTACACTTCCTGTATTTATCGACCCTAATCCTGAATCAGGGATAGTTCAGTTGATACTTTCAGATGCTTGTGGAGCGGAGGTGATTATGGATTATATCGTGCAGACTTATGAAGTGCAAGCTACAATGGAGCCTTCTACTGTCATAGGTTGTGGAAGTTTAGAAACTGTAGAATTACCAGTTGTATTTAACGGTCCCGGGCCTTATGAACTTTTGTTTTCCTACAATGGAATACTTCAAGATACCCTTAAGAATATTACTGAATCACCATTTTTTCTACCTGTCCTTGGGGAAGGTCAATATACCTTGCATTATGTATCGGGTGATGCTTGTGGAGGTGTTGTTTCAGGGAGCCGAAATGTACTGCTTAGTCCATTTTCTATAGATCTAGAATCCTCAGTAGTTACCTGTTATGGTGGTAATGATGGTACAGCAAGTCTACAGATAAATGCTGGTACCGCTCCTTATGCAATAGTTTGGGAAAATGGCGGTACAGATACCTTGAATGTAGAACTTGAGTCGGGTTATCATTCCGTTAGTTTAACTGATTTTGCCGGTTGTGAATTTACAGATAGTATTTTTGTGCCCCAAAATCCGCCAATCGCTTTTGTGGTGGATATTGCTCAACAACCAAACTGTATAGATTCAAGTGGTGGGATTATTACGATACCTTTCGAATGTGAACCTTATACGTATGAATGGAACATTGAAACAGAAAACTCTGTGCTATTAGATAGCTTAGGAGTTGGTTCATATATAGTTGTAGCAACGAATGATTTGGGCTGCGTACTGTCAGATACTATTCCTCTGAATGGAGACTTTGGTTTACCTAACATAAATCTTGTAGGTATTGATACTTTAAATTGTTTGGACAATTTTGGTGATCTTGAGGTTGCCGGACTGAATAGTAATTCTTATGATTTTTTGTGGGAAACGTCGGATGGCCTAATTACAGGCAATCCCTATTCAAATAATATTATCGTCGGAGTGGGAGGGACTTATGAAGTCCAGGTCCAAAATATAAATAATGGTTGTGTGGATTCATCATTCATTCAGGTGTTTGAGGATTTTGAGTATCCAATTGTGAATGCGGCTGTTTTTGATACGATAGATTGCTACAATGGAGGAGTTGTGGTCTATGGCGATGGTTCCTCTGTAGGCGGAGATTTTCAATATGTTTGGTCGTCTTTTGATGGCGTGATAAGTGGTTCTTTTGACGAACTAAATACAGAAGTAGCTATAGGTGGGCTATATACCTTATCTGTTATAAATGCGAATAATGGATGTATTAGTGCATCTGACTTGATCGTAGAGGATATTATAGACAACCCAGATATATTGCTTGCTTCTGATGGAGCTTTGACTTGTATAGATACTCTTGTGAATCTTGATGCAGCTGGCTCAGATATCGGCCCAGAATATAGGTATACTTGGATATCCGAATCGGGTAATATTATGAATGTCTTAGATAGTTTATCTGTTGATGTTGGTCTAGCAGGTATATATACTCTGCAAATTGATGATTTGGAAAATGGTTGTAGTAGTGAAATGTCTATCGAGGTGATTTTGGATAATGAAATTCCAGAATTACTTATTGAAGAACCAGATTTTTTCAGTTGTATCAATGATAGTGTTCTTATCCAAACTGCTTATTCAGGGAATTCTAATGACCTCATTTATACTTGGACCTATTCAGATTCAATGTTATCTTCAGCGGGACAAGAACTATTTATTGCATATGGCCCCGAGAGTATAAGTTTAGAAATAGAGCATATTCAGAATGGCTGTACAAATAGCTATTCATTTGATCTTGTGGAGAATTATAATACGCCAGACCTTTATATTCAAGCTCAGGATGAGCTTTTGGATTGTGCCCTTGGATCTATCCAATTGAATGCTACAAATACCACAAGCGGCGATTTTCAATACATATGGCTGGGTCAGGAAGGGCAAAACATAGATGTTGGTCAAGGAACTTTAAATCCTGAGATTTCTCAAACAGGGAATTATATATTACAAGCTACAGATATAAATAGCGGATGCATAGACACGGATACTATTCAAATATTTGGAGATACTGCTTCACCGGTCGTAGATGTTAATGCTCCAGACCAGCTGAACTGTTCCTTATCGTCAACTATTATTACGCTAGATACAACTGGTTACACAGGTTTATTACTGAATTGGTTTAGTCCAAGCGGCGGATCTTTTACTTCAATTGATGATCTTTCTATTGAGGTCTTTACTGCTGGGGAGTATTTGGTAGAGGTAGAGAATCCTGACAATAATTGTATTTCTGTACTCACTGTAGAGGTTGAAGCAGACACTATTGCTCCTGAGATTATACTCGATTCTGATCTTGTTATTGCTTGTTCAGAGGATTTTGTTCTTGTAGATGCTAGTAATTCAAGTAGTGGGCCATCCTTTGTTTTAGATTGGGAGGCGAGTGTGAATTTGAGTGTTGATTCTTCTAACAATTATCTTGCAAGCATAACCGAAGCGGGTTTATATAATCTTAGTATACTAGATTTAGAAAATTTTTGTGAAAGCATATTAAGTTTTGAAATCGAATTGGATGAAACTGTTCCTGCAACAGAACTCTTACCAATACCGGTGATTAATTGCTTGGATTCAATAGTCATAGCGGGGCTTTCTTCTGAGGATGCTTATACTTACGCTTGGTCTACGATTGATGGAGTGATCGAAGGTGGTATTGATACTTCCTTTGTGGAGGTAAGTGCTGCAGGTATATATGAGGTATTGGTTACAGATACGTCCAATGGATGTTATGACGTGGTGCAAGTATTAATCGAAGAGGATACAATCCTTCCTGTACAGACTTTAAAGCCATATGATAATTTGGATTGCTCAACTACTGAAACTTATTTAGAACTGGACTTGAGTGGGAGTGATCCTCTTGTTTTTAATTGGTCTGGCCCTTCAGGAGGTATTTCCTCAGGAATAGATCAATATTATATTCAGGTACAAGAAGCGGGATCTTATACTGTTAGTGTTACCAATATCCAGAACAATTGTATTTGGGAATCCTCCTATTTAGTGCTCGAAGATGTCAATTATCCATTGGTACAAGTTGATGGGATAGATACACTTACTTGTTATAATCAATCCATTGATCTTGATGTTCAGACGGATAACAATACGCTTTATTCAATACTTTGGACCAGTCCTGATTTAGAGGATTTTGAATATACCGACCTGTATTCTGTACTTGTAAATACACCTTCTACTTATCAAGTAGAGGTGCTCAATCCTTTAAACGGATGTAAAACAATAGAGCTTATAGAGGTAGAAGGAGATCTAAATGCTCCTGAGCTTATTGATATAGAAGGTGGCAAGCTGACTTGTTTGATGGACAATGTTTGGCTTGAACCTACAATTGCTGGAAGTGGAAACTATGCTTATTCGTGGACGAGCCCCGGTGGGAATATACTTTCTCCTTCGACTGATTCAGTTATTCTCGTAGATCTTGCAGCAAGCTATAATCTTCAGGTACAGAATGTTGGAAATGGATGTATCACAGAGGCAGTATACGAATTAGAAGAAGATACACAGATCCCAAATGTTCAATTGGAGGATTCTTATGTATTAAACTGTCATCAGCCCATACTTGAGGTGGATCTATCTTTGGACGAGCGCATTGAAGCACTTTGGTTCAATGCCTCAGGTACTATTATTGGCACTGGTGCGGAGCTTATGGTTTTTGATCAACAAGGTGATTATACGATAGAATTGCTGGATACTTCCAATGGATGCAGGTCTGAGGAGAGTGTAGAATTGATAGACCATAATTTTAAATCTATGGAGGTAGAAGTTCTTCAGCCTATATGCAGTGATCCTTATGGATCGATTGCGATAAATGAGGTGATTGGTTCCGTAGAACCTCTTATATACAGTTTAAATGAAATGGTATCTCCAAATCAGCAAACAGATTTTGAATTTTTGGATTCGGGTGATTACCTCATAGAGGTAGAGGATATGTACGGCTGTAAATTGAGTCAAGAAGCTACCGTAAAGCCGCTTCCTCAACTCGATCTTGGAATTGAAAGCAGTAAATTGATCAACGAGGGTGATTCGTATCAGGTACTGGTTGAGCTCAATTTTGACGAAGCAGAGATTTTAGACATCCAATGGACGCCCAATATTGACATTAGTTGTACCGATTGTTTAGAGCCTATTCTTTTTCCAGAGGAACAAAGACTCTATTCGGTCGAGCTTGTTACAACGGAGGGTTGTGTGGTAGAACATCAATTGCAAATCTTTGTTCGTGACGATAGAGCTGTTTTTACACCGAATATCTTTACTCCGAATGGAGATGGAAATAATGATCAGTTTATGGTTTATGCTACAGATGACTATATTTCTGTTCAGGCATTTAAGGTTTTTGATAGATGGGGAGGTGAAATGTTTTCAAATGATAGTGCTCAATTAAACCAAACTGAAGATGGTTGGGATGGCAGGTTCTTAGGGAAGGAGGTCCAAGCTGCTGTTTATACCTGGTACCTTGAACTGGTTGATAAGAATGGGTATATCGAACGATTTTCTGGAGATGTTATGCTATATAGGTAATCTAAAGATCTAGAAAAGGGCTTTTTTTATTTTTAGCTAAAATTAAAATTGAAACATTTTTGCTCTAAAGCTGTATATTTAGCGTTCAGGGTCTAAACTCCTTAATTAGCGCAATCGACAAAATATATGCAATTTTTACATCCTTTGTTTTTGTTTGCTACCGCTGCAGTTCTTGTGCCGGTGATTATTCATTTGTTTTACTTTCGAAGGTATAAAAAGGTATACTTTACCAATGTGTCTTTTTTAAAGGAGCTCAAAGAAGAAACTTCTGTACGATCACGGCT
>JBELIG010000098.1:0-11611 GCA_042091035.1 Sphingobacteriales bacterium | reverse complement strand
TTTGGTTTGGGCAAAAAAAAAGATTGCCACTCCCCCTGTGTGGCAATCTTAAAAAGCAACTGTTCTACTTGTTAAAATCTTTAATCTCTTATCATTATCTACTTCTAATATACGAGTAAAAATATATGTTAATAAAATTCAATTTGTAAGCTTTGCCCCGTGTTATTTATGCTTATAAATATGTTTAGTATAATATTTACAGGCGTTTTGATTGTTTTTTTGCCCCTTTGTTGTTCGGTTTCTGTGAATAAAATAATGATATAGTTCCAGGAGGTGGGTGGTAGGCAAAAAAAAGATTGTCACTCCCCCTGTGTGACAATCTTAAAAATAACTGTTCTACTTGTTAAAATCTTTAATCTCTTATCATTATCTACTTGTAAGATGGTATTAAAAATATATGTATAAAAATTCATTTTAAACTTATTGCCCCTCTGTTTTTTATAATCATGTGTGTTTAACCTGTTGTTTTACAATAGTTTGTTGGTCTTTACTACCTCTTGTTTTTGTACTAAAATATATTAAATAAATAATAGATGTGATATGTTGGGTAATTTGAGTGCTGGGATGAGGGCAAAAAAAAAGATTGCCACTCCCCCTGTGTGGCAATCTTAAAAATAACTGTTCTACTTGTTAAAATCTTTAATCTCTTATCATTATCTACTTGTAATATAGAGCATTGCATATATGTATAAAAATTCATTTTAAACTTATTGCCCCTTTGTTTTTATCTTGTAATTTGTGTTTAAACTGTTGTTATACAATGGTTTGTTGTTTTTGGTTGCCCTTCAGTATTTGGGGTGATTTATATTAAATAAATAATGAATATTATATATTGAGTGATTTGGGGGCTTTGGTGTAGGCAAAAAAAAGATTGTCACTCCCCCTGTGTGACAATCTTAAAAAAAGCAACTGTTCTACTTGTTCCTATTAAATCTTTAGCTTTTTAAGTATTTGACTCTTTTTGTTTATTGACAAAAGTCTATTGCTTAGCTTATCCGATAGGTTTTAGTTAGTATATTTTTAGGATCTACTATTTAAGATCGATTAGTGTTTTGCTCTCCTCGACCTTTAGATAAAAAAGAGATTGCCACTCCCCCCAGATATGGCAATCCTTAAAAGCAATCGTTATGCTTAGTCGTTATCTTTTATCTATTTCTAATAAGTTGAAGATAAATTCCAAAATATACAATACTATAGATATAATCTACATTGAATATTAAAAATAAAAATTTGTTTTTGGCTGTTTGTTAGTATCTAATAGTTTTTCCTGGAGTGTCTTTTGTCGTGGGGATGCATAAGTAATTTGGTGAGTAATTAGTCAACTGTATTGTTTTTGGTGTATAGACAAAAAAAGATTGTCACTCCCCTGTGTGACAATCTTAAATAAGCAACTATTGCTTTAAATTATTTCAATGATAAGATTTGGCGAAATATTAAAAATATTTATTGCCGGTTTTGTTTGTGTTGGTTTAATTCGAACCCTATTAGTTTTCAGTGAGATAAGGGTTTTGTTGCCGATTGGTTTTTAAAGAATCTAGGGTGGTAAAATTTTACCACCCTAGAGATAGTTGGTTAACTAGTTTTTCGTTTCATTCGCACGTCAAACTATTCTTAAGTTAAGTATTTGTACAGTGCATATGTAGGACAATAACTAAAATTAACCTATCAGATTTTTTCATGTTACTAGCCTGGATTTATTTGTTTGCTGGGGTTGTAGGCTGTTTTTTGCCCCTTCATATTTTTAATTATTTGGAATTTAAATATGTATCTTGTTGTTTATTAGATGATCAAGTTGTTCTGCTAGATAACTGATCCTTAAAACCAAGCTAATTAATTATGACGATTTTACTTGACGATCATACCTATACTAAAGTAGTGCAGACACCTAAAGTACTTAAGGTCTTGTCCTTGCTCGATAAGAAAACCTATAAGTTGTTTTTGAAATTCTTAGACTCTCCTTATCTAAATACGAATAAGAAGCTCTTTGAATTTGCCTCTTACTTGTTCAAGTATTACCCATCTTTCGATAATGGAAATTTGAGCAAGCAGAATTTAGACTCATTTTTATTTCCGGGTACTGTCTACAACAGAAAACGTATAACTGATTATCTTTCTGATCTTAATAAGAAGCTGGAGATGTTTATGAAGATTGAAACACTTCGTAATAACGAATCTATTCAGAAGAATGTACTAATTGATGCTTTTGACTCTCCTGGTTTATATGATCTTTTTTATAAAGAGATAAAGCGTAACTCAGAACAGCTGAAAGATGAAAAAGTTAAGGGGCCAAATCGATATAGGTTGATTGCGGAACTTGGAGAGCGACTTTTGTTTCATCCGGAGTTTGTCGGTAAGAAGAATGATGAAGAACATGAGATGCTCATGGATGTAATGGAGAACTTGGATATGGATTTTGCCTACTCAAAGCTCAGATTGATTACATTTTTTTACTCAAAGAAAGAGTTTATGACAGCGGAGTATTCTCCAAATTTCTTGAGCCTTGTTCTCGAGTTGAGTAATTCGGAGTTTAGCAGGAAGCACATAGGCTTTAAAATTTACCTTGATCTACTTTCGCTTCAAAAAACATCAGGCGATTGTATGCTTTTCAATAGAGTATCAAACTTGTTTTTCGAAAATTCCGCAATGTTGAGTGTAGGGGATCGGAAAAATATTTTTATTTGTTTGGCAAATTATTGTGTAAAATCAATCAATTTAGAATTAGAAGGGTTTGTGCATGATGATCTTTTGAATCTATACGATCAAGCATTGGATAGAAAGATTCTTATTTATAATGGCCAATTATCAGATTCCACATTTAATAATATTGTAATTGCTGCAATACGAGCAGGGAAGTTTGATTATGCAAATTCCTTTATTGAAAATTATGAGCAATTTCTTGGAGAAAAAATTCGGACAACTGCCGTTCGTTATTGCAAAGCAATAATTTGTTATGAATTGAAAAACTTTGATGAGGCTATTGATTGGTTGAATGGAGCGACTAAGCATTCAGAGATACGATATAAGATTCAATGGAGGTACTTGTCTGTAAAGATAAATTTCGAAAAGAATAAGGAAAGTTCTTGGTCTGATTATGAAGTACTGGAGTCTTTTTTAGATTCATTTTCTATCTTCCTTAGAAGAAATGAAGAACTTTCATCTAGCAAGAAGTCTATCTATATGGATTTTGTGAAGTTTACAAAACAGTTAATGAAGATGCATCCATATAATAGGTATGATCAGGCAGATATTGAAAAACTCAGAGGAACAATTAAGAATTCTAGGACTATTGGAAAGCAATGGTTGTTGGAACAATTAAAAAAGGTTGGATAATATCCAACCTTTTCTCAATCTTTAAGGCTCAAGCCAGTCTTCATTTCCGTTGTTAAAACTTTCAAATGCCTCCTGTGTAGCCGGATTAAGAACATCGTTCTTATCCAACAAATTTTGTGTTAAACTTGTCATACTGGGTTTGGAATTAAATTTACAAAACAATAGGTGATGAGATAAAGAACCTAGCGCAACTAAAAATAATTACAATTTCATTCTTAAAAGTGAGGAGAATTTTGACTGTATAGTCGAATGGGGGCAGTTTTCTCTCCGTTATTTTCTATAGTATATATCCAAATATATATTAAAAAAACAAATAATGCACCCCTTGGTTATCAATTAATTGTACAATTTGTAACATTTTTTTTATTTTAATACGTTATTTTTTATTTTATTCGAACTATTAATTAACAGATTTTTTGTCTATAATTCGTTTTTGGTAGTAATTTGTGATTAAAATATTAGACCTATGACATCTAGAGTATTCATCTTTTTAAGCCTAGTTTTGATCTTCTTTTCATGCGAATCGGATACAAATAAGGTAGACCTTATGCCCTTAGATCTTATGAAGTACGGAGCACCATTTACAATAATGGCGCCAGACAGTATAGCTGTAGAAGTAGAGGATAACCTTATATCCAAGGACCTTGTTATCAAATTCAATAAAAGCTACGATGTACTTGTTCAGATTCAAGATGCCGCGGATTCAAATGTTGAACGGTTTAGAAAAGAGCAGGAGGAGCTTGTTCGGTCAGGACGATTTTTTAGTAAAATGGTGCAAACTGATGATAAAGGCTTTGTATTTGAAAACAAAGTGGACTCTACCTACATAAATTATGGATTTAGATACCTTGTATTGCAGAATGATAAGGAATACATATTTCAATCGGGGTTGTATGGTAATTACGATCTTGAAAGTGTAAAACGAATGTATCAAGCAGTACAACAATAAAAAAAGGCTCAGATTAATCTGAGCCTTTTTTTATTGTTTGTCTGTTTGTTTGTTATGCTTTTGAAGTTACTTCATATCTAAGAAGAACTAATATGAAAAGCAAAATTCCTGCAATCACCATGGGATTAATGTTTAGTGTTTACATAATTTATTTCGAATTGGGTAAAGTCGCTGTCTTTTATTTTGCAAAGTTACAGTTACTTGAAAACAGCATGTATAATGAGATTACCAATTATTACAACCCAAAAATGGGGCTTAAGGGTTCAAAAAAAAGCATAAGAACCGAATCTTATGCTTTTTTTAACATATTGTAAATCAGTAGATTTACTTAGCTGCAGCAAACTTTGCGTTTACAACATCCCAATTGATTACATTGAAGAAGGCACTAATATAATCAGGTCTTCTGTTTTGGTAATTTAGATAATATGCATGTTCCCAAACGTCTAAGCCAAGTATTGGAGTTCCTGGACATTCAGCTGTATCCATCATTGGATTATCTTGGTTAGCAGTAGAGCAAACACAAAGGCTTCCGTCTGCTTGAACACATAGCCACGCCCATCCAGAACCGAATCTTGTAGCTGCTGCTTTTGCGAATTCTGATTTGAAGTCTTCAAAAGAACCAAATGCAGTATTGATAGCCTCGCCTACAGCTCCTGTTGCTTCGCCACCTCCGTTTGGAGACATAACTTCCCAGAAAAGACAGTGGTTATAGAATCCACCACCATTATTTCTAACTCCAGCACCTGCAGAAGATACATTTGCAAGAATATCTTCTATACTTTTTCCTTCTAGATCGGTACCCGCAATTGCATTGTTTAGCTTGGTTGTGTAACCATTGTGGTGTTTACCATGGTGGATCTCCATAGTTCGTGCATCGATGTTTGGTTCAAGAGCATCGTATGCATACGGTAATTCAGGTAATTGAAATGCCATAATATTATTGTGTTTAAATTCTTAAGAATCTGTTGTCTACTAAGATTGTATCAACTTTAAAAAAACATTTACAAATGTAAAAAGTTTCTTTATATCTATTCTATAATTACGGATACAATTGAAATCCTTTTCTCTGAATATTGTCAAAAGGAGTCAGCTAAAAAAAACTCTTGTTCCTAAGCCACTTAATCTTTTGTACTTAGGAAGCAAAAGATTAATTTTGCGTGGAATACAAAATTAAACTCAAATGAGCTTCAGACAAGAAAAAGATAGTATAGGATATATAGACGTGCCTTCAGATAAATATTGGGCCGCACAAACTCAGCGATCGATAATGAATTTCAAGATTGGTGGCCAGAAAATGCCAGTTGAGGTTGTTGAAGGATTTGCATACCTAAAAAAGGCTGCAGCGCACACAAATGCTGCATTGGGTGTTTTGCCGGAGGCTAAAAGGGATTTGATCTCAAAAGTTTGTGAGGAAATTCTTGAAGGGAAGTTAGATGATCAGTTTCCTTTGGTTGTTTGGCAAACAGGTTCTGGGACACAATCAAATATGAATGTCAATGAAGTTGTTGCAAATAGAGGTCATGTAATAAATGGTGGAGCATTATCAGATGCTGATAAAGTACTTCACCCAAATGATGATGTCAATAAATCTCAATCCTCTAATGATACTTTTCCAACAGCGATGCACATTGCTGCTTACAAAAAAGTAGTAGAGGTTACGATTCCAGGCTTGGAAAAATTAAGAGATACTTTAGCGGCAAAGGCAGCGAAATATATGCATGTGGTAAAGATCGGTCGTACACACTTTATGGATGCTACTCCGGTAACTGTTGGTCAAGAACTTTCTGGGTATGTTTCACAGCTTGATCATGGAATTCGTGCTATAAAGAATACGCTTGCTCATCTTTCTGAGCTTGCACTTGGTGGCACAGCAGTGGGTACTGGCTTGAATACTCCAGCAGGTTATGACACCATGGTAGCCGCAAAAATAGCAGAATTCACAGGTTTACCTTTTGTAACTGCTGAGAATAAATTTGAGGCACTTGCTGCTCATGATGCCATTGTTGAATCACATGGAGCGCTTAAAACGGTAGCTTGTTCACTCATGAAAATCGGTAACGATATTAGAATGTTGGCTTCAGGACCTAGGTCTGGAATCGGGGAGTTGGTAATTCCTGCAAATGAACCAGGATCCTCAATAATGCCAGGAAAGGTGAATCCGACTCAATCAGAAGCCTTGACTATGGCAATGGCTCAGGTTGTAGGTAATGACGTTACTATTAATGTGGGAGGTATGACAGGGCATTTTGAATTAAATGTATTTAAGCCTGTAATGATCTATAACTTTTTGATGTCTGCTCAGCTAATTGGAGATGCCTGTGTTAGCTTTAATGATAATTGTATTGAAGGTTTAGAGCCAAATCAAGAACGAATTGATGAGCATCTGAATAATTCATTGATGCTTGTAACAGCATTGAATACAAAGATCGGTTATGATAATGCAGCAGCGATAGCAAAGAAAGCCTATAACGAAGGCACAACACTAAGACAAGCTTCTCTTGATCTTGGTCTTTTGACGAATGAGCAGTTTGATGAGTGGGTAAGACCAGAGAATATGATAGGTAGCTTGAAATAATTGTATAAATTTACAAAAACGCATTGTTAAGATTTCTTAATCAAATAGAACTAAACATTTTTAACGAATGAGCGTGATCAAATCAACTGACAAATTTGTGCATAGGCACAACGGTATCAACAAAGCTGAGGATCTTCAGCAGATGCTTGATACGATCGGTGTAAATAGTCTAGATCAATTGATCGACGAGACTGTACCAGCTAATATTCGTCTTGAAGGATCTTTGGATCTACCTGAAGGGCAATCAGAGTTCGAATATTTACAGAAACTGAAGCAGTTAGCCTCTAAAAATAAGGTTTATGATAGTTACATAGGCATGGGTTACTATGGAACAATCACGCCTGCTCCTATTTTGAGAAATCTATTTGAAAACCCTGGTTGGTATACACAGTATACACCCTATCAGGCTGAAATTGCTCAAGGTAGGCTAGAGTCATTGTTGAATTTTCAAACTATGGTTTCGGATTTAACAGGTCTTCCTATCGCAAACGCTTCTCTTCTTGATGAAGGAACTGCAGCAGCTGAGGCAATGAGTATGTTTTATGGTCAAAAAAATAAGAGATCCAAAACCAATGAGTTCAATGAGATCTTTGTGGATTCTAATGTTTTTGATCAAACTTTAGATATCATAATGACTCGAGCGATTCCATTAGGAATAAATGTTGTCGTTGGAGATATGGATACGTACCAGGCAACTGAGCATACCTTTGCAGTGGTGGTTCAGTATCCGGGTAAAGATGGTAAGGCAGAGGTTCCAATGGACTTTGTTTCAGCAATGCGCGAAAAAAATATTTTTGTAGTTGCTTGTGCTGACTTACTTAGTTTAACACTTTTAAAAGAACCAGGTGCTTGGGGTGCTAATGCTGTTGTAGGTAATACGCAACGATTTGGTGTTCCTATGGGATTTGGAGGACCTCACGCAGCTTATTTTGCTACAGAAGAAAAATATAAGCGTGTAATTCCAGGTCGTATTATTGGCGTATCTAAAGACAAGGATGGTAATAAGGCCTTACGGATGGCTCTACAAACTCGCGAGCAACACATTCGCAGAGAAAAGGCGACCTCCAATATTTGTACTGCTCAGGCATTGTTAGCAAATATGGCGGCAATGTATGGCGTTTATCATGGCCCAGAAGGACTAAAAGCAATTGCAAATCGCATACATGCAACGACAGTCTTACTCGGCAATAAATTAACTACTCTTGGCTTTGAGCTAAATAATAGGACGTTCTTTGATACTCTTTCTCTTAATATTGATACATCTACTCTCGAGAAAGTGCGTCATCTTGCTGAAGAGCGCGGAATCAATTTCTTTTACGGAGCAAGCGAAATTCGAATCTCTGTAGATGAAACCTGTTTCGAAGATAGAATGTCTAGAGTATTGGATGTATTTGAGCAGATTGCAAATAAATCTGTAGATAGAGTATGGGATATTGAATCAGTAGACGCAATTCCTGCTGACACTAAAAGAACTTCAGATTACATGCTTCACCCAGTGTTTAACTCCTATCATACCGAATCTGGTATTATGAGATACCTAAAAACACTTGAGAACAGAGATTTGTCCTTGACACATTCAATGATTTCTTTAGGTTCATGTACGATGAAATTGAATGCTGCATCAGAAATGATACCAGTTTCATGGCCAGAATTTTCAACCATTCACCCTTTTGCTCCAAACGATCAGGTTACAGGATATCATTTGATTATCGATGAATTGAGTAAGGCTTTGTGCGAAATCACTGGTTTTACAGATTGTTCATTGCAGCCAAATTCTGGTGCTCAAGGTGAATATACAGGTCTGATGGCAATCCGCCAATACCATATTAGTAGGGGAGAGGCACACAGAAATGTTGCAATTATACCTTCTTCAGCGCATGGTACAAATCCGGCATCTGCTGTAATGGCAGGAATGAAAGTAGTCGTGGTGGCCTGTGATGAGCGTGGAAATATTGATGTAGAGGATCTAAAGGCTAAGGCAGATGAGCATAAAGAGAACTTGTCCGCTTTAATGGTTACTTATCCATCTACTCATGGTGTATTCGAAACTTCTATTCGTGAGATATGCGATTATATCCATGCATCTGGAGGAATGGTTTATATGGACGGAGCAAATATGAATGCTCAAGTAGGTTTAACAAACCCGGCACTTATCGGTGCTGATGTTTGTCACCTTAATTTACATAAGACTTTCGCAATACCACATGGAGGTGGCGGACCTGGAATGGGACCAATCTGTGTAAATGATCATTTGGCACCTTTCCTTCCAAAACATGTATTTATCGAAACTGGGGGAGAGCAGGGTACAAGTGCCGTTTCTGCTGCACCTTTTGGATCTGCAAGTATCTTGTTGATTTCTTATGGATATATCAAAATGTTAGGTGCACAAGGTTTAGTAGATGCGACAAAAATTGCAATACTAAATGCGAATTATATAAAAGCTCGTCTTGAAGGAGAGTATTCTGTATTGTATACAGGAGACAATGGTAGAGCTGCACATGAGATGATTATTGACCTTAGACCATTCAAAGCTTTTGTAAGCGCAGAGGATGTTGCTAAGCGTCTAATGGATTATGGATTCCATGCACCTACTTTATCATTTCCTGTTGCAGGTACGATCATGATCGAACCAACAGAAAGTGAGGATTTAGCAGAATTAGATAGATTCTGTGATGCATTTCTTCAGATCAAATCTGAGATTGATGAAATCGCAAGAGGTGATGTGGATGGACAGGACAATGTATTGGCAAATGCTCCTCATTGCCTGAGTCTTGTGACTGCTGATGAATGGAATCAACCTTATTCAAGATCAAAGGCTGCATATCCATTGGACTATATCAGAGCTCAAAAGTTCTGGCCAACAATACGCCGAGTAGACAATGCTCAAGGGGATAGAAACCTGATTTGTACTTGTCCTCCTCTGGAGTCTTATATGGAAGAATAATTCAATTTTGAAGCATAAAATAAATTCGCTTGAAGGAATAACTCCTTCAAGCGAATACTTTATAAAAGGGAATCTAAAGGAATGATAGTTGTAACAGGAGCTGCTGGGTTTATAGGAAGTTGTTTAGTTCGGAAATTAAACAATGAGGGGCATAGAAATTTGATCTTAGTAGATAAGTTTAATCGCTCAGATCGGGCTAGAAATCTTCATAATAAAGGGTTCATAGCAGAACTTGATCGAGCAGAACTATTTGAGTGGCTGGATCGCTTTGGAGAGGCTGTTACTTTTGTATATCACATCGGTGCACGTACAGATACGGCTGAACAGTCAAAGCAAATTTTTGATGAGCTTAATCTTGATTATTCAAAAAAATTGTGGTCGTTTTGCTCAGAAAAAGGAATTCCTTTCATGTATGCTTCTAGTGCAGCAACTTATGGATTAGGGGAGAAGGGTTATGTTGATTCTCATGATGTAGTTAAAGACCTCAAACCATTGAACCCATATGGTGATTCAAAAAATGAATTTGATAAGTGGCTTTTGGAGCAAGATCATTCTGCAACCAATTGGGCTGGGTTTAAGTTTTTTAATGTCTATGGGCCAAATGAATTTCATAAAGGACGTATGGCCTCTGTTATATTCCACACTTTTAAGAACATAAAAAATACGGGAGAAATGAAGTTATTTCGATCCCATAAGGATGGAATAGCTGATGGTCAGCAAATGAGAGATTTTGTTTATGTCAAGGATTTGGTAGACGTTCTTTATTTCTTCTTTGAAGAGAAAAGAACGTCCGGGATTTACAACTTAGGAACAGGTAAGGCAAGATCATTTTATGATCTAGCAGCATTGACCTTCTTGTCTATGGATAAGGAGCCTGCTATTAGCTTTATTGATACACCCGCTGATATTAGAGATAATTACCAGTATTTTACTGAAGCGGATATGTCTAAGCTCCGAGCAGCTGGTTATGAGTCAGAATTTTCAAGCCTGGAAGATGGCGTAGCTGATTACGTTACAAATCATTTGATTCCTAATGATGTATGGTAATTCAATTGTTTATTACATAAGGGTTTAGTCCTGAATAATAGATAAGGGTCCATTCTTCTCCAAACTTGATATACTTGCGCTGTATTGCCAGTTTATCTTTTTTATGGAGAATGGTCTCTTCAATCAAAAAATCATTGATAGGAATTAATACGCGCTCAAAGTCACTAAATTCAAAATCAATGGACCTTTGGAATCTCCACGCATCCTTGCTCCAAAAGAATTTACCATCTTGAAGTTCTTCTTTTTTAGCATAGCTGGGCAGCCCTTCTAATGGGAAGCTGATATGATCTACCTGATAAAGACTGTCTCCATGGAATGACTTATAGAATTGCATAAAGTCCTGCGGAATTTCTTTAATAGTTGCGGTGTCTTGATTGTTTTTCGTGCAGCTGATAATGCTGATGAGTAAAGCTGTTAGAATTAAATAACGCATGCTATATTTTCTTTTCTAATAAATGAATTGCCTTAAGGATAATGCTTTTTTCAGAAGATGTTTCACTCTGATGCACCGATTTGAAGAAATTTTCTTTGAGTGTATCGAATGTAGTTGGTCCTATCGCAACAGCTGGGGTATCCTTGTCTCCACCATTTTTCAAGTAAGCTATTACATTCAGTGGGGAGGTGAATAGGTTTATTGCTGCATAGGGCAGATTAACTTTGTCTTTAGGTTCATTATTGTATACTACTAGAGGGATAGCTTCATATTGGATGTTATCATCTTCAAAGCTAGCTTTAGAGTTTTTTGCTCGAGCAAACAATACTCTTT
>JBELIG010000097.1:0-11771 GCA_042091035.1 Sphingobacteriales bacterium | reverse complement strand
TCTGACCAAACACTTGCTGTGGGTTCTGCACCTACTGTACCTGCCAACCCAGAATTAAAATGGGAGGTTAGTACACAGACAGACTTTGGATTCGATGCTGGTCTTTTTAATGACCGTTTAACACTTACTGTAGATTACTTTATTAAGAAAACAGATGACATCCTTATTCCTGCTAGTATCCTTGCAACAGCAGGGTCAGGTATTAATGGTTCATCCCCTCCATTCCAAAACATTGGAAGCATGGAGAATAAAGGTTGGGAATTTGCTGTAGGATATAGAAATAACTTCGGTCAATTGAATATAGACATTGCAGCCAATGCAACATTTATAAAAAACACAGTAACTGGCCTGGGTGACTTCACTACACCATTCTCTTCCGGTTATAACCAAGGACTTGGTGGTAATACGACTAGAATGGAAGAAGGTATGCCACTTGGCTTCTTCTATGGATATGTTACAGATGGTGTATTCGAAAATCGCTTTGAAGTTAAAGAATATATTAATTCTGCGGGTGAAGAAATACAACCAAATGCAGAGGCAGGAGACTTCAAGTTTGTAGATATAAATGGAGATGGTATTCTCTCCGATTTAGACCAAACAATGGTAGGAAACCCATATCCTGATGCTGTAATCGCACTAACCACAAGTCTTGACTACAAAGGCTTTGATTTAAATATCTTCCTTCAGGGAACAGTAGGTAACGATATCGTAAATGCTACAACACGTTATGACCTCCGTGTATCGAACTTGCCATCAGCAAGATTTAATCGCTGGACTCCTGACAATATAGATACGGATCAACCAGCTATGAGCATTACCGATTTAAATCAGAACTTTAGATTCTCTGATTATTTCGTAGAAGATGGTTCATACTTGCGTCTAAAAACAGTACAACTAGGATATACATTACCTAAATCATTTACTAGAAAATTCTTAGTTGAAAAATTCAGAGTTTATATATCGGCACAGAATTTGTTAACATTCACAAACTATACTGGCCTAGATCCTGAGATTGGAAAGGCAAATCCTTACGATAACAGTATTTCATCCAATCTTAATTATGGAGTTGACCGAGGACTATATCCACAGGCCAAAATCTTCATGGGAGGTATTAACATTCAATTCTAATCATTATGAAACAATTAAGCCAACATATACTTAAGTCCTTTACGCTCCTAGCAATCCTTGTTATCGGATTCACAGGCTGTGAGCAAGAACTGAACAAGCTTCCAATATTGGGAGAACTTGAGAGTAATTTTTATCAAAATGAGGAAGATGCTATTGCTGCAATCACAGCTGCATACGACCCATTACAATACAACTACACAAATAGTGTATACCACTTCAGATGGTTTTTTGGTGATTTCGCATCAGATGACGCTATAAAAGGAGGATCTAGTGTAGCTGATCAACCGCAGCTTGAAGCTTTATCAGTATTTCAAGGAACAGCGAACAACATCCACACAAACGCTGACTGGACGGCAAAATATATAGGAATATATCGTGCAAATCTAGTCATTGAGAATGTGGGTGGTATGACTGATGACCAGATTGACCCAGACCTTAAAAGTCAATTGATAGCGGAAGCATACTTTCTTAGAGCACACTATTACTTTGAGTTGGTAACAACTTATGGTGGAGTTCCTAAAGTAGATAAGCTGTTGCTTCCTAGTGAATACAATACTGCTCGAAGTTCTGCTGATGAAATTTGGAGTCTAATTGAAAGCGACCTAACAGAAGCTGCTCTCCAATTGCCTGCTAAAAGTGGCTATAATTCTTCTCAGACCGGAAGAGCAACAAAAGGAGCTGCACTAGCTTTACTTACAAAAGCACACATATATCAAGGAGAATGGTTAGAAGCACAAACCAATGCAGAATTGGTTGTGAACTCAGCAGAATATTCACTGGATGAAGACTATAGAGACATTTTTGTAAGGTCTGGAGAAAATGGTCCTGGGTCTATTTTTGAAATCCAACGCTCCCCTTTTGGAGGAGGTTACTGGGGGTCCGTAAATGGAGCTAACGAAGGAAACCTTGCTGTTGTATATCAATTACCAAGAGGTCAGTTCGGAGGCTGGGGCTTTAATCTTCCAACACAAAATTTCGTAGACGAATTCGAAGAAGGTGATCCAAGACTGAAATCTTCCGTATTCATGGAAGGAGACACTTTAGGTGACAGAGGTGTATTCACCAAGGCAGCTACTGGATTTGATCACGACTACTATTCAAAAAAATATTTTGTTAGCAGAAGCGAACATGAAGAAATAAACATTGGAGATCCAAATATGAATGGAGAGCCAAACGATCGTTTGATTCGCTATGCGGACTTACTACTTATGCATGCTGAGGCAGCATATTACAATGGACAAGAACTTGTTGCACTGACTTCTTTAAACTCAGTGAGAGCGCGTGCAAGAAGAAATGCTGAAGCTGGTGTTTTGCCAGATGTTACTGCAACGGGTCAAGCATTGCTTGACGCAATACTACACGAACGAAGAGTTGAGCTTGGTCTTGAAGGACATCGATTCTTTGATTTAGTAAGACAAGGAAGAGCGAATGAAGTACTTGGACCATTGGGTTTCCAATCAGGTACCCATGAATTATTCCCTATACCGCAACAACAAATTGACTTAAGCAGCGGGGTTTTAACTCAAAATCCTGGCTATTAATAAGCAGACCCTGATTTTTTAAGCAGGGTGAAAATCTAATACAACTACTAAACATTTAATTATGAAACAAGTTAAATATCTAATTTATTGCAGTTTAATACTGTCTGTAGGATTCTTTTCATCATGTAGTAATGATGACGAGGTAGTTTCTACAATTGAAGCTCCAAAGGCTCGTTTCACTCCTGTACAGGATGCAACTGATTCATTTACATGGACCTTCACAAATGAATCTGAAGATGCAGATTCATACGCTTGGGACTTCGGCGACGGTGCTACAAGCACAGATGCTAGTCCTAGCCATACTTATACTGCAGAAGGTAACTTCACAGTTACTCTAACAGCAACAGGCCCTGGAGGTACTGGTTCTTCAAGTGAAAACATTCTTGTTGTTGATCCAGATAGTCAACTAAAGAAATTGACTGGTGAAGATTCAAAAGTTTGGAAACTTAATCGTGACCTAACAAATGAGCAGTACCCAATGCAGGTAGGACCTGCTGATTTCTCTGAAATCTGGTGGGCTTACGGTCTAAACGAGCCAATTGGTAGCCGTGAGTGTCTAATGGAAGAAGAGTATATCTTCAACATTGACGGTTCATTTACTTACCAAGCTTATGAAGGTACTGTATACGCTGACTTCGGTGTATGGAATGACGATGTAGCGGGTGGATGTGTTGATGAAAACGATGCAGCTGCAATGACAAATCCTGACGGTGAAGATATCTCAGCATTTGGATCTGGGTCATTCACATATGAATACGACGCTCAAGCAGCTACCCTTTCTGTTATCGGACTAGGTGCACACATTGCACTTGCTAAGGTAGGTACAGAAGGCGAATACACTGTTCCTCAGCAATCAGTAACATACAGAGTTGTTGATTTGAATACAGATGGACCAGTTGATTATCTAACGATCGAAACTGATCTTGTTGCAGCAGGTGGTTACTGGAGATTCGTACTAGTTTCTTATGATGATCCTGCAGATGAGCCAGATCTTCCTGGTGCACCTCCATCGGCTTCTTTCTCCTCTTCAATAGATGAGAGTACAGTTACATTTACAAATGGATCTGCAGGTGCTGATTCTTATTCATGGGATTTCGGTGATGGAAACTCTTCAGCAGAAGAAAACCCAGTTCACACGTATGCATCTGATGGAGTATATGCTGTTACATTGACAGCTACAAATGCAAACGGAACCGCAGAAGCAAGTTCTAATGTAACTATATCTAGTTCTACTTTCAACATTGCTAAGCTGCACGGTAACGACACTAAGACTTGGAAACTTAACCCAATTGCAGGTGCAATGATGGTTGGACCATGTCAAGGATGTGGAGACTGGTTTGCAACAAGTGTTGATGATATCACAGTAAGAGACTGTCACTTTGATGATGAGTACACCTTTGATACTGACGGTAACTTCACTTATAACGCAACAGGAGCAATCTGGGCGGAAGGTTACCACGGTGTAGATCCTGCTGGTTGTACTGATGAAGCTGCAATTCCTAGTGATGCTTCTGCATGGACATCAGGAAACCACGCATTCTCTGTTGTAGAATCAAATGGTACTGACGCAGCTACTATTACAGTAACTGGAACAGGAGCATTCATTGGTCTTTCTAAGGCTTACAATGGCGGCGAATATGCTGCAGGACCTCCTGTAGCAAACGGATCTGTTACTTACGAAGTGATGAGCTATGTAAATGACGGTTCTAGTGAAATAATAACTATATCAGTTGACATTAGTGGTACAGGAGGTGCATTCTGGACTTTCTCACTAATTGCTAACTAATAATTATTTCCATGAATTGATGGGGTATAGTAAGCCCCATCAATTCAAATTAAACACAGAATAATTAATAAATGAGCGTTCGAATATTCCTTATCATATGTATTGCTGCAATCAGCATTCTTGTTACAAGTAATTTATTACTTCAGGAGAATGGTGCTACAGAAAACAAATTGATTTGGTCTGAGGAGTTTGATTACAATGGATTGCCCGATTCTACTAAATGGAGTTATGACGTAGGAGATGGTTGCCCAAAATTGTGCGGATGGGGTAATAATGAACTTCAATACTACACTGAGAAAAACCTGGATAATGCACGTGTCGAAAACGGCATACTTACTATAGAAGCACATAAACAAACTATGGGTTCTAAAGGCTACACATCAGCAAGATTAGTCGGCAAAAATAAGGCTGATTTTAAGTATGCAAAAATTGATGTTAGGGCAAAAGTCACAGGTGGATTAGGTGCTTGGTCTGCGATTTGGATGTTACCCACTCACAATACATATGGCAATTGGCCTAAAAGTGGGGAGATCGACATCATGGAACATGTAGGATTTGAAAGAGATTCTATATTTGGAACACCACACACAGAAGCTTTTAATGGGATGATATTCACACAAAAATCTGGAGGTATTGAAATCCTGGATTCCGAAGATGAATATTATACCTATACAATAGACTGGAAAGAAGATAGAATTGATTGGTATGTAAATGAACATCATTACCATACTTTTCATAAAGCAAAAGATCATTTTGCCTACTGGCCTTTTGATCAAAAATTTCATCTAATTCTCAATTTAGCTATTGGTGGCAACTGGGGTGGTAAACATGGCGTAGATGCCTCAATTTGGCCAAGAACTATGGAAATAGATTACATAAGAGTCTATTCAAACGAATCGACTGAATTACAATAAGAATAAACTTTACAACAATTTTTTGGTAAAAGAAAAGGTGGCTCATATTCATGAGTCACCTTTTTATTTTGTATTCAAAACGTTAAAATCTAAACTTCAAATCGATCAGCGTTCATTACCTTGTCCCAAGCAGCAATGAAATCACGGATAAACTTATCAGAACCATCTGAACAAGCATAAACTTCTGAAACAGCCCTTAACTCTGTATTAGATCCAAAAATAAGATCTACACGGCTAGCGTTCCATAATTTAGTACCGCTAACACGATTAGTACCTTCAAATCTGTCCTCGTGCTCGTCAACTGCGCGCCACTTAACATCCATATCCAACACATTTAAAAAGTAATCGTTACTTAATACTCCCGGTCGCTTCGTAAAAACTCCACTATCTGAACCATCCCAATTCGTATCGAGAACACGCATACCACCCACAAGAGCAGTCATTTGAGGGATCGTCAAACCAAGAAGCTGAGCCTTATCTATAAGCATTTCTTCTTGACTAACATTATACTTTGTTTTTACATAATTTCTAAATCCATCAGCCTGAGGCTCTAAAGGATCGAAAGAAGGAGCATCTGTTTGATCTTGATTTGCATCTGTACGACCCGCTGTAAATGGAACAGAAACCGTCTTACCTCCTGCAGAACAAGCTTGCTCAATACCTGCACATCCTGCAAGGACTATCAAATCCGCTAATGAAACCGTTTTACCTGAAGCATTAAATTCTTTTTGAATTCCTTCTAATACCCCTAAAACTTCATTCAACTGAGATGGATTATTTACTGCCCAATTATTTTGAGGAGCCAAGCGAATACGTGCGCCATTTGCCCCACCTCTTCGATCAGAACCTCTAAACGTTGATGCAGATGCCCAAGCCGTGGAAACTAGCTGAGAAACAGAAAGACCTGAAGCTAAAACACGCTTTTTTAAATCTGCTACATCGTGGTCATTTACCAAATCATGATCAACTGCTGGCACAGGATCTTGCCAAATCAGGTCCTCACTAGGTACTTCAGGCCCTAGATAACAACATTTAGGTCCCATATCCCTATGCATCAATTTGAACCAAGCTCTTGCAAAAGCATCGGCAAGCTCTTCTGGATGCTCAAAAAAGTGTCTAGATATTTTTTCATATGCAGGATCTACCCTAAGCGCTATATCAGACGTCAACATAAATGGTGCATGAGACTTATTTGGATCATGCGCATCTGGCACTAAACCCGCTCCAGCACCATCCTTTGGCCTCCACTGATGTGCCCCAGCAGGACTCTTTGTCAATTCCCACTCGTAGCCGAATAAATTTTCAAAATAATTATTACTCCATTGGGTAGGTGTAGTCGTCCATGCACCCTCCAGACCAGAAGTAATAGTATCGCCACCCTTTCCAGTTCCGTGTGCATTCTGCCAACCCATACTCATAGCTTCGATGGGAGCGGCCGCTGGCTCTCTACCAACCTTTGCCGTATCACCAGCACCATGCGTCTTTCCAAAAGTGTGCCCTCCCGCAATTAGCGCTACAGTCTCATAATCGTTCATAGCCATTCGGCCAAATGTTTCTCTTACATCCCTAGCAGAAGCCAGTGGATCAGGATTTCCGTTTGGACCTTCAGGGTTTACATAAATCAATCCCATCTGCACAGCAGCAAGTGGATTTTCTAATTCTCGGTCTCCCTCATATCTATTATCTGCAAGCCACTCCGTCTCTGTACCCCAATAAATATCTTCTTCTGGTTGCCAAACATCAGCACGACCGCCTCCAAAACCAAAGGTCTTAAGCCCCATTGACTCTAAAGCAACATTACCTACAAGTACAAAAAGGTCTCCCCAAGAGATACTCTTACCATACTTTTGCTTGATCGGCCAAAGCAATAATCTAGCCTTGTCTAAATTGGTATTATCTGGCCAGCTGTTCAAGGGTGCAAAACGATGAGAACCTGTTCCAGCTCCTCCCCGTCCATCTGCAATACGATACGTTCCAGCAGCATGCCAAGAAAGGCGAATAAAGAAAGGACCATAGTGACCATAATCTGCCGGCCACCAATCCTTTGAATCAGTCATAAGCTCCTTAAGGTCCTTTTTTAAACCCTGATAATCCAAAGACTCAAAAGCTTCTGCATAATCAAAGCCTTGATCCATTGGATCAACTAAAGAAGAATGTTGTCTTAAAATATTTAAGTTAAGGGCATTAGGCCACCAATCTTTATTGGTTGTGCCACCGCCTGCGCTCTGATGAAGTGTTCCACCTAGGAAGGGACACTTACCATTAGAATTCGGGTTGTTATCCATTAATTATTTCTTAGTTGTTTGAGAAATTGTACACTTAAAAATAAAATAATTAAGCAATTGACAAAAACGATTTTTTCTATAACAGAATCTATTTCATCAATAGTTCTTTAAACAACAAATAATAAAGCTACTAAGAACTGAGACTAGCCTTTTTTAATTTTTATTCTAAAATTACGAAAAGCCTCTACCCAACCGTGAAAGATCATATTCCAAAAACCTCTGTCGATAGGGTTTATTGTAATGCCATAAACAGCCTCCTCCGTTTCCTCTTTAAAAGTACCAAAGAGTCTATCAAAAATAATAAGTGTATTACCATAGTTCTTATTGATATAGTTGGGGTTTGACGCATGATGAACTCGATGGTGAGATGGCGTATTAAAAACCCATTCTATGACACCCAGTTTTGGAATAAGTGTAGTATGTTGAATAAAGGCCGCTAAGAAACTTATAGTCTCTACCAGGAGAATCATAAGCGGATCGAAACCTAAGAGCGGCAAAGGCAACCAAAATACTACATGATGAATTGCATTCATAAATGGAGTACGCGCGGCAACGGAAAAATTCATTTTATTTGATGAATGATGATTCACATGCGTAGCCCATAAGAACGAGAATTCGTGACTCCATCTATGGAACCAATAAAAGATAAACTCATTGGAAAAGTAAAGTAAAAGCAGTGTCCAAATGTTTGTCTCAATTTTTAGAGGTGTCCAATGGTATACCGCAAGCCATATGGCTATATTCGTGCTTTTCATAAATATTCTGGAAACAACCCCTAGAATACCAAATCCAATGCTAGTCCAAGTATCTTTCCGATCATAGAGATCCAGTTGTTTTTTAGAACTATAAATAGCTTCCGCAACAATGCAGAGTATAACCAAACTAATAAAATAAGGGGCAAGTTGAGTAAGCATAAAATTAACTTTTGATTTAAGGTGAGCTAAAGGAGGACTATTATTTAAAGCGACACCAAATAAGTGAGAAATCCAAGAAGAAGCAGTTTGAAGCTAATAGACAAATAATATTCTAGCCTAGTAGTAGTCCTACGCTCATAAGCTGTAAGCAGACTTAGACTACTGGATATGCGATCAAAAAAATAAACTAAAAACTCTAAAAGCAAATAAACCAGCACTACCAACCATTGATTACCAGAAATATAAATGAGACCTAAATAAAACAATGTAATCCAAAAAACTGCGTACAAGCCTTTTAAAATTATACCTCTCATAGTTGAAAAAATAGTCCCAGCAAAAGGATCGACTGAATAGTGCTTATCAACAACAATACCATAAACTAATTCTATAATTAACAGTAATGCCATTGCGCTAAGAAAAGATAAACCTGTAAGTGATAGCATAAGACCCTTATTTATTTCACCAATTAATACTTGGTAAAAGTCTATATCAATCGCTTGTTTTACAATGAATGTGAGTTAAGTAATTTTTTATCGACTAGCACAATGACCGTAAAAGCCTTGTATAATTATACTTCTGGACGGACTAATCTTGATAAGACTAAGTAAGCTTTCTTCTTTTTATTAACTTAGGTTAAGTCATAAGCAAGGATATGAAGAAAGTATTCCTTCTTTTATGCTGCTCCTGAAGCTTGAGACATCTGTACGTTTACCCCAAATACGACATACATAAAAATCTCTTCAAATAGCGCCAACTCTTCCTTATTGTAGGAGAAATGATCAATTTCTATATCAAAGTTGTATCCGAAAGCCTTCCAGACAAATTTTGGCTTAAGCCTAAATAGGACTTTATCATCTGCATTTAAAATTTCGTAATAACTCTTCCAAAACCCTTTTGAGCGAATGAAAAACCTATGCTTTCTATAATTTCCATCCTCAACTTCTATACTAACTTGTCCTTTCCAGTTAAAGGTAATTTCACCAACCTCAGTATTGTCCTTTGTAATATCGAATTTCTGTCCCATCATATTTCGAGGTTTAATAGAGACAAACTGGTCACCACAATAAAAATCTCCCTTTGAGGATGACCACTTATGATATTTAAACTCATAAAGAACTTCTTCATTCTTAGTTAAAAATAGAACCCTTTTCTTTTTTTGTATTCTGTACATCCTTCTCTATAATTAATCGTTGTTGCTGACTTTGATATTCTTTATCCTTTAAAAAGTAAACAGTCCTACCCCATAATAAGCAAATCAAACAGTGCGACCTATTTCTTATAGAAATAATCTACCTATCGAGTACGTTTTTGCATAACCACTAATAAGAACACGATTATTCAATAACTCACACCAAAGAGCACCTCCTCGAGCTGAAACCTGTCTTGCAAGCATGGATTTTCGACCTAAAATATTCGCCCAATATGGAATTAAAGAGCAATGAGATGAACCTGTCACAGGATCTTCTAGTATCGATGCTTGAGGCGTAAAGTACCTAGAAACAAAATCACAATTATCTCCCTCCGCAGTTACAACCACTCCTCCCGGATCCAAGTTAATCTGATCTAATATAGATCGATCAACTGTGATATGCTTTACGGACTCCTCTGAATCATAAACAAGCAGATAATCCCTACTCTTGTAGACCCTTTCAGGCTGAATATTTAATGATTTAGCCACGATCGGAGGCAAGTCAGCTTCCGTAGGTATCCGAGCGGGAAAATCTAGCTGATATCGGCCATCGACTTGCTTTACGACCAAAGGACCACTGTTTGATTCAAAGAGCAGTTCCGCTCCTTCGTATCCTTGATGTGCATAAATACAATGAGCAGTTGCCAAGGTAGCATGGCCACAAAGATCCATTTCAATTTCAGGCGTAAACCATCTAAGCTGATAATGACCATCCGTGTTGACAAAAAAGGCAGTCTCAGCCACTCCATTCTCCCGAGCAATTGCAAGCATCGTTTCACTCGGAAGCCATTTATCTAAAGGCACCACACAAGCAGGGTTTCCGGCAAAAACGCTGTCAGTAAATGCATCAATTTGGTATAAGTCAAAACTTGTCATCCTATCATTCTTTTGAATAAGGTGTGTATAATACATCATCAAAATCCATATGGCTTCCTGTTCCAATCACATGCAGCCCCAGATAAGCGCCGGTATACCCTTTGCTTATCAATGTATTAGCAGGCAACTTATCCCAAAAAGTATAATTGATTCCATCGGCGCTATAGCTTAAAGTATAAACATCATTCCTCGACTCTAATTTCATCCATATCTCCGACCCAGACCAATCTATATCGCTTGATTTCACTAATAAAGGATCTTTAGACGGTTCTTTAAGTACTGCCTCCAAATAAAGTCCTTTATCATTTGCACATAAATCCCATAAGAGGTAATTATCATCTTTCTGTACAAAGCCTAAACCCGCCTTAATGTTAGTAGACTTAGAATCAATCTCCATTTTGAAGGAAAAACTAAAATCAGATTCCGTTTGCCGAAGACCTAACCAAGAGGATCGTTCTCGTTCTATAGGACCAAACGCACTTCCAAATATTCTCAAGCATTCTTTATCTGTATTGACTTTAAAATTTTGCTCTATCGGAACCCGTCTATAGGTCCATTTCATGTTGAGTTGACCTGAACTAAAATCATCTGAAAAAGCACTTGCTTCACGATTTTGACTTACCCGATAAGGTGAATCATACGACTTTTCAGGACGACCGCTGCTAGCTGAAACTACAGGCCACAAGTACTTCTTTTCTTTCCATTCAAAAGGCTCGCGTTCCCACTCTACTGGAAACAAATGGGTTTCTCTACCCATATTGGACCCTCGCTCAATATCACCTCTTACACCTAGAGCCAGCATATACCATTCTCCTGGCTCTACTTCAATAAGATCTGCGTGACCTACACTATGCACCCAATGATCATAGCTCAAATGTCTAGCAGTAAGGATTGGGTTTCTATCGTTTGGAACATAAGGCCCGGTGATAGAGTCACTCACTGCAATCATCACAGCATGATTAAAGCTCGTCCCTCCTTCTGCAATCAAAAGGTAATACCGCCCATCATTTTTATAGATATGTGGCCCCTCTGCCCAAACACCACCGCAGGCTCCACGCCACAGTAAATGCTCCTCTCCTACCAACTGAAAACTTACCGGATCCAACTCTTGCATCCAGATCTGACCTTCCCCATCAAA
>JBELIG010000096.1:0-11822 GCA_042091035.1 Sphingobacteriales bacterium | reverse complement strand
ATATACGGTGGTTTTAGTTGTTACAAGCCCTTGTGGTACTGACGTTTTTGAACAGACTATATTTGTTGAAAGTTTGCCCGTTGCTCAGTTTTCAGCACTTGAAACAGATATCTGTGCAGGTGAAATAGTCTCATTTGTTGATGAATCTACTTCAAATGTAATTAGTTGGGATTGGTCTTTCCCTGGAGGGACACCTTCAAGCTCATCTCAGGAAAATCCTCAAATCTTATACAATACAGCCGGTGTATTCCCTGTAACTCTTATTGTAACGAGTACATTGGGTAATGATACTTTAGTCAGTAATGATTTCATAACTGTCGATCCACAGCCTCAGGCAGGATTTTCAAGTGCTATTGCTGGCTTTGATCTCACATTGACGAATAATTCTTTGGATGCAACTAGTTACAATTGGAGTTTCGGCGACGGAGGAACAAGTACAGCTAGTGATCCTACATATACATATGCTTCAGATGGTGCTTATACAATAGAGCTCATTGCAAGTAATTCCTGTGGTTCAGATACGATAACTGAGGATATAGTGATTAGTTCACTTCCTCAAGGAGGATTTACTTCAGATGTTAATATAGGTTGTGTGCCATTAACTGTTAATTTCCTGGATATTTCCAGTGCCAATACGACTTCGTGGTTATGGACCTTTGAAGGTGGAACACCTGCTACTTCTTCAGATCAAAATCCAACGATTGATTACAACAGCGTTGGTGTGTTTGATGTAACATTGGTTGCTACAAATGCCAATGGTAGTGATACGGTGTCATTAGCAGATTATGTCATTGTAAATGATATTCCTGTGAGTGATTTTTCATTTACCATAACAGACCAAACAATAACTTTAACCAACCAATCTACAAACGCAGATAACTATCTGTGGACCTTTGGTGATGGTAATTCAGATACGGCAACAGATGTTGTTTATGATTATGCTGCGGATGGTTTCTATACTTTAGTATTAGTAGCATCTAATAATTGTGGATCTGATACCTTAACACAAGAAATAGAAATAGCGACCCTGCCTGAAGCTGGTTTTACATCGGATAGTCAGGGAGCTTGTCTTCCAGTTGAAATTCAATTTACTGATGCTTCATCTGCGAATACAGACTCATGGTTATGGACCTTTGAAGGAGGGACACCGGCAAGTTCAACAGATCAGAATCCACTTATATCCTATGACGCCCAGGGCGTTTATGATGTTCAGCTTATCGTAAGTAATGAACTTGGATCAGACACACTGCTCTTCGAGGATTATATAGAAACTTTCGCATTGCCTGTTCCGTCATTTACTGCTTCAGGTTCAGGACTTGATATAGACTTTACCAATAGCAGTCAGTTTGCAGATACTTACTACTGGGATTTTGGTGACACAAATTCGAGTACAGAAACAGATCCTTCACATACCTATGGTGACGTAGGCGCGTATTCAGTTACCTTATACGCTATAAACAGTTGTGATACCGTTTCAATTACGGAGCTGTTGAATGTAAATCTAGGTCCTCAGGCAATAATCAATTCAGATCTTACAGAGGGATGCCCTGATCTGACTGTTGCATTTGATGATGGCGCATCTCCGGATGTGGAAACTTGGGAATGGACTTTTGAGGGAGGAAATCCTTCTTCATCTACAGATCAGCAACCTACAGTTACTTATTCAGCTCCTGGTAGTTATGATGTACAACTTATTGTTGGAAATACAGATGGCACAGATACACTATTGTTAGAAGATTACATAACGGTATTTGGATTGCCAGAAGCCGGATTTACTACAGTGATTAACAATGATGAAGTTGTATTTACCAATACTTCAATAAATGCAGATACTTATGAATGGCAATTTGGAGATGGAGCTATTTCAAATGAAACAGATCCTGTTTACATATATAGCTCAGATGGTTCATATACTGTTCTTTTGATTGCAGAGGGGCCTTGTGGAATAGATTCTATTAGTCAAGATGTGTTGATAGTTACTCCACCAACTGCAGACTTTACTATATCAGTGGATTCAATATGTGAGGGTAGTTCTGTACTGTTCACAAATAACTCCTCTTCTAATTCTACAAGTTTTAACTGGTCATTTGAAGGAGGAACACCTTCCACCTCGACATTGGAGAATCCAGAAATATTCTATTCTGCTCCAGGGCAGTACGATGTCAGTTTGATAGTTGGAAATGCTGCTGGTCAGGACTCCATGTTCCTAACAGATCTAATAATTGTGAATCCAAATCCTGTAGCTCAGTTTTCAGCTTCTGTAAATGTGGGTAATTTGAGTACCACAAATACTTCTTTAAATGGACTTCAATATGAGTGGTATTTTGGTGATGGGGGAGAGAGTAATGTATTTGAACCTCAGTATGATTATATAGAAGATGGCACTTATGAAATATTATTAATTGTTTCGAATACTTGTGGTATAGATAGTTTTACGCAGGAAGTAGAGATTGTATTACCTCCAAGTGCTGACTTTGAGGCAAATTCTACGAATGGATGTGCACCTTATGAAATTGAGTTTTCTAATCTTTCTTCAGATAATGCAGATACGTACTCTTGGTTGTTTGAGGGAGGAACACCATCCACTTCAACAACAGAGAATCCTGTAGTTATCTATAATAATGAAGGGATATTTGATGTGCAATTAATCGTTAGCAATGCAGTAGGATCTGATACACTTAATCTTGAAGATTATATAACAATTGGATTGGGGGTAGTTGCGGATTTTGAAGCTTCAGTCAATGGAACTGAGGTGAACTTCACAAATACTTCTAATAATGGCTTGACTTATTTCTGGGATTTTGGAGATAATCAGACTAGCAACGAGGAAAATCCTGTTCATACATACGGCTCAGATGGAGTATATACAGTTACTCTAAGTGTTACTAATGACTGTGAAACCGTTGATATACAGCAAGAAGTAATAATCTCAGTAGGTGCTCCAATAGCCTTATTCGAGTTTGATCAAGAATCGTTCTGTACTGGTGCTGATGTTGAATTCTTTAACCTGTCTTCAGCGAATGCAGAATCTTATGAATGGACTTTCCCAGGCGGACAGCCAAGTACTTCTACAGAAGAGAATCCTATTGTTATCTATCAAAATGCAGGCGTCTATTCTGCCACTTTGATTGCTTCTAATGCCAATGGTACAGGAAGTTATGAGTTAGTAGGAGAAATAATTGTATACGAAGCCCCTATTGCAGGTTTTGATCATACTGTTTCTGGTTTTACTGTAGATTTTATTAATAATTCTCAATATGGAGTTTCTTACAGCTGGGATTTTGGAGATGGATCTGATCCATCAAATATAGATACCCCAAGTTATTTATATTCTGAATTAGGTACCTATACTGTAAGTCTTACAGTTATGAACCCGTGTGACACTTCTGTCGTCGAAAACACTGTGGTTATTGATGAAACAGCACCTTCAGCATTTTTTACTGCTGAGCCAAAGAGTGGATGTGCTCCACTTGAGGTAGACTTTATTGATCTTTCTACAGACAATGTTACAGATTGGTTCTGGCAATTTGAAGGCGGTGTTCCAGAAACTTCAACAGAAACAAATCCAAGTGTTGTTTATGAAAATATTGGAGACTTTAATGTAACACTTACCGTATCGAATGCTGTAGGATCAGATGTGATTCAGTTTAGCAATTATATTGAGATTGGAAAAGGCCCTGAAGCTTTATTTTCTTATCAGAATGGAGCCCTGGGAGGTATACAATTTATAAATAATTCAAGTGATGCATCCAGTTACACTTGGAATTTTGGTGATGGAAGTACAAGTAGTGTTATTTCTCCACTTCATTTTTATGATGAGGCAGGCGTCTATGCTGTTGAACTTATTGCAACGAACGAGTGTGGAAGTGATACAATGATCATCGAGCTTGAATATACACCAGTTTCAATTGATGAAATAGGGGAATTGGAAGCTTTAGACATTTATCCAAATCCAAGTAGTGGAAGCTTTGAGTTTAATCTTAGGCTTAAGGATCAGGCTGAGCGCAAGCTTCAGGTTACGCTTCTTGATCTTTTGGGAAGGGAACTTGAGGTTAAAGGGTATAAAGTACTAAATGGCACTTTGAATGCTGGTTTTGATATTTCTGATCTACCAGCTGGTTTATATTATTTAGAATTTGAATCTGAAGGAGAAAAGACTGTTGAACGAATAATAAAGATCTAGAAACTTTATAAATCGTGTACAGAAAGTGGGCAAAAATCTTAGTTGATTTTTGCCCATTTTTTTTATAGTACATCGCTTGACCTTCTAAGGTTATTCTGGAGAAAATTATTCTTTAATAGACTTGTACGGCCTTTTCAAAATCAAGAATAGAAATTTCTCATTACCTGCTGGACCATACTATTTAGAGGTCAAATTTGAAGGAGATTGATCTATTTATATAATAATAAATATATAACTATTATTAAATGAGTTATTTAAGTAAAGGGTCGGAATTTATTCATGGAATTTCGACTCTTTACTGTTTTAACATTACTTTTTAGGCACTTTGTCAGCTACAAATATTTAAGTGATTTTAAGCTGTCATAAATATGCCAATTGATATTTAATCAAAATCTGGAATGAACAAAACATATATATTTAACATACTCAAATAAAAGTCTACCTAATATTCTATTCTAACAGGTTTTATCCTGGTTAAAAAGTTCAAATTGATAATTTAGACCTGGTACCCTTATCCGTCAATGGTCTCAACTTATCCTCACCTTAAGTATATCGCAACTGTCAAGTAAGTGCTTGTTTTATGGGATTTTAAAAATTGTTGTGAGTATGAGATTTAATTGCTTTAGGATTATTGCTATTGCCTTTTCGTTGATAGCAGTAAATGATCTTTCGGGACAGGATTGTTCCTGTGTGGATTGTCCAATAGATATATTTAATTTACAGACACATACTAGTACGATTGATGTACAGGTGGCAGGTTCTAATGATCTTGGAGATTGTGGTCTAAATCAAGTATGCTTCACTATTGCCCATACCTGGGTTGGTGATTTATCTGTTTCCTTGGTTTCTCCTTCAGGACTAAAGTATCTAGTCATGGCCGATGCAGAGAATATGCCTCCAAACGGTTGTGGAAATTCAGAAAATAATATTGATATCTGTATAGAGACTGGAACAAGTAATCCAATCACAAATAATACGGAATATATCTGCAATGGTACTGGAGCTTTTTGTATGGAAGGCAATGGTTATACTGTTCCTTGCGGTGGTGTAACGGATCCATTTGATGGAGCTTTGCAAGCCCCGAATTGTGATCTTGCTGATTTTAATGTTCCAGGCCATCCTGCGAATGGTCAATGGACCCTAGTCATAAATGATATTTGCGATCTTAACATAGGGCAATTGATTGATTGGTCCATCAGTTTTGATTGTGGTACCTCTTCATGTTTGGGTTGTGATGCGGACGGAGGTGATCTTACTTTTCCTGATTTTGAGGCTTGTATGGGGGCTGCTGAGCTCAATCTGGAATTAGACCCGGTATACATGGGTACTGCTCCTGACACATTGTTGTTTGATTATACCTATTTGATTATAGATTCTGGTTTTATAGTAGAGGTTAGCTCTGATCCAGATTTACAAAGTTACGGAGCTGGAATCTATTCCGTGTGTGGAATCTCTTATGAGACTGGCCAATTAGCTGCAGTAGAAGGACTCGTAGGTACAGCTTATTCTTCAATTGGTACAAATCTAGGGATTTGTTTTGATGGTTCAGCCAGCTGCCTAGGGATAGAGATATTTGAACCTATCGCGGCTTATACAGAACTTGTAGAGCTTTGTTTTGGTAACTGTTATACTGGTTTAGATGGAGTAGAATATTGTACTTCAGGATTGTATGTTGTCAACTATGAAAGTGATGGGGGCTGTATCTCAACAATGACCATAGACTTGAATATTGAAGAAGAATTCATTAGTACGGAGCAATTTTTCGTTTGTATTGGAGAGGAGGTTTTGTACAATAGCCAGTCTTATTCGGCAGGAACCTATACAATTTTGTTGAATTCTACCTTAGGCTGTGATAGTATAGTAACACTCTCCGTAGAGGAGGTTCCCGTTGATGCTGTTATTACTCCGGATGCATTGAACTTTGATTGTACAATAAATTTGATCAAGCTTTTTAGTACGGGCTCAACTTTTGAGAATTTAAGGTGGCTTGATGATGCAGGAAACCTCCTAGGAAGCGAGGATAGTCTTTCAATAAATACTGCTGGAACCTATTACCTAGAGGCCTCTACCATGGCATCTAATGGCACTTGTTTGGATAGCAGTATGATTATAGTAGATGATCTAGGAGAATTGCCTGAGGTGCCTGTTTTTACTTTATTTGAAACAGGTCTTTGTGTCAATGAGCAGATTACATTTTGTGTATTGTTAGATAGTAATGTTGATACCTGGGAATGGGTTTTGCCAAATGGAGCAAGTGTTATCGGCGATGATAGCAGTCAGTGCATTGAAGTTCTCTTTTCAGAAATTCTATCTAGTGAGGAAATTTGTGTGTCAGGTCTTAATGCATGTGGTCAGGGGGTGTCATCTTGTATAAATTTAGATGTCGATGAAGAACCTCTTATTCTTAATGTTTTTGAAGATTGTGATCTAAGTACAGAAAGTTTTGATCTTGAAATCGTATTGTCAGGAATAGGGCTTTCAGTTGTTTCTAGCACTATTAATACATTTGATTTTGATGGTAGTACTTTTTCTGCTGAAAATTTAGCTGGAGGTCTTTCTTATTTTATAGAATTTGAATCTGCGAATTGTGGGTTGATTTCTGTTTCTAATACGAACGATTGTCTTTGTGGAAATGCTGACCCCTTTTTGGTTGGAGGTTCGCCTGAAAAGTGTATTGGTGAACCTATCGAATTCGCTAATACTGGTCCCTTGAATAATAGTTTATATGCGACAGCTTATATTCTTCATTCTGATCCTTCAGATGCGCTGAACTCTATTTTGATGATTTCTGATTTACCCATTTTTGAATATGATGCAGCTATAATACCTACTGGGGTCTCATTATACGTAACAGGTGTAAGGGGACAGCCATTGCCTATATCTAATGATCCTTTTATTGATCTAAATGATCCTTGTCTTACTTTCAGTAATCAGTTGGTATTTGAGTATAAAGAGCCAGAACCAATAGTTGCATATATACCTGATATCTGTATTGGAGACCCATTACAATTAAATGTTGAGGGAACTGGAGGTCCATTTATGGTCTATGTTAATGGATTCGGATACGACTTTTCAAGTTCCGGTAATATTCTTTTATTGCCGAGCGTAACAGGTAATTATACATTAGAGTATTATGAGGACGGAAATGGGTGTACTGTAGATATGAATATGAATCTATTGTATGAGGTTCATTTGCCTGGGGAAATAGGATTGACTACTTCTATAGCTGATCTGTGCAATTCAACATGGAATGGAGAAACTACAAGTGTAGATCTTTCTACATTTTTAACAAATAATACCCCAGGTTCGTGGACTGATGTCTCAAATTCGGGTGCGCTTTTGGGGTCTGTATTTGATGCCGAGGGAATTGAGCCTGGCATGTATATGCTTGAGTTCACCACTGATGTAATAGGATCATGTCCCTCTGAATCTTTAAGTTTGTCTGTTGAGGTAGTTGCATGTGCTTGCCCAGAGCTGGAATCGGATGTCTACACTATTTGTAATTCAGAAAACGCTTTAGATCTTGGTCTTTTTGTACCTATTGGATTAGAAGGAGGTATTTGGAGTTTAGATGGATCTGGGGCTGTTGGTTCAGCTCCGCTTATTGAATTTGGAGCCTTAATTTTCGATGCTACTGTCTCAGGAGATTTTTCCTTGTTTTATGATTATTCAGATTTAGGGTTTTTAGGTTGTCCTGCTGTTGATACATTGTATTTAGAAATCAATTCTCTGGAGCTTGTGTCTTTAAATGAAGAAAGAGTTGATATTTGTATTTCTGATCTTCCGTTGAATTTAAGTGATTTCGAACCCCAGGATGTTCCTGGCTCTTGGTCCTATCCAGGCACACAGGATGTAGTCTTAAATGATGATCTGATTGAACTTGCGGAGGTGGGAAGTCATATACTTTATTTTAATGCAGATGCTGCTCAAGATTGTACTATTGGAATGGATTCTCTTCAAGTTGTAGTTCTTGATGTTCCTCAGCGTTTGAATGCAGCTGATAAGTTTATTGAGAAATACTGTTATGAAAATGGAGTGCAAATAGGCAGCTCTACATTATGCTTGCAGACTAATTATGAATTTTTGTGGCATACCATATCGGGTTCAGCATTAAGTGATATTTATGCTTGTCAGCCATTAGTTACAGAGGCAGGGGTCTATGAGTTGATTGTTTATGATATGAACACGAATTGTGAAACTGTAGATACAGTTTTTGTATCAGATGCTGAAGATGCGCCAGGATTTGATCTTGTCATAGATCCTATCACATGTTTTGGAGACTCAGATGGTGGTATACAATTTAATTCCATTGACGTGACATATGAACCATACACGATGTTCCTTAATGGTGAAATAGTAGATTATCTAAACCCCATTGAAAACTTAGGTTCTGGTAGCTATGATTTACTAATGGTTGATTCGGAGGGTTGTATGATAGAAAAAGCGCTTACTATTTCTGAGCCTATTGAGATGGTGTTGAATTTGATGCCTTTTGATCCAATTGTTCAGATAGGAACACAGGTATCTTTAGAAGCTCAAAGTAATTATCCTGATGTTGTCTTTAATTGGGAAACTACCTCGGGCAACTATAATGATTATGGCCCATTTCTTGACCTTACCGTTTTCTTTAATCAAAGTGTAAGCTTGGAAGCAATAAACAGCGCTGGTTGTACACGCCAGCTCGAAATAGAGCTTGAAGCTTTAGATAAATATAAAGTTTTCGTTCCCAATATTTTTTCTCCAAATAACGATGGTATAAATGATGGGGTAACGATTTTTTCTGGTAGTGACATCAATATCATTCGCTCCTTTAGGATTTTTTCTCGATGGGGAGGATTGGTTTATGAAAACTATAATTTTTCTCCAAATGATCTTGATTTAGGTTGGAATGGTTTTGTCGACGGACAAAAAGCGGCGGAAGGGGATTATGTCTGGTACGCAGAGGTGGAAATTGAGACTGGAGAAAGCAGAATGTTTAAAGGGGATATTGCACTGATTCGTTAATTTTTGATTAATTTTTGATAAGTCGTTTTAATGACATAAATTTATGATAATTAGGTGATTGTGAATATAATGTTGCTTTAAAATTATGTGTTTTTTTGACTTCTAATTTGCATTTAGAAGTTCAAAAATAATGTAAATTATTGATAAGCCTGTTAACACCAGGTTTTTGAAAACTATAGAACAACACCTACACATGAACGACGCTCTTGCATCAGCAATCCGCAGATTATCTGTGGTATGCTTTTTTATGATAAATTCTATTTTGGCTTTCGCTCAACCTTGCGAATGTGCTAATTGTCCGCTTCCTATTACAGATAATGGTTCTTTTGATGGTCTTTTGGATGTTACAGTTAATGGACCAAACGACCTTGATTTATGTCCACTTGAACAGGTTTGTTTTACCATAGACCATACTTGGATAGGTGATTTGTCTATCAGTTTAACATCACCAGCGGGTTTGAATTATCTTGTAATGGCTGATGCTAATAATGCGAGTGGTGGTTGTGGTACAAATGAGGATGATGTTGATGTTTGTATAGAGATAGGATCAGCTAATCCTTTAACTGGTGGGGCTGAATATATATGTAACAATGGTGGAGGAGGACCTTGTTTAATTGGTGTTTGGAATGTTCCATGTGGTGCAACTGACCCTTTTGGAGGTGCCATAGCTGCACCGAATTGTGATTTAAATGATTTTAATATACCAGGGGATCCTGCAAACGGTACTTGGGCTTTGTCTGTAAATGATGTTTGTGCTCAAGATATAGGAACTCTAATTACCTGGTCTCTTGTTTTCGGATGTGGTGTTATTGATTGTATATTATGTGAAGCAGATGGCGGTATATTGAATCAGCCTGATGTTACTTCTTGTCAATTTGATCCCAGTTTGAATTTAAGTGTTAGCCCAGATTATGGATCTGGTTTCCCTCCTTCTGCTACAGACTATGGATATGCATATGTAGTTACTGATCTAGCCACAGGTTTAATAAATAGTTTTCAGTTAAATACTAACTTCTCCGTACTGCCAGTTGGGGATTACTCAATCTGTGGATTATCCTATGCTTTCGTTGATGCAGTTGTATATCCAACTTATATTGGGTCGCCTTATGCAGATCTTGAAGCTGATTTAGCCTTGTTGGATCCAGTTTTTTGTGGAAATCTTTCAACTAATTGTTTCGAGCTAGTTGTTGCTCCTGTGCCTACTCCAGGCATGGAGGCTGTGGATCTTTGTATAGGCGATTGTTATACATACAACGCAGTGGATTATTGTAACCCAGGGCTATATCCTGTGATGATAACATCTTATTTAGGTTGCGATAGTTTAGTGAATCTAATGATCAGCCCATTATCTGATTCTAATGTGTTTATTGAAGGTCAGGTTTGTCCAGGAGAGACACTTGAAATAGGTGGAAGCGAATATCCTGCGGGTAATCATTATCTTTCGGATGTTGCTTATAATGGATGTGATAGTACCACAACCATTATAATTACGGAGTTTTATGTAGCTGCATCAACCTCTACTCCTCCTCCAATAACTTGTACAAACCCTTCAGTAATCATTACAAGTAGTGGTTCTTTTGGTTCTAGTTTTTTATGGTATGATGAGGATGGAAATCAAATATCAAGTCTTCCAGCTGTGGAAGTTTTTGATGGTGGATGTTATGATTTAGTTGTATCAAGAGATTCTACGGGAATATCTTGTTCGGATACAACGACAGTTTGCGTTGCAGAAATAATTGAAGAGACCGTAGTACCTGTATTAACTGGTCCTACAGAAATATGTTTTGGGGATACAATCACTATTAATGCCTCTATAGTTCCTGATTATCAAGACTATACTTGGGTGCTTCCTCCAGGAGTTGAAGTATTGAATGGAGGAGATGGATTTCCTCTAGCTGTTTTAGTCTGGAATAGTCCAAATCCAGGGGCCGTCTGTGTCGTAGCTGAAGGCAGTTGTGGACCTTCTTTACCAGGCTGTTTAGATGTTGGATTTTCAATTGCATTAGCACCTCCCGCTGTAAGTGGAATGGATCAACTTTGCCCAAGTGATATTGCTGATTATGTGTCAGTTTTATCTGGTAGTAATGGATTTAATTGGAGTTTAATTGGTGATGGGACCATACTTAGTGGTCAGGGCACGGATACAGTTTCTGTGCAATGGAATAGTCCTGGGGTATGGCAAATATGTGCTAATGGTTTATCTGATTGTGGAAGTGGGCCAACGACTTGCTTCCCGGTTTTAGTAAATGCTACTCCAGCTGCTCCCATACTTTCAGGCCCGTCTTCATTTTGCGATTTGGATACCTTGATGTTTACAGCTCAGGCATTCGATCCATTGAATATTGGATTTAGCTGGGATATTCCGGCTTGTGCATCGGTCGTAGGTGGCAATGGAGTTGATACTCTTTTACTTTTAATGAATGAACCTTGTGATTCAATTGGTGTTTGTGTGACCTCAGAAGGTGTTTGTGGTTTTGGGGCAAGTACATGTGCTGAAGCTTTTCAGATAGCAGATGTAATTGCTGGTAATATTACCGGTAATCAAACACTCTGTTTAGGCAATACGGAAACTTACCAAGTGCCTGTAAATGCAGATGCAATTAATTACCCATGGTTTGTGCTAGGAGGCGATCTT
>JBELIG010000095.1:0-11844 GCA_042091035.1 Sphingobacteriales bacterium | reverse complement strand
ATACAGCAGCATCCCACAACAGACTATTCTTTATAGAAGTAATGGGAAGGCATTCCGGATACATTGCTTTATATACAGCGATAGGATCTGGAGCAGGTTCAGTCCTTATACCTGAAATCAATACGCCAGTAGAAGCCTTGATCAGCCAACTCCGACAAAGTCATATTCGCAAAAAGCAATTTAGCCTTGTGATTGTCGCAGAAGGAAATGAAAATGGCAATGCACACGATATAGCTAAAAAGGTTGAGCAAGAATTAGGAGATCTCTACGAGGCAAAGGTCACAACACTAGGGCACCTTCAACGAGGCGGTTCACCAAGTTCTTCTGACAGAGTATTGTCGTCGAGACTTGGGCATTCCGCAGTTATGGCCCTACTAGAAGGAAACCACAATGTGATGGTCGGAATTGCACATGGCAAAGTATCTTTCACACCTATTTCAGAAGCCATACAGGGGCAAAACGAAATCAATAAAGAGCTCATTGAAATGTCTCAAATCCTCGCTATATAAAAGAAAAGGTGTCCTAATTGGACACCTTTTCTTTTTTTACATCAAATAGTAAAAGATATAAGGGCAAGATAGCATGGGGAAGCCGATAGATAACTTCATAAAGCCCCTCATGTAAAGACTGAAATGGCATTCCGGCATAATATGTGCCCACTATCCGCGCAAAGGCAGTAATTGAACCCCAAAGCACGCAATACCATAAAGATGTACGGTATACAAAATGATTGATCGGAAATAGTATAAAGAAGACGGCAACCATATCCAGGATACCAAAAAATAAAAGAAAATAACCTATCATAGATTCTGTCAAAAATGGGAAGGTCTCCCATACCATCATAGAGAAAGTATAGGGTACAGGGTAATACCCAAGCGCATAGAGTCCATGGCAAAGGAATGTAAGTGCAACCAAATAACGAATTGGCTTAATAAAAGTTGAAGCTTGTAATCCTGAAGATTTCAACCAAAGGAATAATACAAATATTATTCCAACCTGGGCACTATACTCAAAAAACTGTCCGACTCTGTAGAAATTACCTTTGAATAAAGCAAAGGCAATAAAGGTGAGGATGATACCGCAGATAAGAAACACTGTCTTAAATCTTCTCATCCATTGGGCATTAAGCAATAACAGTATAAAACCAAGGAAGAGAATACCGCCTGCAAAAAATTGAAAATATAATACAAAGTTACTTTCCAAGAAAGTATCCCATTGTACACCAAAAACATTGATAATGGGCTTCATAAGCCCCTCATCCCAAAATATTTCTGTGTACGGAGGTCTGAAGAATAAATGCTGATAGGTCCTTCCTGCTAGTACTGCAAGAGCGGCAAAGCGGATCCAGAAGAATTCACCTTTTTTGCTTAATTTGTTTTCAAAAGTACCATTGACCATGACGAGGGAATTACTTGCTTTCTATGTTACCTTTCCAGATCAAGAAACAGCAAATAAAATTTGTGACATCCTGATTCGTGAGCGGTTAATTGCATGCTCAAACCTTTTAGGTATTGAAGCAGCCTATTGGTGGAAAGGTTCTGTACAGCAAGAAAACGAGTCGCTTGCTTTGATCAAAACTTCAAACCACTTAAAGGAACAGATTATAGCTCGAATAGAGCAGATCCACCCCTATGAAGTACCCTGTATAATTCATTGGCCAATACAAGCAAATGAATCATACAGGAATTGGATTATTAATTCTGTAAAGGATTAATCTTTTATTCTTGATTGACTGGTTTCCAGTAAATATGCTTTCAAAAACTCGTCAATCTCACCATTCAATACAGCATCGGTACGAGAGGTTTGATAATTTGTTCTATGATCTTTTACTCGGCGATCATCTAGAACATAAGATCTTATCTGTGACCCCCATTCATTTTTCATTTTAGAATCTTCGACCTCCCCTTTTGCAAGTCGCTGCTTTTCAAGCTCCAGTTGATACAATCGACTTTTCAATTGCTTGATTGCTTTATCTCTGTTCTTGTGCTGAGAACGCTCCTCTTGACACTCTACAACCACTCCAGAAGGAATATGTCTTACACGAACAGCCGATTCTGTTTTATTCACGTGCTGTCCCCCTGCCCCACTTGCTCTAAAGGTATCCCAACTTAGATCTGCAGGATTTACCTCTATTTCAATGCGCTCATCTACTCTTGGATGCACGAAAACAGATGCAAAAGATGTCATTCGCTTACCCTGAGAATTATAAGGGCTTACTCGAACCAAACGGTGGACACCGTTCTCTCCCTTCAATAATCCAAAGGCAAACTCTCCGTTGACCTCTAGTTCTACTTTTTTGATACCAGCAACATCTCCAGGCTGATGATTGACCTCTGAAATCTTAAAGCCCTTCCTTTCAGCCCACATCAGATACATCCGATAAAGCATATCTGCCCAATCACAGGCTTCAGTTCCTCCAGCTCCAGCATTAATTTCAAGAAATGCGCCAAGTTCGTCCTCTTCCTTATCTAAGGTTGCTTTGAACTCTACATCTTCAATAATTGCTATAGCTTCCTTGTAGCGTTCATCCACCTCTTCTTCAGAAGCTTCACCTTCCTTTTGAAACTCTTGCAATACTTCAATGTCATCGACTACATCACCGATGGAATTATACAATTCCACCCAGTTTTTATGGCTCTTTATAGTTTTTAAAGTAGATTCGGCTTGTTCTGGATTATTCCAAAAATTTGGATCAAGCGTAAATTGTTCTTTTTCTTCGATTTGAATTAAACGGGCATCGATGTCAAAGATACCTCCTTATGATTCCCAAACGGGTTTGCAGTTGTTTAAACTGATCAGTTGTCATATAAATTGATTTTAGTAAACAAAACTAGTATTATTTTGCTCAAAAAAGAAGCGCCAAATGATAGGAATCATTTGGCGCTAATTATTTTATATTCTTATAATATTAATTTTCGAATTTATAGCTAATTGTTCCGCATTCTTCATTTTTACTTGAAGCCGCAAATCTCCATCGCTTAGCATTTCCAATAGCTATAGACTTAAGACGTGAATCCTGAGTTGTAGATCCAGAAGAAGTAAATTTAACTGAACTAGGTATCACTTTCCCTGAACTATCTACACAAAGCTTAACAACAACGACCCCTACTTTAGAAGTATTATTGGATATCTCAGGTCTGCTACCTACTCCTCTATCTCCTAATCCTCCACCTACTTGCCCATTTCCTTTAGCAGCACCATCCAGATTATCGGAATTAGGATCTCCAAGAACATCGCCTTGATTTCCACTTTGTCCAGTATTCCCTTTACCTGATCCAATATTTTTAAACTTATTCTTTGCATCAGCACGCTTCTTAGCTTCTGCAGCCTCACGCTCTTGCTTTTCTTTTTCCAACTTAGCTGCAGCAGCAGCTTCTTGACGCTCTTTTTCTTTGCGCTGCTCTTCTAAGCGTATGGCTTCTGTATCTTCTGTTTCAACCACTTCTGTCGTCGGAGTCTCCTCCTCTACTACAGGTTCCTCCACAAGCTCTTCTACCTCTTCCACTTCTTCTACCTCTTCGACTACTTCTTCTACTGGCTCTGGTTCTGGCTCTGGTTCTTTTACCTCCACATTTTCAAAGCCCTGACCAAAATCATCCCCTAGATTTACAGTTATTCCTTGCTGCCCTGGTGGTGGATTCTGATAGGTCAACAAAGGCAGAATCATAAGAATAATCAACACAGCATGAAAGACTACTGAGGCCAGTATTCCTTTCCTTCTGTTATCTTCATTTTCTGATTTAGTATTCATACTATCTAGTTTTGAAAAAATAACGGCGCTTACTTAGTGATATATATAAACAAAGTCTTAAAATAATGGATTTATGACTTTCCAAGTGTTAAAACTAACTCAACATCGTATTTACGTCCTAAATCCATAGCTTGAACGACCTGTTGAGTCGGAGCATTTGGAGAAGGTGAGAGTTTCATATAAACCTTTTTACTACTCCTTGATCGACTCCGTACTCTAGAATTCAATTGATTCAAACTTACTTTCTTTCCATTAAAACGGTAAGTACCATCGCTGCGAATTGCAATCTCATCCAATGTCTTTGGATTGGACGTTTGGCTAACACGCTTTTTCCCAGGCAACTTTAGATTTACTGCGTTGGGAGCAACAATAGAAGACGTAAGCATAAAAAAGATCAATAACAGAAATATTATGTCTGTCAATGAAGACATACTGAATTCTGCACTTACCTTATTCTTTTTCTTTAAACCCATAAAACTAATTATTCAGAGGTAGGTTGCGTTGCAATAATTGCCTGTACACCAAGCTTTCCTGCAGCTTCCATAACCCTAGTAATATATTTGAATTCAGTAGTTTGATCTGTCACAATAGCAACGGTAAAATTAGATCGATCATTGACATCTTTTAAGCGATCCTCGATACGCTGTGCAAGCAATCGATCAGATACTTCATTACCATCAACTTTAAAACGTCCACCTGCCAATACAGAAACAACTGTTGACTGCGGAGCTACAGTTTTGGAATCAGACTCAGGCAAATCAACCTTGTCTTGAATCTGAATAACACTTGAGGTCAACATAAAGAAAATCAATAACAGAAATATAATATCCGTCAATGAAGACATACTGAACTCAGCGCTTACCTTATTTCGCTTTCCTAAAGACATATAGTTTATTTAAGAATAGATCAAACAGATTGTGGCTCCTGAAGTAGATCCATGAACTCTGTAGTCGTACGTTCCATTTTGTATACTACCTTTTCTACGGATGCTACAAGTAGGTTATAGCCTACGAAAGCTAGGATACCAATAAACAATCCGAATGCTGTAGTAATCAAGGCTTGATAAATACCCCCTGCTAGTGCATCTGGAGTCACATTCTCTGAGGTTGACATCTCATAGAAGGCCATGATCATACCCGTTACTGTTCCGAAGAAACCAATCATAGGCGCTGCACCAGCAATACTTGCTAAAGTTGAAAGATTCTTCTCTAGCTTAAAGATTTCTAGATTTCCAACATTCTCAATGGCAGCATCTATATCTCTAAGTGGTTTACCAATACGCATAAGCCCCTTCTCTACCATTCTAGCAACCGGAGAATTGGTGCTTTGGCATAGAGATTTTGCAGCCTGTATATTTTCAGCATTTACATAGGCACGAATGTTTTCAATAAATCCATGATCCTCTTTCGCTGCTTTCTTTATCGTAAAATAACGCTCAACAAAAATGTAAAAAGCTATAATGGATAGGGTAAACATAATAGCATATATAAAGATCCCCAATGGACCTCCATCAACAATGATATCAAGGAAACTTTTTGACTCTTCGGTCACTAAATCCGTTTCACCCTGAAAAAAAAGAAATAATGGCTTTTGCAACATGATTTAAATTGATTTACCTGTACGTTATATTTTGTATGACTACTCCTCTAAAACGAGGCTTGACTAAATGTAGTATATGATACTTGGATTGAATTTAACTTTTTTATCCAAGATTCTTTAGTAAAAACTCAACAATAAAAACCTTTTTTCAATGGTTTCAGTTAGTAAAGTATAAAAAAAGTTTGAATATCAGATCCTTAAATTATAAGAATTGGCGATACAAAAACAGCGATTTTTATAATTCTTGTCTTCAAACTTTGAAAATTCAAAAAAAAGAGCAATTTTGCATTTAGCGAAAATTCGCTGTATCCGTTTAACAAGACGTCAATAATTAATGAGAAGAATCAAAAAAGTAGCCGTTCTTGGCTCCGGAATCATGGGATCGGGAATTGCTTGTCATCTTGCCAATATAGGTTTGGAAGTCCTTCTACTGGATATTTTACCATTTGACCTTAAGGAAGATCAAAAAGAGCTTAAAGCAGCAAGAAACAAACTAGCAAACGATGCGCTAAAAAAAGCCTTGAAAGCTAAACTTGCACCACTTTACAATAAAGATTTCAGTTCCCGCATAACAACCGGAAACTTTGAGGATGATTTGCAAAAGATCAAAGATTGTGACTGGGTCATTGAAGTTATTGTTGAGCGATTAGATATCAAGCAGCAACTTTTTGAAAAAGTTGATGGTCTAAGAAAATCAGGTACTCTAGTCACCTCGAACACTTCAGGAATTCCAATCCATATGATGGCAGCAGGAAGATCGGAAGACTTCAAAAAACATTTCTGCGGAACTCACTTCTTCAACCCGCCGCGCTATATGCGCTTACTTGAGATCATACCGACTCAAGATACAAGTCCTGAGGTGACACAATTCCTTATGGATTATGGGTCCAATTATCTCGGGAAACAAACGGTTTTAGCTAAAGACACCCCAGCCTTTATAGCAAATAGAGTTGGTCTGTATTCTATGGCCTGCATCCTTGAGCTTACACAAGAACTTGGACTCACTATAGAGGAAGTTGACAAACTAACAGGAGCTGCTATTGCAAGACCTAAAACAGGTACGTTTAGGCTCATGGATATGGTTGGTCTAGACACAGCAGATAAAGTTTTGAAAGGTATAAAAGCAAATTGTCCTGAGGATGAGGATGCACAAAAATTTGACATACCTGACTATTTCAATAAGCTAGTTGAAAATAATTTCCTTGGAGATAAAACTGGGCAGGGCTTTTACAAGAAAACTGCTGACAGAGATGAAAAAGGAAGGCGTGTAATTCTTTCTTATGATTTAAACTCAAAGGAATATAGAGATAGAGTTTCGCCTAAACTTCCTGCCTTAGGACTTGCGAAACAGATCGAGAACAGAAGTAATCGAATCAAGGCGCTATATGATTCTGAAGATAAAGGAGGCGAATTAATCCGAAGAAGCCTGAATGGCCTATTTGCTTATATCTCAAAAAGGATTCCAGAAATTGCAGACCAGTGTTACAGTATAGATGATGGTATGCGAGCAGGATTTGCTTGGGAAATTGGTCCATTTGAGTATTGGGATATTATAGGATTAGAAAAAGGTATTAAGAGCGCTGAAGCTGATGGTTATTCAGTAGCTCCTTGGGCAAAAGAAATGCTTGAGGCCGGCAATACTAGTTTCTACAAACTTGAAAATGGGAAGCGCTTATTTTATAATGTAAACTCTAAGTCTTACGAACAAATCCCGGGAACAGAGGATTATGTTATATTGGACACTTACAGAGATCGCAAAGCGGTTCTGAAGAACAATGAGATTATAGTACATGATATTGGCGATGGTGTTCTTTGCTTAGAATTCACTTCTAAGATGAATGCAATCGGTGAAGGCATACTAAGAGGACTCAATGAGGCTATTGAATTGGCAGAGGGAGGTCCTTGGAAGGCGCTGGTAATAGGTAACGACGCACAACATTTCACAGTTGGTGCAAACCTTATGATGATGGCAATGATGGCCTATGAGCAAGAATTCGAAGAACTGAATATGGCCATCAATTTATTCCAACAAACAATGATGCGATGTCGATACTCATCCATTCCTGTTGTAGCCGCTACACAAGGTTATGTGTTTGGTGGTGGATGTGAATTAGCTATGCACTGTGACGGAGTTGTTGCAGCAGCAGAATCCTATATCGGTTTAGTTGAAGTTGGATCAGGACTTATACCGGGTGGTGGCGGAACCAAAGAGTTTGCAGTAAGAGCATCTGATTCTTTCTTTAAAGGTGATGTAATGATCCCTACCCTTATCGAACGATTCAGAACTATCGCAACTGCAGCCGTTTCAAAATCGGCATACGAAGCTTATGACTTAGGATATCTAAATGAGAAAGACAAGGTAGTTGTCAATCTAGATTCCAATATTGCAGAAGCGAAAAAATATGCACTCCAACTGGCAGAAAGATACACCCAGCCAATTTATAGAGAAGATATTCTAGTCTTAGGTCGTGGTGGACTTGGTGCACTTTACGCAGCAGCCAATGAATTAAAACTAGGAGGATTTGCTTCAGAGCATGACATTAAGATCGCTCACAAAGTCGCGAATGTGCTTTGTGGAGGTGACCTTACCAGTCAGCAAAAAGTTTCTGAGCAATATCTACTTGACATTGAAAGGGAAGCATTCCTAAGTCTTTGTGGCGAACAAAAAACACTTGAACGCATACAACACATACTTAGCACAGGAAAGCCGCTTAGAAACTAATTCTAATCAATTAAAGAAAATTTTTCATGGAAGCATATATAGTAAAAGCATATAGAACAGCAGTTGGCAAGGCTAAAAGAGGTGGCTTTAAAAATTATAGATCTGATGATCTAGCAATTGGAGTCATCAAGCACATGATGGATAATACACCTGAATTGGACCCACAGCTAGTAGATGATGTAATCGTTGGTTGTGCCAACCCAGAAGGAGAACAAGGCCTTCAGATAGGAAGGATGATTTCTGTACGTGCCTTGGGTAAAAGTGTGCCCGGTATGACCGTAAACAGATATTGTGCATCCGGATTGGAAACCATATCAATTGCTGTCGGCAAGATAAAAGCAGGAATGGGACATGTTTACGTTGCCGGAGGTACCGAAAGCATGAGTATGATCCCTATGACAGGCTATAAACTGGCACCGAATTACAATGTTTCTAAAGACACGCCTGATTATGTCGTAAGTATGGGACTAACAGCAGAGGCAGTTGCCAAGAAATACGGTATTAGTAGAGAAGCCGCAGATACCTTCTCCTATGAATCACATCTAAAAGCAGCGCAGGCAATTGATGCTGGAAGATTCACAGATGAAATTGTTCCTATTGAAGTGGAAGAAGTGTTTGTGAAAGATGGTAAAAGAGCGAGCTCCAAACATACAGTAGCAATGGATGAAGGTGTAAGAAGGAGCACTACAGTAGATGCCTTAGGCAAACTAAGATCTGCTTTTGCCCAAAAAGGTATAGTTACAGCTGGTAATGCATCGCAAACATCAGATGGGGCTGCCTTTACTTTGGTAGTAAGTGAGGAGATCGTAAAGAAATACAACCTGCAACCAATAGCAAGACTTGCATCTTGCTCAGTGGCAGGTGTTGATCCTTTATATATGGGTATTGGACCATGTGCAGCTATACCAAAAGCACTAAGCCAAGCTGGATTAAAATTGAATGATATTGATCTTATTGAGTTAAATGAAGCATTTGCAACTCAAGCTTTGGCAGTCATCAAAGAATCTGGTTTAGACCCTAGTATAGTTAATGTAAACGGAGGAGCAATTGCTCTGGGACATCCTCTTGGCTGTACTGGTGCAAAGCTGTCAACTCAACTTTTCAATGAAATGAGACGGAGAGGTAATAAATACGGTATGGTCAGTGCCTGTGTAGGTGGCGGTCAAGGAATCGCAGGTATTTATGAACTCCTAAACTAATAAAAAAAAGGGCACAAAATTTGTGCCCTTTTTTTATTCTGGTTCAGCAGAAAAATTCACATCGCCAAGCTTTATTGCTATAATGCTTAACTCAGCCCCTGGCTGCAGCTCCTCACAGTTTATACTTTCAGATTGAGCCCAAGTTTGGTTAATCCCCAAATCAAAATAACTTACCCAATTCTTTTGAACTGGAAAAGACGTATTAATTCCCAGAATAACTTTCTGAATATACACCATATCCAATGTAGTAACAGTCTTTGAGCCATTCACATCAGCTGCCCAATATTGATAAGGGCTATCAAATGCCTGCATACCTAAAATATGTTTTGTTATAATGACTAAATCAAATGTTGAAACGCCATTTGAAATATCCTCATAAGGGATATTTAAATTTAAGTTTTGAACTGTATTCAAGTCTATTTCCGTATCTAAACTACCATCTGAAGCAGATAGATCCAAGAGATTATCGTCTTGATCCAATAATTCAGCTGAGCTGACAGGTACAGCATTCGGCATTGTAACAAATGCAAAAATATTTATTGCATTTCCACATACCCCCATATTGTCAGTTAGGTTAAGTTGAACCGTAACAAAGCTAGCATTACCATAAACATCAGTAACCCAAAACTCCAGTTGATTCAACCCTAAATGATCGCAATCGGCTACAAAAATAGTATCAGCAGTATTCTCTGAAAAGGAAAAATATACTTCAGAACAATTATCAAATGATGCTTGATCAAAAGCTTCAGCATGTATTTCCACGGTAGTATTGCCACCCAAGTCTATATTAAATTGATCTTGGGCAAATGGAGTTGGTGCTATCGTATCCAGCACTGAAACCTCAAAACTTTGACTACTTTGGTTATTACACCAATCAGACACAGATGCCGAAACAGTATAATCACCAGGTGTCCAAAAAGCCCCATTATCATTCAAAGCTATATAGGCTATACTAATACTATCAGAACAATCCTCTATGGATTCAATATTCAAATCTACTTGTACCTCACATGCATTTGCTGGAATATAAAACACTTGATCAAGCACATTAAAAACTGGTGCCAGATCATCAATTATTTCGATTACTTGTGTATGTTCTACGACAGGCTCTGCCGGGAATGTACACCAATTGATTAATGCCCAATGCCTTAGGATTGTCTTACAGGATCCTCCTTGAAACTCAAACACCTCATCTGTAAATGAAACACCGATTTGATGACAGGATTGATTATTTATAATAGGCTCTGGAATTGCATCCCAATTCACCCCCGAGTTACAGTCAAAAGCTACATCCTGAGGAAAATCAACTTGCCAATCACTTATGGATTCAATATAAATTTGTTGGCTCACAGATGGACTTTGATTACCATAATCATCTGTCACTATCCAAGTTCTAGTAATAATGCCATCACCACAGGTATTTACCGACCAATCAACCTCCTCAGAAACTTCTGTGCCACAGTTATCGTAATATTGTATAGATCCAAATTGATCTAGAATAGAAAAATTCCCAAATTCTAGTTCGGGTAGAATACTACTGTAGTAAATCTGGCAATTTGAAGTTTGACTATTAGGAGGAAATGCGACAGGATTTATTTTGTCCTCTACCAATACCTTTACATTACATAGATTGAAGTTTGTAAAACAATCTTTCAACCTCAAAACCACATCCAATGTATCTCCAACATCTGCACAATCAAATACGACTGTCTCATTGAATGAAAGGCCTGCATCTCTTGAAACTGTAAAGCCATCGATACAACAATTATCAAAACTGCCATCATCAAAAGTTAAGGCATTCACTTCAGCAATCCCAAGATTATTAAGTGATACCTGTGTCCATTCATCACAGATCATAGTTGGCGTAATATCATCAACTACCTCAACTATAACTGACTGTTCAGATACATTACCACAATGATCTAATGCTTGAAAAACCAATTCATGACTTCCAATGCTCAAGCCTGGCTCAGGGATAATAGCACCTGCTGAACCATCATTACCATTAATATAAACAGCCTCACCTACTGGAGTAATGATATAGATTTCAAAATCATTACAAGCATCACTTACCACAGGCGCAGGAACAAATCCTAATGAATAACAGTCAAACGTTCCTGAAACTCCAGATTCTGTTGCACTTAAAGTGAATGAAGGAACTATAATTTCTGGAGCTTCCGTATCACGAACTTCAATAATCTGAATATTATCTTCTCCCTGGTCATTAGAAAGAATAATATTTCCAGTACACCAATCTAAGACGGTCCAAGTTCTAAAAATCTTAAAACTATTGGAACAGGTTGGCAGTATTTGGTCAGAATAAACAAATGAATAATTACAAATACTTAGATCCTCTCCTCCCGATGAAACAGGAATACCTGAACCATTTTGACTTGCCTCAATAACTTCATTAGAAGCATTGAATACGGTACATTCAAAGGTCTGATCATTTGGAAAATCAATTTGATAGTCTCTTACAATAAAAATATCTTGAATGGCAGTAGCACTTTCATTCAAGGATTCATCTCGACTGACCCAATACCGTCTTACCAATTCTGTCTCATCATCACAGA
>JBELIG010000094.1:0-11847 GCA_042091035.1 Sphingobacteriales bacterium | reverse complement strand
AGATTTACTTTTTTTTAAAGTTTTCTCAGCAGCATCTTTTTGCTGCTTTCTACTCATACACCTCGCTTTCGAAGCGGTTGCAAAAGTAGGAAGTACATCTATAAAATCAAAGTCTTTTTACATTTTAAAAAATATGTACTCGAAGAGCCTTATTGCAGATAAGTTGTGTAATCCTGACTCTGCGAAAGCTATAAAACTAGAGCGTCAAACAAAGCTAAATTATTAGGCAAATAGGCACGTAGGCGAAATTAAATTTTTTATAATATTTGTCGTTTTTATTGGCAACAACTCAGAAAAGTCAATAAAAAAAAGCTGCACGCTAACGCGTACAGCTTTTTACATATCTATAAAGTCAGATAAACTTATTTACCTTCCTCTTTAGTCTCGTCTTCGCCTGCACTCAACTGATCTTTCAGTTTATCGAAGATATCTAGATCTCCAAGTGTAGACTTCTCGATAGCACTATTTTGTTTCTTAACAGCCTTAGAAGTTTCAGTTCGCTGTGCTTTACGCTCAGCTTTAACTTGATCATCCGCTTCTTTAGATATATCCTCCAGGTAACGAAGGTGAGAAACCATAATACGCTTATCATCTCTGTTGAATTCAATAACTTTTACAGTTAATTCCTCTTCAACTTCTGCCATTACACCATCCTCTTTCTTAATATGCTTAATCGGAGCAAATGCTTCCAATCCATATTGAAGCTGAACGATAGCACCTCTATCATCTTTTCTGATGATGGTACCTGAGTGGAATGAACCTACAGGGAATACATTCTGGAATGTGTCCCATGGATTTTCCTCGATCTGCTTATGTCCAAGAGATAGTTTACGGCTATCTGTATCGATCTCAAGAATTACAACCTCAATTTCTTCACCCACTTTTGTGAATTCAGATGGGTGTGAGTAACGCTTAGTCCAAGAAAGATCAGAAATGTGGATCATACCACCGATACCTTCTTCTAACTCAACGAACACACCATAAGGTGTAAGGTTCTTAACGATTGATTTGTGACGACTATCGATTGGGAATTTCTCAGAGATTTCACTCCAAGGATCCTTGCTAAGCTGCTTGATTGATAGAGACATCTTACGATCTTCTCTGTCAATAGTAACAACCTTTGCTTCCAACTCTTGATCAAGCTTGAAGAATTCACGAGCGTTAATTGGCTGATTACTCCATGTAACTTCCGATACGTGGATAAGACCTTCAACACCAGGCTGAATTTCTAGGAATGCTCCGTAATCTTCAATATTAACTATGCGACCTTTAACAGTAGATCCTTCTTGTACATCTGCTGCCAATACTTCCCATGGGTGCGGCTGAAGCTGCTTAAGACCCAGTGAAATACGCTTCTTGTTCTCATCAAAGTCAAGAACAACAACGTTGATCTTTTGATTAAGCTCAAGTACTTTTCTTGGATCATCAATACGTCCCCAAGAAATGTCTGTGATATACAATAGACCATCAACACCACCAAGATCAAGGAAAGCACCAAAGTCAGTAATGTTCTTAACAATACCTTCAAGTACTTGACCTTTTTCAAGACCTGCAATAATCTCTTCACGTTGAATCGCAAGATCACTTTCAATAAGTGCTTTGTGAGATACAACTGCATTCTTAATCTGCTCGTTGATCTTAACAACTTTGAATTCCATCGTCTTACCAACATACTGATCATAATCAATAATTGGTTTGATGTCAATCTGAGATCCAGGTAAGAATGTTTCCAAACCACTACAGTCTACAATAAGACCACCTTTAGTTTTTGAAACAACTGTACCTTTAATAACTGTACCATTTGTGAATGAGTCCTTGATATCTTCCCAAGCACGTAGTAATTTAGCTTTACGACGAGAAAGAACTAGTTGTCCTCTATCATCCTCTAAATTCTCAACGTAAACTTCGATGAAATCTCCTTCCTTAAGGTCAGGAGTATCACGGAACTCTGACAAAGAAACTAAACCATCTGATTTAGAACCAATGTCCAAAACAAAATCTCCAGAAGTAATATGTGTAACTTTCGCTTTCACTAGAGCACTTTCCTCAACTGCATTAAGCGTTGATTCGTACTCCTTCAAATACTTCGCAATTTCGTCTTCTGTGTAAGAAAGCTTTTGGTTAGCACCTCCACTCCAATCATAATCATCATGAGCACCTTTGTCCTCAACCTGAGGTACATCTGGTGTCGCTTGCTCCTCTTGAGGAGTTGCCGCCTGCTCCTCTTGAGGAGTTTCTTGCTGTTCTTTGTTTTCTTCCATGTTGAAAGAAACATTTTACGATAGTCTTTTCACCTATCTGGTTAAAAAATAATTTAGCGGCACAAAGGTAATTATATTTTTTTAATTCCAAAAGGCAAATCCATAGAAAAACCCATAAACCAGCAGCTTATGGGTTCCCTATGGAAATTCCTGAAAGAAAAATCATTCAGGAACGATAGTAAAAGTAGTATCAACACTTATACTTGTGAATATCCCAATTGGATTTCCCTCACCTTCAATATTCGAAATAAGCTGACCAGGTTGTCCAAAAGGATTCCCATTTACAAAGGCTGCACCCTGCACACTCTGATAAAAATCATAGTATTCTTTATTGATGTGGATTAGTGTGTTTATAACTGTGTCTCCACGTTCAAAACTATAATCACTTCCAAAAACAAAACGATCACCCTCTGTAAATTCATCCGTTGCAACAAAGTCGATCACTAAACTATCCAAGCTACCATCATGCAGCATACGGCGGACATAATTCACTTCAGGGTCGTTATCATCTCCAAAAATAAGACAACGAGCCATATCAGTTTGAACCTCATTAAATTCAATAGAAATACTATCAATTTCTAATGGCTCCACGATAGAGGTATTTGCACTAAGGACTGTACCGTCTGCAAGCTTTACCTCAAGGGCAAGATCAGTCCCAGGATCGAAGTTCACAAGTTCCGAACTAGCATAGTTATTAAGTGTAAAGCTTGTAGGGTCTAAGAAAGCCCCATTCACTAATTCATATGTTTCATTTTCCACGACAACACTTACTTGAGCGTCATTTACTAAAATCTGCTCTAGGTATTCTTGAGGATCTAACACAAGAGGATCAAAATAGCCTACACTTTTAGTCAATAGAAGGTTGAATGGTTTACCATTTTGCACATAACACTCCACTGTGATTTGGGGTGTATACTCTGGCAGTTCAATTTCAATTTCCTGATTTAGGTCACAAGAAACTAGAACAGCCAAAACAGCAAACAGATATATATAATTGAATTTCTTTTTCATCAGTTAAAATTTAAAATTCCATGAAATTGAAGGAAGGATAGGGAACAAAGAAACCTGAGTTGCCTTTACACGTTCTGGAATCTCAAATACTTCTCCTCCAGGGGTAGCGTCCTCTGCGAATTCCGGTTCCAAAAACAAAAAGAAAGCATTTCTTCTATCATAGGCATTGATGACATTTATACTCAAATCACTTTCTCCCCATTTAGGGTAGAACTTAAAAATCAATCCAAGATCTAGTCTATGGAAAGCAGCTAACCTAAAATTGTTTCGCTCGCGGTAGACGGGAAGAACAACTTGTGAAGTGCCACCCTGCACATCTTGAAAAGTAAGGCGCCCAGTTGGCAACCAAGCTAGATCCCCTGATCCATAAACCCAGGATGATGAGAAGGTAAGGCGTTTAGTTATTTCCCACATTGCTACTACTGAAATATCATGTCTTCTGTCATACCTAGGCGAAAAATATCGAGTGCCTTCACCAAAAAATCCATTTGGATCTACCGGAACAAAATCACCTCGCTTAGTCCAAGCCAGTGTATACCCAATCCATCCAGTCAATTTACCTTCACGCTTCTCCAAGCCTAGCTCTGTACCATAACTGTATCCTTTTCCAATAGCAAATTCCTGTTCCAGGTTTTGATTAGCAAATAGCTCCGCCCAATCCACAAAGTCCACTTGATTATCTAACCATTTGTAATAGTATTCATTGGTAAACAAAAATTTGTCCCATAGTTTGAAGGTTGCGCCAACAGCTACCTGATCTGATCGCTGTGGCTCTATTTGCGCGGTAGATGGATACCATATATCTGTCGGAAGCGAAACCCCAGAAGAAGCGACCAAGTGCAAATATTGTTTCATTCTAGCATAAGAAGCTTTCAGAGAAACATTATCTGTCAACAGATATCTAGCTGCAAGCCTAGGTTCTAATCCAGAATACAAGGTATTATCGTTTGAAAATGCGCTTAAGCGAAGCCCCCCATTAACCCTAAAGCGATCACTTACATCCCATTCATCCCCTATGTAGGCACCGAATTCCATCCCGTCAAAATCACTCCCTGAATTAAAACTTATGCTTCCGTCATCAGAACCAGCCTGTAAGCGACCTACCTCAAACTGATGGTAGGTTGCACCAATCCCATAGCGAAGGGTATGCCTATTATTTAGGGCCCAATAGAAATCTGATTTTAAATTGAGATCTTTGATTCTGGAACCAACCTCGAAAGAAAATCCAGTAACTTCATTCGTAATCTCATATTGATAATCGGAGAATGTAACCGTCGTGTTTGAAAACAACTTAGGATTGAATTGATGATTCCAACGAGCTGTTCCTGTTGCATTTCCCCAGCCAAAATTAAAGTTGAAGAAATCTGAACTAAAATTAAACACATCACGACCGAAATAACCACTTAGATAGAGTCTGTCTTTATCACTCAAATCAAAATTGATCTTAGTATTCAAGTCGTAAAAATAATACCCAGGAATCTGAGTAGCATCTGGATCATCTGCATTCGATTCATTAATAGCGTTTGTAATAAGATCAAAATAAGTTCTTCTTCCAGACACTATAAATGAGGACTTATCCTTTTTTATAGGTCCTTCGAGTGTAAGCTTAGAAGATATCAGTCCAATACCACCTGCTCCTTCGAACTTCTTTTTATTTCCTTCTTTCAGTTTCACATCGATTACCGAAGATAAACGTCCACCATATTGAGAGGGGAATCCGCCCTTATAAAGCTTAAGATCCTTTACAGCATCTGTATTAAAGGTTGAAAAGAATCCAAACAAATGTGAAGCATTATAGATAACAGCTTCGTCTAGTACAATCAAATTTTGATCACTGCGTCCGCCTCTTACATACAAACCTGTTGATCCTTCAGAACCAGAAGGTATCCCAGGTTTTAACTGTATCGTCTTAAGTATATCACTCTCACCCAATAGAACAGGAATCAATTTCGCTTCTTTAGGATTCAAGGTTTCAACACTCATCTCTGTTGACTTCAATACTTCATTGTAAGAGTTTGCCTTAATCACAACCTCCTGTAGTGCAACACCTGTACCCAACTCAACATCCAAGCGAACTTCAGGTAGGACCTTTACACGATTCATTTGATTTTGAAAACCGACATAACTCATTTCTACAGAAATGGAGTCTTTATCTACTGCATCTAGTGTTATAGAATAAAATCCATATTCATTAGTAACAGTCCCTGTATTAAATTCAGGAATATAAACAGTAGCACCTATCAGCGTCTCTCCATTCTCTCCATCCTTAACCACACCACTCAAAGTCATGGTTGTTTGGGCGTAGGCCACTATTGTGACGAAAGAAAAAAGAAAGGTGAAAAAATTTTTTTTCATAATAAAACATTTGGGTGATTTCGTAATAATAGATAATCGAAATTAGCTTTTGCTTTTCGCCGAAAAATTAACAAAAGTTAATTTTGGCAAAACTAATTTTCGACTAATGCGAATCATAATCGATAAAGAGACTTATCTTTATCACCAACTCAACGATTTAGAGGAGTTGTTGGTTAAAAAGAGAAGCCTATTTTTTAAAATAAAAATTTTATATAGTGAGTAATAGCATAAAATTCGATGCAGATAAAGCACCAAAGCCAGTGGGTTTGTATCCACACGCAAGGAAAGTTGGAAATCTTTTATTTTTATCCGGCATCGGGCCAAGAGATCCTGAAACAAATGGAGTTCCAGGGCTTGAACTAACTAAAGGTGGAAATTACGCTAGTTTTGATTTTGAAGCACAATGCCATGCTGTTTTTCAAAACGTGCAAAAGGTATTAGAAGCATGTGGAGCAAAGTGGGACGATCTAGTTGACGTCACCGTTTTCCTGACAGATATGAAGCGCGACTTTTCAACCTATAATAAGGTATATGCAGAGTATTTCAAGGACAATCAACCCTGTAGAACGACTTTAGGTATCGACAGTTTGCCAACACCAATTTGTATAGAACTAAAATGTATTGCTGTAATTGAAGACTAATTTAAGATAAAGGGCGCTAGAAGTTGGAATTCAGGTATTCTAACTTTAAAGCGCCTAAATTCTTCTTGAGTTTCCATAACATAATGACCTCTCATGCGACCAATTGGGGTTTCGATAGGAGACCATGAAACATAAATATGTTCTTCTCCAGGACGCAAAGTGGGCTGTTGGCCAATAACCCCATCACCTTCAACAACGCGAACATCACCTAGGCTGTTTTTGATTTCCCAAAAACGAGTCAATAATTTAACTGTAAACGGGCTATTGTTTGTGATTTTCACCCTGTAAGCGAAAATATAGTTTTCTTCAATAGGTCTTGATTCACCAAACTGATAGAAAGCATCAACACGCACAGTTATACCTTGTGTAGTAAGCAAATTCATACAAAGACATTTACGAATCTAAAAATGAGGATGCTATTCTTAAAGCATCTTTTTTTGCGATGTCCAATTCGTCGTTTATTAAAACTACATCAAAATCCCGAGAATATTGTAATTCCTGGTCAGCCTTTTCGATTCTTTTCTGCAAACTTGACGCACTTTCTGTATTTCTATCCCTTAATCTTTGGAAAAGGACCTCCTTCGACGGTGCCATAACAAAGACTGTCAAGGCTTTATCTCCATAAATTTTCTTCAAATTCATAGCTCCAATCACATCGATATCAAAGATAATGCACTTCCCTAAGCTCCAAATCCTTTCGATTTCTGACTTAAGCGTACCATAGAATTGATCATTGTAAACCTCTTCCCATTCTGCAAAAGCCTCCTCTTTAATTTTGGACTTAAAACCATCAACCCCTATAAAATAATAATCCTGTCCATCTGTCTCCTTGGATCGTTTTTCCCTACTAGTCGCAGAGACTGAAAAAGCCAGATCAGACCTATTGTTTAAAAGGTGCTTTACAAGTGTAGTCTTTCCAGCTCCAGAAGGAGCAGCAAATATTAAAAGTTTTTCCATCACTAATACTTACAGAACATTTGAAACTTGTTCCTTAATCTTTTCTAAATCATCTTTCATACTAACTACCAATCGTTGAATATCAGCAGAATAAGCTTTTGCACCAAGAGTATTAATTTCTCGCCCAATCTCCTGAGCCACAAAACCTAACTTCCTCCCTTTTTGAACATCGTTTTTCGCCATGATCTCCAAAAAGTAGGTACAATGCTGATCAAGACGAACCTTTTCTTCGTTAATATCTATCTTCTCCAGATAATACAAAATCTCCTGTTCGAAGCGATTCTTATCAACTGATTCATTGTTGACGTATTCCGCAAAAGCTCCTTCAAGACGAGCAATAACTTTTATTTTTCGTTCAGCTTCAAAAATCTCAACTTTTGGCAAAGCTTCCTGGATAGATTCAATTCTTGCCTTTATGTCATCCTCTAAAGCCGAGCCCTCAGTCTGCCTAAAGTTATTCAATTGATCTGCAGTGCGTGCTATCAAACTTTTGATTTCATTCCACTCCTGCTCATCTAGATCATTGCTACCTGCCTTTAATACATTTGGCACCCGAAGGACAGCTTGTATCAAATCACCACCTTCATAATCTGCCTCTGCAGACAACCTTTTCAACTCTTTTATGTACCGAGAAAAAAGACGATCATTAATAACTGAATCCTCATCATTTTGCAAATAGACCATATCAATAGTCAATTCAAATTTACCGCGAAAACAACGATCTGTGATCAATTTCTTAATCGCGTGTTCTTTTGACTTGAGGTTATTTGGTAGCCGCATACGCAAATCAAGAAACTTACTGTTCAATGACTTCAGTTCAATATTTACATCAAACTTTTCATTGGTTTCATTTAAGCGACCGTAACCGGTCATCGAATGTATCATATTATTGGATCTAATGTTGAAAGCAGTTTATAGCAAAGTGACGATCGAAAGAGACAAATATACAAATACTAAATTATAAATGAAGCTAGGCCTCAGGCAATAACGATTAGAGTAAGTCCATCAAAAAACACAAAATCACTAGAAACAGAAACTTTATTAACAAAGCACTACATTTCAGATACTTAAGAAATTATTTTTTTGTACTTTGATTCATACAAATCTGACAAACAGCATTTTTTAAATTAAATTGGTTGCAATATTTTTCTTTTGTTAAAAAAAAAACGAAATTTGCATCCGCTTTTTAGAAAAGCAAACATTATTTACAACTATCTACAAATCAATTAAATACCAATGAGAAAAGCAGACTTGGTTACCGCAATCTCTGAAAAAACAGGTGTACAAAAGGTAGACGTATTAGTTACCCTAGAAGCCTTTTTCAAAGAAGTAAAGAGCTCCCTGTCGGAGGGAGAAAATGTGTATATCCGAGGTTTCGGAAGCTTTATAATTAAAAAGAGAGCTCAGAAGATCGGACGTCACATTAAGAAAAACGAAGCTATAGTGATACCAGCGCACTATATTCCTTCATTCAAACCTGCAAAAACATTTGTAGACCAGGTTAAGGAAAATGTTCCTGTTGAAGAGGAAGTTGGCGCATAATCATAAGCTAAAAGTTTAACTCAATCATTTTATGGGCAAAAATCAAGTAATAACCTTAGGTGTCGCAATAGCAGCAATAATACTTTTTTATTTAGGCTGTGACAATCTATCCCAATCACAAAAAAGAATAAATCAAACCCGTAAAAGCTCCCTAGTAGCTACTGACATTCAAAATCTTTTGAATAACGCAAAAGACGAGATGTCAGAATCAAACAAAGGAGAGATTGCTCTGTTAGAATCCATGGTCAGGAGTTCCAGCGAGGATACGCTGACCATGATTTCTAACTTAGAAAAGCTTTCAGCAAGCTGGTTTCAATTTGGACATCCAGAAATTGCAGGTCATTACGCAAAAGAAATTGCTAGTATTCAAGAAGATGCTAGTAGTTGGGAAATGGCAGGAACAACATTTGTTCTATGTCTACAAAAGCAAAGGGATCAAAAAATCCGTGATTTTTGTAGTGTAAATGCTGTATCAGCGTTTGAAAATGCAATCTCTGAAGACCCAAATACTGTGTCACACCGAATCAACTTGGCTTTATGTTATGTTGAGGAACCACAAAAGGATAACCCAATGAGAGGAATACTTATGCTAAGAGAACTCTCAGAAAATTATCCAGATAATGCTTCCGTGAAATATCAGCTTGGAAGACTTGCTGTGATGACGAATCAGCTCGATAAAGCAGTTGAACGATTAGAAAGTGCCCATACAATTAATCCTGAGGACAAAAGAATCGTATGTTTGCTTGCAGATACTTATCAAAAATTAGGCAATTCGTCTAAATCTGAGGAATTTGCAAAAAAATGCACTAATTAATCCAAGAGATTTTGTATATTTGCATTCATTTAAGAAAGAATCATATCCTTCGGGGTAATTATTTAGAATATAAAAGATTTTGTTATGCCTTGTGGAAAGAAAAGGAAAAGACATAAGATTGCAACGCACAAAAGAAAAAAGCGTTTACGCAAGAACCGTCATAAGAAGAAGAAATAATTCAAAATAACAAAAACCCGACTCGTCGGGTTTTTGTGTTTAACTTTTAGCGCTTTACCTATAGGAAATCACAGTACGACTTATTGGAGATCAGGAAGTCTTTTTATACTTTATATAAACAAACGCTTCAGTCTGTTTCTATAAAGACAATCAATATTTTTACAGACTTCAAGACTCCCGCAATTCCTTCCTCCTTCTACGCGATTTCCATTTTACAGCGTTTAAATCTTATTATGTGGAAAAAGAACTAATAATTAATTCCACGCCTACAGAAGTTGAGATAGCCCTTTTAGAAGATTCTAGATTGGTAGAACTACACAATCAGAAAACAAACACAAACTTCTCTGTAGGCGATATATTTCTTGGAAAAGTCAAAAGACTAATGCCAGGATTAAATGCGGCTTTCGTTGACATTGGTCATAGTAAAGACGCTTTTCTGCATTATACAGATCTTGGCCCAAGATTGAACACACTTCAGAAATTTGCTTCTGATACCTTAGAAGGCAGGCAAAAAACACACTTGCTTGACAACTTCGAAATACTTCCTGAGATTCATAAGAACGGAAAGATTGATCAGGTCTTACAAAAAAGACAGAATGTTTTAGTCCAGATCCTTAAAGAACCTATCGGTACAAAGGGACCTAGACTAAGCTGTGAGATAACTATACCTGGAAGGTTTATGGTACTCACGCCATTCAATGACGTTATTGCCATTTCCAAAAAGATCTCAAATTCTGACGAACGTAAAAGACTAAAGAAATTAATAGAAAGTATCAAACGTAAAAACTTTGGTATCATAGTCCGCACAGCTGCAGAAGGAAAAAAGGTCGCTGATCTCTATGAAGAGCTTAAGCTGATGGAGGCAAAATGGGAAGAAATTTCAAAGAAGCTTAAGGTTGCTAAACCACCGACTAAGCTACTTGACGAACTGGATAAAGCCTCAAGTATATTGAGGGATATATTGAACGATGATTTTAATAAAATTGTCGTTAATGATCCGCAGCTTTTCCTAAATATAAAAGCATACTTACATAATTTTGCTCCTGAAAAACTAAATATTGTAAGTCATTACAAAGGAAGAGCACCTGTATTTGAAAGCCATAATGTAACCAAACAGATCAAGTCTTCCTTTGGTAAAACGGCTACCATGTCCAGTGGTGCATATCTAGTTATTGAGCATACGGAAGCTTTGCATGTCGTTGACGTGAACTCCGGACATAAGATGTCAACTAATAATCAAGAAGACGCTTCTTTGAAGGTCAACATGGAGTCCGCAAAAGAAATTGCGCGTCAACTTAGGCTAAGAGATATTGGAGGGATCATCATTGTCGATTTTATTGACATGAGAAACAAAGATCACAAAGCCCTTCTGTTAAAAGAAATGCGCAAGTGTATGGCGATGGATAGAGCCCAGCACACGATCTTGCCATTAAGCAAATTTGGACTGATGCAGATTACACGCCAACGGGTAAGACCCGAGGTGAAAATCAACACTGCAGAAGTATGCCCAACTTGTAATGGTACGGGTAAAATAAATGCTTCAATCTTATTAACAGACGATATAGAACGTGATATCAGATTTATAAGGCAATCACATCCAAATACAAAACTAACCTTGAAGGTCCATCCGTTTATTTTTGCCTTTTTGAAAAAAGGCCTGCCGAATATGCAGCATAAATGGTTGTTCAAAAATTACAAGTGGATAAGGATAGAAGAGGATTCTAACTTCCACATCAATCAGTATGCATTCTTCGATAATCACGAAGATGAAATCAAACTGAACTAAAAAAAATCCCATCTGCTAATATCAGGTGGGATTTTTTTATGGGCATCCGCAATTGGTCGTTTTACAAGCTACAACAGACAAGACCAAAAGAATTAATATTATTTTAATACCGTAAACTCTTATTTTTCTCATTTTATAATTCATATTTAGATTTATATCAACATTAAGAGCTGTGAATATACTATTTACAATTTTAAACTGGGGGCTCGGCCACGCAGTTAGATGCATCACGCTTATCAATTATTTGAGCGAAAAAGGGCATTCGATTCAAATTGCTTCAGATGGAATTGTTTTGGATTTCTT
>JBELIG010000093.1:0-11862 GCA_042091035.1 Sphingobacteriales bacterium | reverse complement strand
AATTGCAATCCAAGATACATGTACTAACGAACCAAGGTAACTGCACCTTTGAATATAACCTCTTTGCCATTTATAAACTCAATGTTTGCATAAAAAGTATATACTCCTGTGCTTGCTGGCCTACCATCCACCTTTCCATCCCAGCCATAATTTTCATCGCCTGGTGCAAAATCTGAGACGCTGTACAACAACTGCCCGTACCTATTGAAAACGCTAAATTCTTTAACTATCTCTGTATTTTTAGTCTGAAAAGGATAAAATTTTTCATTGAAAGAATCGCCATTTGGACTGAAAACATTCGGGAAGTAAACGTTTAGGTTTTCTCGAACTTCTACATTTATAGCATCTCGAGTTTCGCAGTTGGAGGCTGTATCTTTGGCAACAACCAGAATTGAGACATCTTCCAAAGGATCTAAATATATTTCAGTACAATTTTCACAATCAAAGAGCTCTCCATTGATAAACCATGTGGTTTGAAGGTTAGGGTTTGACAAGATAGCGCCAGTGTACAGCTCCTCTCCTAGCTCTATTGAATTGAGTCCAGTCAATAAAACACTGATTTCTTCTGGACTTTTAATTTCTAAACTTTCAGACCATTCACAATTGAATGAATCCTTAATAATAACATCATAGAATCCAGGAGCTAAGAATTTAAATTCATTATCCTCCTGAAAAAAGAACCCATCAACAGAATATTCTACTGGCCCTGTACCTCCACTCAAATAATTCAAAAGAATAGAACCACCAAATTCAGTATCGGAACATTGTACATCTTTTTTATCAACTGATCCTTGAAGTAAGTCTGGCTGAACAAGATCATAGTCCAACTCTATCTCACATCCTTTTTCATCTACAACGGAAACAGAATAAAGCCCCTGCCCTATACCACTGATTACCTGCATATCAAAGTTCGTATTCCAGCTATATGAATAACTTCCATTCCCACCAAATACCAAGGCATTCAATGCCCCATTCGTCTCTCCAAAGCACTTTATAGGTTTATCGAGAAGAATCTCTCCGGAGAGTTCAAATTCAGGCTCCATTATTTCCTCGACTAAAACTTTAGAACATCCCAATTGGTCAGAAACTGTAATCGTATAAATTCCAGCACTTAGATTTTCAATTAAAGTATTAGTTGAATCATTTGACCAGATAAAATCTAAAGAAGCATCACTTGTGATATATTCTAAAATACCAGTTTCATCACCTTTACAGTTCACATCGGTATTCACAGTAATAAATCCATTTATGGAATCTGGTTCTGTAATTTCTATTTCAAAGACATTTAAACAACCAAGAAAGTCTGTTACTGTCAATTCATAGCTTCCAGCACAAAGATTTGACTCTTCAGATTGATTACCTCCAGTATTCCAGGCATAAAAATATGGCTGCACACCACCTGATATCTGCAATTCAATTAGACCATCACACTCGCCATAACAACTTATGGGTAATTCATTCAATATTGTGTATGATAAAGAATCATTTTGAGTTAATTCAATATCAAAATTTATTGTGTTATTTATATCTGTGATGGTACAGTTGTAAGTCCCCGCAAAAAGATCCAGGAGTTCAAAACCTATATTGTCGAAAGGGAGTTGAAATTCTACCACATCTCCATTTGGCTGAACAACAGTCACATCATATGGTGCAACACCATTAAATGCTGCAATTCCAATCACACCACTATCATCGCCATTACATTGGACAGGTTGAAGTGTTATGTCTGGAACGATATTGTTGTTAAATGGAGCAACAATACAATCAGAAAAATCACATCCAAAATCATCCGTGATCAAAAAGCAAATTGTATCTCCTCCAATTAAATCGTTCTGTTGAAATTCAGTACTTCCGTTTTCCCATACTATTGAGTATACGCCTGTTCCTCCTAAAACATTGACCAAAACAGAAGCATCATTAATACCTAAAGCTGTAGCCTCTTGTAGCTCTACTAAATCCGAAGAAATAGCCTCATAAGCAAGCAAGGTTGTCTCGATAATACTATCACAACCATTAGCCAAAATAAAGGTATCTAAAAACACTCCAGAGTTTGAGTACATATTTGACCCTACTTCATAAAAATCTCCAGAACAAATAAATCCATCAACAGGAAAGAATGTTTGGATTGGTCCTCCATCAGATATTTTTAAGTAAAATGATCCCTTAACATTATCTGTTTGTCCATCTACAAGAAGCCAATATTGTTTATTCGGCTCCAAGCAGCTACCTACAAGTACCTCATCAAAGGAATTAGAATCGTAAGAGCTCTTTTCATGTACAAAACTACCAAAACAGGCATCGTTTGTTGAAGAAAAAATAGCAAGTTCGAGATCAATACTTTCTTTGATTGTATCTGTAAATGCTTCTACAAGCACATTACCAGAGGAAGGAGTTGTAAAGGTATACCATACCGTCCTCTCCGAAGAAAATATTGGAACACTAGGTTCCCCTGAAGCATCTGCACATCGATTAACTTGTATTTCTGTAGTCATAACTTCTCCACCTTCTGGAATTTGGCCAAAATCCATTGCATCGCATTTGTCATTGGCGGCTACATGTGCATCATAGGCCTCTATAGAAAGTCCAAATATTCCCTGTAGAGTTTCAGGCTGATCGGCAACACCATCGACAAGGATGTAAAAGGTTGTAAATGGAGAAATACAATTCAAGATCATTGTTTCATCATTATCTGAAACATCAAAATACTGTACGAAATAATCCAGTGTTCCATCACACGCATCATTATCACTAAAGAAAGAGGCCATTTGAAAGCTAACAGGATCGCCCAGATTTTCTGGGTCTGATTTCATTATAATATCGATATATGGTGTTTCTTCACTCCCGGTTGTAAAAGTTATCCAAATTCCATTGTTGTTAAACCAGCCTGTTAAAGGATAGGTATCAATCTCTCCAACATTGGATGTACAATGATTGTGATAGATTCCGAGATTTGCATTACCTATAGTGTCGCCAATATTGACGAGCCCTAAATTAATTGCAGCACATATATCGTCATAAGCAGGTGTACTTGCTTCAAATCCAGCAATTGAAAATTCTAAAACACCTTCTGAACTTCCACCGCTTGGCAATTCAAGGGTATGAAAGGTCTTGCCCATAGTAGGAACTGGAAAATTTTTACAAATATCTTCTATGCACTCTCCATTTACTAGACAATAAGAAAAGCCATCAAACTCCATTGCCCTAAAACAAACCTCAATAGAATCCTGCAGAATGTCACCACAGGGGAAAAATCCTTCGTATTGAATATTTGGAGTATTTAATTCACAAAAACCTGACGGTGCATAATAATCATAGCCATCTCCCGCTATATTTACTCCCCACAAATTTTCAGGTTCTGAGTTTGCATCTGTGCAGGTTGTGGTAGAGCTACCGTTCAGCACCTCAACCTTTATAAAGGATTGAGCATTTGCAAATACAGCCAAAAAAACAAGTGATAAGCAGAGCAAAAGATATCGCATATAAGACCTTGGTTTAAATTAGCATCAAAATAATATAAACGTTCCAAACGCCAAACTTATGATTGAACTAAGGACTTTTTTTCATAAAAAAAGCCTCCAATTAGTCATTGGAGGCTTTTTGATTATTTATAAATAAGATTATCTAAGAACAGTTATACTACCGTTTAAGATAACTCCATTTGCAACATCCAACTCAAGAACATAATAGTACGTTCCTTCAGGAAGATCTTGACCGCTTTCATTCTGCCCACTCCAATTATTGGTGTAAGGTGCAGCTTGGAAAACGACATCGCCCCATCTGTTGAAAATAATCATATTATTATCTGGATACTTTCCTGGACTTGAACTTAATATATCAAATCTAAATTCATCATTTAGTCCATCTCCATTTGGAGTAATAGTATTTGGAAAGTCTGCATCTGCATCTATTGATCTATTGATCAAAATATTAAGCAAGCCCTCTGCACAAAGATTCTCACAACCTTCTACACAAACTTCGTAAGTAAGGTCAAAGTTACCATCAAATAATAATGCTGTTGGAGTATACTCAACTTCTGAATCTGAAACAATAAAGTCTCCAACACCTGGCGTACCATTTACGGTAACTAAGTAGTTATATCCTGAAGTAAGTACATCATTATCCAAAAGATCAACTTGTCCAAAGCTATTATTATCATCAATAACTATCTCGTCATCATTAGCGACTGGCGCACTTAAAACATCAAAGGTGACATCACTTGATGAATATTCAGGACAATTATCTGTAGACAATGTCCAGGTAGCTGTGTAAGTTCCTGGCTCCAGATCAAATAGTACCACACTCTGATCAGCAGGGTTATCAATAACTGCAGATATAGGATTGATTGTCCATAAACCAGTTACACCTGCGGCAGGTATATTACCGTCAAATTGCACTTCTTCCGTAACACAAGGATCACTTGTCAAACTTGCCTCTGCAAAATCAACATCATATACTAAGATCACCTCTGTTGAATCCAAAGAAATACATCCTGTATTATTATCTACTACTTCTAAAGTATAGATACCAGGACAACTTACCGTAGCGGCAGCAGTATTAGGAGTATCAACACAATTTCCAGTCCATAAATAAGTAACATCATCTGTAGATGAACCATTTAACTGAGTTGTGTTATCTAAACAACCAAACTCTACATTAGAGCCAGCAGATACAGTTGGTAGTACTGCTGCTTCAACAGTAGTCTCTGCATTCGATGTACAATCGTTGGTAGGATCTGTTACTGTTAGTGTATAGACACCTAATGCAGTAGCTTCAAAATTGGATGCGTTTCCAACAACTCCACTATTGAAGGACCACTCAAAAGTCACCCCAGGAGTAGAGGAAGAACCTGTTAAAATCGCCGAACTAGGATCACAATTAAGATTCACAAATTGAGCACCTGCATCAACATCTGGTGTTGAACGAATATCATCAATTGTAATACTTTCCGTAATTACACAACCATTATCTGGATTTCCTATTAAGACCTCAAAATCACATGGTCCAGTAACTGTACTTGTATTACCATTGTTTGTTACAGTAACATCATTACAACCAATTGCAGCCCAATTGTATTCATAGTCTCCCACTGTAGAAATGTCTGTTAAAACTTCTAAAGTCGCTTCTGTATCACTACAACCCCATTCAACTATGTTAGAAGTAATACCATTTACAATAGGATCTACTTGATCCTCCGTACTTGTGAATGATAAGGTATCAACACAACCATTTTGAATGTTTTCGTAGAAAACAAAAACTGTACCAGGTCCACTAATCAGTGGTTCTAGTTCGTCAACAACACTTAAACTAGGTCCAGCCCACACAATTTGGTAGTCAGTCGCTGCGTCGAGTCCTAACTGAAGCGTGATAGTTTGATCGTCACAAGTAAGAACAGCAGCTGGATTACCATCTATAATACTCAATGCATTCAAACTTGAAACTAGAGTATCAGCGGCAATAGATATAATTTCGGACTCTTGACAACCCGTATTTGTGTTGACAACAGTTATTGTATAATCTCCAGATGAAGTAACTGTAGGCTCTGCATCATTGATCGCTAAAGGATCTATTCCAGGACCTGTCCATTCAAAAGAATAATGATCAACTCCTGAAAGGTCATTCGTTATTAAAGTACTTGCAATATCACATGAAATAATACCTGAAGTCAATTGAGGTATTTGAGGCAATGCTGTAGAGTCAGAGACAATAACAGCAGACATCTGCAAACAACTATTATTTGTATTTAGAATTTCTAATTCATAGGTATCTGCTTGAGATACTTCAATAGACGTATTTGAATCCATCAAATCTAATCCATTCTGAAACCATGTATATACAAATTCAGAACCAACAGAAGACCCTGAAGCGTCAATTGTCACAGTTGGATTATCACAATCCAATTGTAAATTGGAACCAAGGTCCACAATTGGAAGATTCTGATCAGAAGACAAATTAATTGTATCTGTGCCAATACATCCATTCACCCCGTTAGTCACAGTTAATATATAGTCTCCAATAGAAGACACCTGACTTGATATCACATTATTAGAAATAATAGTGCCATCCTCGAAGGTCCATTCATAATCAATCAATGCCCCAAATTCAGAATTAGATCCATCCAATTCTATAGCTGTTGTATCACAATTCAATACAAAATCATCCCCTGCAACTGCAGATGGAATCAGAATATCTTGAGCTACAACTATTGAATCAAATGAAGAACAATCAGATTGGGCATTTGAAACTTCTAAAATATACGTTCCAGGAACTAATACAAATATACTTTGATCATTCTCTGTACCTGGATCAATCTGACCAAGGTTAGTCGTCCATGTGTACTGAATGTTTGGATTATTAAAATCACTAGATGTTGCGGTTGAAAGCTCAACGGTATCTACTAGACAATTAAGGATAGTATCCTGACTTGCGAAAGAAAGCAATGCAGCAGGCAAAACCTTTGGACATACAGAAATAGTATCTGTAACTGTACAACCAGTTGTGATATCTGTCACTGCAAGCATAAAGTCTCCAGCTCCACCTACTTGAGGATTAATTATATTTGTTGGGAATATATTATTTGTAGATCCAAGATCTGTCCATTCGTAGCTAAAATCAGGACCCGTTGAAGATCCAGAGCCATCCATTATTCCAAATACACTATCACAAGGCATACAGAAATCATCTCCAGCATCTGCAACTGGAGCAGAATTATCGAGTCCAATTGTAAGCTCAAAACTCGACTCCAAATTCGAATTGTTCGCATCTTGGATAACTAAGACATAATCACCACTCAAGACATTACTAAGAATAAGGTCAGTAGAGATTAAATCGCCATTGCTATTATACCAGAAGAAGTTAAAGGTTCCTGAACCTCCAGAAGCTGTAATATTTACAGATGCATCTGCAATACCTTCACAAGATGCTGGAGTTATAAATGAGTCCAAGATTGTTACAAATTGCTCTACACAAATCTCTCCTCCATTAAATTCTAAACCAAGATTTTCATCTGCACCAAATGCAGACAATATTTCGATGTCATTAAAGGTAGACGTTATTGTGATATCTGCACAATCACCACTTCCTCCAATTGGATTAAAACAAATACTGAATATTTCAGAACCGTTAGACAAAGAGTTACCAAAAACACTTAATGTCTGCCAATCTATTCCTACAACACCAATAGTGGAGTTATTATCTGTATAACTGTCTGTTGTGAAATTCGGAAGATTCCCAGGATTTTGAAGCTCGATGTAGTCAAGCACTGTATTATCCCATTCAATTGAAAAGGATACATCTGAAAGACTTACAAAATTGTTTACTGTAAAATCAACACATACTGTATCTCCTGGAAGACCGTTGGCATTCGATATATCAATATTTAAGGCAGCTGGATTAACCATACACACCTCACCATCCTGAGCATTAACGTCTACACTAAATCCTGCAGACTCCGATGTGAGTACATTTTGTTCACAAGGAAACTGAGGGAAAGTTATTACTGAACAAGAGAATGGCGCACCTATAGCCTCAAAACAAACATCAAATAATGCAGTACCATCATTTAATGTTTCAGCAGTGCCCCCTCCATTCCATGTAGCACATAAACTACCGAAATCTTCAAATGCTTCATCAAAAACAATACCGCCAATAGCGCTATTTTGATTTGAAACATAAGAAAGAACAGAGTTATCCCAAGCTATACTAAATGCAAAGGATTCAACATCAGAAAAATCTTGAATCTCGATAGGAACACAAATCTGATCGCCTGGATCAACTTGAAAGTCTCCAGCACTAATAGTAATTCCTGTTGGAATACAAATTTCAACCAAACCATTAGATGCATTAACACCTAAATCATCCGACCCATTACACTGGGTAGTAATATTAATTGGGTCTAGATCGCTAGATACATATATACTTGAATTCACACCTCCTGATCCAACAGATGTAAAATCAATACAGAAAAGATCAACACCGTCAGCAAGATTTGCTCCACTACAAGAAGGATCAGTCCAACTAACGCCTAACAAACCTTGGTTTATCAATGATTGATCTAGCTGTGCCAAACCAAAACCTGCAAGACCACTTGTTGAAGGATCAATACTAGCAGCAGAAATTGCACTAGAATTCCAATTCAGTGTAAAAGCAACCTCCTCTAGATTCACAAAATTTGAAACTTCCGCACATATAGAAAAAGACTCTCCAGGGTTCACACAGGTACTTGGCGCATTTAAAGCTATACCAAGTCCATCAGGATTGTTACAATTAATTGTAACAGTACCTAGACCATTAAAGAATCCTATATCTTGACCAGGGTCATCAACATTTGTGATTTCTACTGGAGTCGGCAAACTTTCAATTTGGATAGTGGATACATCTCCACAATCTCCTACTACATCGAAGCAAATTTGAGTGAAGTTTGTTCCATCAGTAACTGATGAACCGTTTGTGGAAGGTTCATTCCAAGTAAATATTAATACCTCATCACTTGGAAGATAATTAAAATTATCACTACTAATACCCGGTAGATTATAGCCATCTACCTGAACATAATCTAATACAAGAGGATCCCAAGAAATGGAATACTGCATGGAAATGATATCTTCAAAATCAAGTAGTGAGAAATCTAAACAGATCTGTTCGCCTGAATTAGCGTTGACGTCAGGAATATTGATTGTTACAGGCAAGTTGTCTACTGCAACCTTTGCTGGGTCATCAATAATCAGACCAATATCGTTACAAATACGTTGCACATAATGGTCGTCTGCATCATTTATATCATCTATTATACTTATATCAGTATAACCATTTACTGCGGTAAAATTCAAGGTAACTATTAGCTCTCCATCAGGTAAGGTTACATCTGTGGCAGGTGCTTGCGTACAATCTACATCCAATATACATTCGACAGTTAGTCTTGCAGGATCAGACATGTTTGAAGTTACCGAACATCCAGAGCCGGCTGCATTTAAGGTCGGATTGAAATTCGCTGAATCGTAAGTCATTACATCATCCTCATATTCAAGGGTGAATTTAATAACTTGAATCGCAGTAAAGTCATTTGTAGTTATATCTATTGAGACATTATCACCCTCATTTACTAGGGCAAAATTAGGGTCTAGAAAAATAGATGGCTGTGCGGCAATCTGATTGATGCCTACAAACATAAAACACAGCACAAAAGCGGTTAATATTTTATTCATCACAAGGAGGAAATTTTTTTTCTTAAGAACATTTTTCGTTGCTAATTACTTAAATGGGATCTACTGCTCGAGCGAGTAGACTACATTTATTTCATGTATAGAACCTGCATTAGGACCAAAGTCTGCAAAAGAAGTTCCATAGCCATATCCTATTCTCATAATATTATCATAACCCGGCTCTCCGATAATTATTCCGGCCTCCACATGGAAATTACCTGATAAAGCTGCTCCAGCTCCTATCCAAAAGTTCTCAGGAAGCTGATATCTTAGATTAAAGTCTACACTGGTAGGAACATTTTCGGCGTATCGAATCCATACCGTTGGTTGGATATAACTGTTATCCTTAAGGAATTTGTAAAATCCTAAAGTACCATAGATATGGCGAACACGAGCTATATTAAAAGTTCCTTCATTTCCTTTAAAAGAAAGATCAAGACCTAAAACTTGTGGAATGGAAACCCCAGCAAAAATGTATGAGTCATCCAAAAGCCCTCTGTAGTCTAAGCGTTTGTAAGCAAATATCCCGGCACCAACATCTGGAGCCCATTGTGTGTATTCATTTTGACCAATCACATCACCTTCATCAGCTAATGTAATAAGTGATGGATCAACTCCATATTGAACAAAACCGGCCATTAGACCAATTGAGATACCACCGTAATATGGATCACCACTGATCACACCACCGATTCTTCCGTATAAACCAGAAAAACCAGTAGGTCCTGTTTTATCAGAAAACAGAGAACCTCCAGTGGTCACATTAAATCCATTTCCATTAGTACTTGTATAATCTCCTGAAAAAATACTGGTGGTTGGGTTACCATCCAGTCCCGTCCACTGGGAACGATACTTCCCGGAGAATGAGACATTTTGTTCAAAAGCTAAATAATCTGAATTCACTGCTGCAGGATTAATCAGAGTAAGATTATCCTGATATTGAGTGAACATTGGAAGCTGCTGAGCTTTAAGGGATAAACTCAAAAAAAAAGCAGCAAGTAAAACATAGTTCCTTACCATGGGACTCCTAATTTAATTGGCTTCAAAATTAACAAAATTAACCTAAAAGCCGTTAATCTGGAATTTGGGAAAATTCCTGTAATCGGCTAAAAACGCCATCGGCGGCTTAAGGGTTTTTTATAATTGAACTTCATTGTCATGTAAAATAACACGACGAACAAATATAACAACTTTTAATATTTAAACTGCAATAATTGATAGCATCTTTACCCTTGTATATTTTTTTTAATCAAAGTTTGTGGTAAATAAACCTGAATCCTATCTTCTTTCTTATAGATTTCTGTCATTTAACAAAAAAAAATGGCTGCAAATGCAACCATTCCAAAAGAGAACACACTATGAGAAATACCCTAATTTAATCTTATTGTAACTTGTTCATATCACGAACAAGAATCTTACCTCTGTTAAAGTGAATCAGGTCATGACGCTTAAGGTCATTTAATACCAAAGTCACTGTTTGGCGGCTGGTACAAGTTATATTAGCCATATCCTGGTGCGTAAGAGAATGTCTAAATAACCATTCTACTCCTATTCTACGACCATGATCTTCTATTGACTGCTTGATAAAATCAATAATTCTAGTCCTTGCATCTTTAAATATCAAAGACTCTAACTTATTTTCAGCATTCATCAAACGTGTACCGAAAAGCTGAACCACCTTATCATATAACGCTATATTAGACTTTTTTAAAGCATTGAAATCTTCCAATTTCATAACGTAATATTCAACTTCGTCTTTTAAAGCTCTTGCAAAATCAACACGCTTATCCTCTCCTACTAAAGAAAGTTCTCCGAACATTCTTCCTGGGTGAACTAAACTTTTGATTACTTCCTTTCCATCTTCAATGGAATGTGTACCAATCTTCACTGTACCCTTAGTTAAGAAATAAAGTGAATCAGATGCATCATCTGGAAAATAAATGAAATCATGACGTCTTTTACGCTTCAATTCCATCATACTAACTGCTCTCTCCTGCTCTTCTTTGGTCAACACACTGAACAAAGGAAAATTTTGCAAATCAATGTTTTTTGCTGTACTCATTTTTGTGTAGTTTGGGTCTTGGGACCTTGTTAAAAAATTCATGGGATTGTAACTTCTGAATGTCAAATGAGTTGCTTTGAACATTTATAAATATCAAATACACTTATAAAGACAACTCAAATACAATTAACCCCTAATTCGTTCAATAAAAATTATCAGTAAATCGAAATATATTCTATAACTGCCTGTAATTCATAAAATTACAGATAGATAAAATCCAGTAAAATTTCAGTAGATAAGCTAAGAGGTCCTGTAAAAGGAAAACAGATAATGTATAAGGTGGAGTGTTTGAAGATCCTTTGTTATTCATAGAAGCTATCCGGGGAGGAACTTCTTTGGGTTTTGTAGTTAACAAAGGGCACCAATTGTGTAATTGATAAGACTAAGTTAAGCCAATAATATGTTAGATACAAGTTTTACATATTATTTTTTTTATGCAAGTGTATGGAAAACAAGTTGTTATACGGACAATTTTAACATAATTTGAAGTCGTTTTTCCGTCCAAACCCTAATAAAACATAGATTTCAAACACTTAGCCAAGTATCTGACATTATTTTTCATGGGTAATAAAAAAGACATATAAAAAAAATATTTAATGTCTT
>JBELIG010000092.1:0-11880 GCA_042091035.1 Sphingobacteriales bacterium | reverse complement strand
TCGCGCCTGCTTTGGGAGCAGGAGGTCGCAGGTTCGAATCCTGCCACCCCGACAACAGAAATCTTTGGTCGCGTAGCTCAGCTGGATAGAGCATCTGCCTTCTAAGCAGACGGTCATAGGTTCGAATCCTATCGCGATCACAAAAGCCCTTGTTTTACAAGGGTTTTTTATTCCTTTATTTTTTTTCTTGAAATAAAAACTCTCCTTGCTTTTTTAATTCTATTTGATTACTCCAAACAAATTCCCCACCTTCAAGAACATTAATAAACTTTTTTCCTTGAAAATTAAGTTCTTCAAATCTGGTTAAGTCAATTTGAATGGGTTGGGTATTTTTATTTAAAACAAGCATTAGATTTTCTTCAGAATGAAGTTTAAAAAGAACATATACACCATTAAAAGGAGCAAAATGAATGGTTTTTCCTTCTTGTATGGCCACACTGTTTTTTCTGTAGTTCAAAAGCTTTTTGAGGAATGACTTTAATTCTTTTTGATCTTGATTAATACCAGAATTCTCAAAAGCATTGATTTTGTCTGCTTTCCAACCTCCAGGAAAATCTGTTCGTATAAGCCCATGATCATGAGGTTTAGCGCTGTTTTCCATCAAAATTTCTGTTCCGTAATAGAGCTGTGGTACCCGGGGCAAAGTGAGTATAGTGGCTAAAGCCATTTTTAGTAATGAAGGCTTCTCATTGTATTGGGTAAAGGCACGATCCATATCGTGATTGTCTAGGAAAGCCAAAAGTCGTTTTGGTTCTGCATAAGCAAAATCATTGGCTAGTGTCTCGTATATTTCTATCAAGCCCTTATCCCAAGATTCTTCATTCGTTAAACCGTTTTGAATGGCTTTTTGAAGTGCAAAATCCATGCTATGTGTTAAATAAGACCTGTACTTATCTTTGTTGTGGTTCCCGTCTTGCCAGTAGCCTATAAGTAGCGGGTTGTAACTCCATTCTTCCCCAACAATAGAAAAGTTGGGGTATTCTTGCATAATCGCTTTGGCCCACTGGGCCATAAAAGTTTTGTCTGGGTAAGGATAAGTGTCTTGTCGTATGCCCCCTAGTTGTAAGGTTTCAATCCACCAAATACTATTCTGAATAAGATATGTGGCTAAGAAGGGATTTTTTTGATTCAAATCTGGCATTTGGGGGACAAACCACCCTTGGTTCATTAAAGCTTTATCATAATTACTGGCATATTGATCTTGGTTGGTCGTTCGTCTATGATTAGAAGTAATTATAGGTTGATTTTTTTCAAATCCATTTTGGTAATTTACCCAGTCAGAAAAGGGGAGATCTTTCATCCACCAGTGATTTAAGCCACAGTGATTTGCCACTTGATCCATGATCAATTTAATCCCTTTTTCACGTGCTGTTGTCGCCAATAGTTTGTATTCTTCAAGTGTGCCAAAGCGCGGATCAACACGGTATAAATCTGTAATAGCATAGCCGTGATAAGATTGTTCTGGCATGTCATTAATCAAGAGGGGAGATGACCATAGTGCTGTAAAACCCAATGCTTCTATATAATCTAAATGATCTATTATACCCTGTATATCACCACCATGACGTGCGTAATCGTCATTGCGATTGATCTCTTTTTCGGTTAAAGTTTCAAAGCGATCATTATTGGAATTACCATTGGCAAAACGATCTGGCGTGATTAAATAGATGGCGTCTTTATGGTTAAATCCCTGGTATTGATTTGGATTTAATTTCCGATGCTTTAATTCATAAGGGTAAGTGCTAGTCAATTTATTCTCTTTGAAAAAATCAATGTCTACAGTACCTGCTTTTGCCTTTTGATTGATAAATAAATCAATAAAAAGGTAGTTGTTACTTTTTCCTGGGGTTGTGTTTATTCGTTCTACTCCTGGATAGTCTATTTTTACTGTAGCACTTCCAATATTTTCAGCATAGACTAAAATTTGTAGTTCTTGTTCTTGCATACCAATCCACCAGTGGGGAGGCTCAATTCTATCGAGCACTTGTAGCGATGATTTTACTGTATTGTTCTGAGCGAGGGTTGCCTGGTGTAAAAACACCATAAAAAGTCCCATCAGGCTTGTTGTAAATAATGAAGAAATTCTTGCTTTCAAATGAGTCTATTTTGGATTAAATATAATTCATTTAATGGGTTTGCCTTTATGTTAAAGTGAGATGCTTTAAAGGGGTTATAAAGAATGTATATTCTTTTGTAAGATCAAGTGCAAGATGCCTCTCTATTTAGGATAACAATAAAAAAAAGGAAATTTATTCTTAACTACTCTTCAGAATTTTCTGTCTCTACAGATTCTTCTGGAGCATTATTGCCCAATTTAAATCGAAGTCCTATCTCGTGCGCTTTTAAGTTTAGACCAGATAATTGATTCTCTAAATATGTGTCATAAGCATAACCAATACTGATCATACTGTTCAAATGAAAAGAAGCTTGTATCGACCATATGGCATTAGTGCGATAGGCAAATCCACCTTCAAATTTACTTATATAAGCTGCTTTTAGACCAATATCACTCACAGCATCAATTCCTTTTCCTTTACGATAAATTAGAGAAGGGAGTAGGTTTATTTTTTCATTGATAGAGAAACTTCCTCCAGCCGCAAAATATAGATGGATACGATCTCTAGCCATCACGTTAATATCGTCATCTCTTTTAGATTCAATCAGACGTGGAATCGAAGCTGAAACCCAAAATGCTTCAGTTTTATAATATGCACCAATTCCAAAATTAGGATTGAATCGACTCAAGGCTTTTTTTGCAGGATCAGTAGCAATATAACTATCAAGAGCAACAGGATTTGCACTATATGAATTTCCACCAGCTTTAATCCCTAAATAAAGTAAAGCATCGTTAGAAAGGGTTAATTTATATGAAAAGTCAATATTTACTTGAGTTTGCTTTTCAATGAAGATTTGATCTGAAATAACAGAAATTCCCAGTCCAACATTTTTTTCTCTTTCAGAGGAATAGGTGAAAGCAATAGTTTTAGGGCTATCCTCTATTTGTGACCATTGATTCCTTGTGGTAAGTGCAAAACTGTGTTGCCCCTCTAATCCAGCATAGGCGGGGTTTAACAAGCTCATTTGATATTGATAGTTAGAGAGATAGGCGTCCTGCTGGGCAAAAGTCCAAAGCGGGAATAAGAGGAATAAGAATAGATATTTTTTCATAGGTTTATCTGGTTAAAAATAGCCAGCCTTTGTAGTCAATTTGACCATCTTGATTAAAGTCAATTAAATAATAATAACTCCCCTCTGGCAAAGGTTTTCCATTTAGATTTCCATCCCAATCATTTTGATAATTGGTCTTGTTAAAGATTAGAAGGCCAGCTCTAGCATAAACCCAAACTTCGTTGTTAGGATATCTTTCTATGGCAGCGGTTTGCCAAGTATCGTTAATCCCATCTCCATTAGGAGAAAAGAAGTCAGTAATGGTGAGATTTAATTGTTCAAAATTTGCTGGGAAATCACTTTGATTATTAGGGTCATTTCCTGCGTTTAACTCGTCTATATTCGCAAAACCATCTCCATCACTATCGTTGAAAGGGTTACAGTTTTCTGCGTCAAATTGATCCATAACGCCATCTTCATCACAATCTGTCAGAGTAGATTCATACGCATCAATAATATTGTCTAGATCGGCATCATCATCTGTGGGATCTCCATTAGCATTTAAGTCTTCCTCAATTGAGTTTAGTTGGTCTCCATCGTCATTTATATCGAGATAATTAGGGATTCCATCGCCGTCTATATCAGTGTTTGAGTAGTTGATTTCTTCGCGTGTTAAAATACCATCATTATCATCATCTGGATCGAGATAATCTGGGATTCCGTCTTGATCGGTATCAATTACTAGTGATCCATTGAGCTCTAAAATTGTATCCACACCGTCATTGTCATCATCTGGATCGAGGTAATCTGGGATTCCATCTTGATCGCTATCATGCGCATCTATAGGATTTCCATCTAAATTAGGATCTACATTTTCTTCTATGGTTAATATTCCATCGCCATCATCATCTGTATCAAAATAGTCTGGGACTCCATCGTTATCAGTATCCTGCGCATCATTTGGATTAAAGTCTTGGTTGGGATCAGGGTTTTCAAATTCTGTAAATACTCCATCATTTTCATCATCAGGATCAAGATAATTCCTTATTTCATCGTTATCAAAATCATCTGAACGTTGCCAAATCCTATTTTCCCCCTGTGTTTCATATTTGCTGTAGATATGATCCCCGTCATCATCTGGATCAATAGAATTAATTAGTCCATCGGCATCTGTATCTGATGTAACTCTTCTTTTATCTACTTGGGCCAAAGGAATTTTTTCTGTGCTTAGTTCTATGATATCTTCTTGCCCTTCACTAATTGTAATTGAGCTACTTTGTGTTGGAATTGGAACTCTAGTATCACCATAAGTAGTATTTACAAAACCAATTAAAACTTCATATATCCCATCTTGATTGGCGTCGTTAACCACTCCAGGTTCTGGGGGATTAATGAAAGAGAGGTATCCTTCCCCTAAATCAGTTTTTTCTTGAATTTTTTGTGATGGTATTTTTGGCTCACCCGAACGAATAGTAAATAGACCAGCATCAGCACCTCCAGTAATTTTCTTTCTAATTTTCCATTTACCGACTCCTTTGGTAGTTGTTTCAATTTTATTAACTTTTTTTAGCGATTCTATTTTCTGGACATTTTCTGTACAATATTCACATGATAATGTATAAAATTCATATATGGTAATATATTGATGTTCCCTCCAATCAATTACACCATCATTATCATCGTCTATATCTTCGTTATTTCCAAGGCCGTCGTTATCTATGTCGCGTGACTCTTTTGGATTTTTCGGGAAGGTATCTTGTTGATCTTTTACTCCATCGTTGTCATCATCATTATCAGAATTATCGCCAATACCGTCAAAATCAGTGTCTTTACTCTCACTTGGATCATTGGGGAAGGCATCTAGCCCATCTTCAACACCATCTCCGTCGGTATCTCGCGTTAATGGATTACAACCTTTCACGATTTCTTCCCCATCATTTAATCCGTCCCCATCAGAATCTCGATTGAGAGGATCTGTGTTATAAATAGCTTCTTGCCCATCTGTCAATCCGTCGTTATCATCATCATTGTCCTTATTATTTCCAATACCATCACCGTCTGCATCGAATTGTTCTGATGCATCTAAGGGAAATTCATCTTCAAAGTCGTTTACGCCATCACCGTCTGTGTCTGCATTTAATGGGTTTGTTCCTCTTTGAATTTCTTCACCATCAGGTAAATTATCCCCGTCAGTATCTGGATTTAAGGGGTTAGTTCCTCTAGATACCTCTTCGCCATCATTACTTTGGTCTTCATCAGTGTCACTATTTCTGGGGTTTGTGCCTAGACTGTTTTCTTGTTCATCTGTTAAGCCATCATTATCGTCATCTGTATCAAGGCTGTCGCGAATACCGTCTCCATCAGTGTCTTCATTGCCAAATGGATCCAAGGGTAAATCATCTTCGCTATCATTAACACCGTCTCCATCGGTATCTGGATTATTAGGATCAGTACCCATTTCAATTTCCTCGCTATCGTCTAGGCCATCACCGTCTGTATCACTATTAAGTGGATTAGTACCGTTATTAACTTCTTCATTGTCCCCTAACCCGTCTCCATCGGTATCAGGGTTATTTGGATTTGTTCCCCTTTGCCCTTCTTCAATATCGCTTAATCCATCATTGTCATCATCTGGGTCGTTTGCATTTCCAATTCCATCCTCATCGCTGTCCATGTTTTCATTTGGATCAAGTGGGAAAGCGTCTATATTGTCGTTAATACTATCCCCATCGGTATCAGGATCAAGGGGGTCAGTACCAGCATTTCGCTCTTCTAAATCTGACATACCGTCTCCGTCAGAGTCAGGATTGTTGGGATCTGTATTGAATTCAGCTTCTTCCTCATCAGAGAGTCCATCGCCGTCAGCATCATTTGCTCTACCAGCATCAAGTGGGAATTGATCAATTCCGTCGGGTACGCCATCTCCATCAGTATCAAGATCCAGTGGATCGGTCCCTAAGGTATTTTCTTCACTATCTGATAGTCCATCCCCATCAGTATCTGGACTTAATGGATCAGTTCCAGTATTTTCTTCTGCAGTATCACTTATCCCATCATTATCGTCATCTGTATCCACCGTATCATCGAGCCCGTCTCCATCGGTATCTGTATTTAAACTCCCGTCTAATGGGAAATCATCTTCACCATCGAGGACTCCATCCCCATCGCTGTCGGGGTTGAGTGGATCTGTTCCTTTTTCTTGTTCTTGTGCATCGGTTAAGCCATCATTGTCTGTGTCACTTACTCTTGGTAAAGTTCCTATAGCGGTTTCTTCATCATCGGTTAATCCATCGTTATCATCGTCGATATCTTCATTGTTTCCTAGACCGTCATTGTCCGTATCGATTTGCTCCTCTGGATTTAGTGGGAATTTATCATCAGCGTCGTTTGTGCCATCACCGTCTGTATCTGGGTTGAGCGGATCAGTTCCATCAATCATTTCGACTCCGTCGTAGCGTCCGTCTCCATCTGTATCCCGATTGAGCGGATCAGTAGTAGCTTCGATTTCTTCGCTATCTGTTAAGCCATCGTTGTCAGAATCAGTATCTAATGGGTTTGTTCCTCGTTCATTTTCTTCCGCATCGCTTAGTCCGTCTCCATCACTGTCAGCATCGCGTGGATTAGTGCCTAAAGCAGCCTCCTCAACATCAGTTAATCCATCATTGTCATCATCCTCGTCTTGATCGTCTGGGATACCGTCTTGGTCACTGTCATTGGACAGACTTCCATTAAGTGGATAATCATCCTCTCCATCTAGGGTGCCATCTCCATCCGTATCTTCATTGAGTGGGTCAGTACCAAGGGCAATCTCTTCCCCGTCAAGTAGTCCGTCGCCATCACAGTCAGGATTTTCTGGATCGGTATTGTTTGTCGTTTCGTCTTGATCAGAAAGACCGTCATTATCATCGTCGGGGTCAGCGTTATTTCCAACACCATCGCCGTCTGTATCTTCGGTTTCGTTGGGATTTAATGGAAGGTCATCGTCAGCATCATTTACCCCATCACCATCAGTATCAGGGCTTAAAGGATTTGTGCCTTGTTCTAATTCATCTCCGTCTGTAATGCCATCGCCGTCGGTGTCGGCAAGATTAGGATTTGTCCCTGCCTCACTTTCCTCTTGGTCTGAAAGGCCGTCATCGTCTGTGTCTGCATCTAAATGATCTGTACCCGCAGCGTATTCATCAATATCACTAATACCGTCATTATCGTCATCTGTATCCATGTTGTCACCAAGGCCATCGTTGTCACTATCGATTTGTTCAAATGGATCGAGTGGGAAATCATCTTCCCCGTCATAGACTCCATCTCCATCTGTATCTACATTTAATGGATTGGTTCCTCTTAGTTCTTCTTCTTTATCATTTAACCCATCATTATCGGTATCTGGGTCTAGGGGATCGGTCCCTCTTCTTATTTCATCCTCATCGGGGACATTATCTCCATCATCATCACTGTCATAAGGATCTGCTATACCGTCACCATCTGTATCCACTTCTTCGTTTGGATTGAGTGGAGCATCATCTTCTCCGTCTAAGGTTCCATCTCCATCGGTATCCGGATTGAGGGGATCTGTCCCTCTTTCAATTTCATCCCCATCAAGACTTCCGTCTCCATCTGTATCGGTATCCAGTGGATCAGTACCAATATTAATTTCATAGATATCGACTAATCCATCTCCATCATCATCGGTGTCGGTATTGTCGCCTAAACCATCTCCGTCAGTATCGACTGTTTCATTGGCGTCTAACGGGAAGGAATCATTGTCATCATCAATTCCATCTCCATCGGTATCGGGATTTAGTGGGTCTGTACCACCATTGTATTCCTCTTCATCTGTAAGGCCATCATTGTCTGTATCGGTATCGAATGGATCGCTACCAATTTCATCTTCAATTTCATCTTCCAGCCCGTCATTATCGTCATCACTATCGGCATTATTGCCTATACCATCCTCGTCGTTATCTGAAGATTCACTTCCGTCAAGCGGGAAGGCATCTTCACCATCAATTACACCATCGTCATCCGAATCAGTATCCAAAGGATCGGTACCTAAATTATTTTCTTCACCGTCATCCAAACCATCATTATCTGTGTCCGGGTTAAGTGGGTCTGTTCCGTTAGTTGCTTCGTCAGTATCATCAATACCATCATTATCATCATCGGTATCTACACTGTCATTGAGGCCGTCGCCATCAGTGTCAGGATCTGGATTTTCAAAGACATCATTGAGTGTGATGGTCAGTGTTTTGGTGACTACTAAACCGACACGGTCTGTAATTGAAATATTAATAACATAGATATTATCATTGTCTGCATCACTAGGTGATTCAAAATCAGGTGTCGTTGCAAAGGTCAGATTTAGGTTATAAGGTAAACTTGGTGGAAGATATCCAAGGGGATTGAATTTAGAAGCATCAGGTCCACCGATGATTTCTACATAAGCTAATTCGCTAAAGTTTAGCACAGCTGCTACCGCTTGATTTTCGTTGGCATTTATTACAGATGTGGACACCAAAGATGGTGGTGTTCTATCAACAGTAATGACTGAGTTAATTCCGAGTGCTCCCGAATTATAGGTACTGTATAGTCCTGTTGGATTCCCTATAGTTATGTTTGTGTTGGTGGCTAAATCTGTAGCGGAAACGTTCCAATTTTTCTCTCCTTCACTATCTGCTGTAGTTACAGTGTAGCTGGCTCTGTAGGTGAAAGGATCTGTAGATACAAGGCTGTAAGTTGGATTGGAAGTAAAACTTGTTGTTCCAGAGAGCGTGCTTAAAAGCAGTTCTTCTGAGGCTACAATTTCAAATGTAACCACATCTCCGTCCGTGGCCCATTTAGTATCAGAGGCATTGGTTGTATCTGCTGAAGCATAAAGGGTAGGGTTGTCGGCATCGACATGTATTATTCCAAAGCTTTTAATGGATTGTCCAGCATTTATAACAGGAAGGGAACCTGAAAGTGCGTTCCCAACATTATCGGTAATTGTACCCCCATTTAAGTTTAATGAGTTGACTGTTTTGTAGTCTAGTGCTCCTACTAAATCTCCATCTTGTACTGTGTAAGAGAATGTAAGAGTTGAATTTCCACTACCTGAATTGTAAACTGCATCTCTATCATTATCGCCTGTTTCTATCTCCAATGTTGGCGTACCTGATGAAGTATCAACGGTAACATTTTCTGAGAATAAGATTTCTATAAGTACTACATCAGAATTTGTAGGATTAGCGTCATTGTCTGTGTAAACACCTGAGACAGGGTTTCCTTTAACACTAATTATGGTAGGAGGGGAGGTATCACAGCCACCCCATTGTGGGTAGTTATTGGGTTGAATTCCTGAATTATTAGCAAAGCCGATAGGCGGTGCGTTGATGTTAGTAACACACCAGCTTAAAAGACTTTGATTAAATGCCGTTGCGTCAGCAAACATATATTCCAAATTAGTTGCCGCCGATAAATCCCAATTATTAAGGGGTTGATTAAAGCTTGAGGCCAGTTGGAACATGTTATAAGCAATATCTAAAGATGAAGTATCCCAATCATTCAGGGGTTGGTTAAAGGCCGTTGCACCATTGAACATATAGCCCATGTTAGTAACGTTGCCTACATTCCAAGTACTAAGGGGTTGATTGAAGGCTGTTGCGTCTTGGAACATAAATTGCATTTGAGTAACACTGCTGGTATTCCATGCACTTATGTCTTGATTAAATGATAATACGCCCTTGAACATTCTAGCCATATCGGTTACATTTGAAACATTCCATGCCCCAATATCCTGATTGAAGTTTCGAGAGCGATCAAACATGCCTTTCATTTTAGTCACATTTGAAACATCCCATGCTCCTACATCTTGATTAAACGGAATAATACTAAAGAACATCTCTTGCATATTGGTCACCGATGAAACATCCCACGATCCAATTGGACTATTGAAACTATCCGCATTTTTAAACATCTCCTGCATGTTAGTAACATTGGATGTATTCCATGCATTAATATTTTGGTTGAATTGATATGCTCTTAAGAACATTTGGTTCATGGTTGTTACATTTGAAGTGTCCCATGAACCTATGTCTTGATTAAACGAATTTTCATTTCTTAACAAAGCCGACATATCAGTCACTAAAGAAGTACACACACAATCTAGGTCAGCATCTCCGTTGTTGATTTTACTCCTCAAAGTAGCTTCATCGACTGCAGTGTAGGTTTTACCATTAATTACTCCAGTATCCCCATTGCTAGCCGTAGGGCATTTTATGGTTACTCCGTTTGTAGCTAGATAGAAAGTAGGGGCGATACTTAAATCCAAACTTTCATTTCCTGCATAGGGTTTTGAATGGGTGTCAGTTGCGGCTACTGTTACCACATAGGTTCCAGTAGTTACCGAAGAAGGTACTTGCCAGTAGTAGTTCCATTCAGCTGCAGAAGATCCTTGCGTCATTGCCGTATTGGTCACTAGTCCCGCTATGGAAATTAGCGGTGTTGCAGGCATGTTTTCTGAGAAAGTAGCCGTTACCGTTACTACTCCTGAAGTGATGATATTGTCTGAATCACTAGTTGTAAGGGTTAATGTTGCCTGAGAATTACAGGTCCCCCATATAGGCTTATTTTCATTAGATAGCGGTGTATTTCGTGAAAATTCAAATGGCTCAGTGCTTATTGAAGGAACACACCAGCCACTTAAGTTTTGGTTAAACTGTGTGTATGAGAACATACCGGAAAGGTTATTTGCATTTGAGACATCCCAATTGAGTGTATTTGAGCTTACTCCTGCAGCATCTCCGTTATTAAAATTATCTGCCGCTTGTAAAAAACGATAAAAGCTAATTACACTCGATACATCCCATGAACTAATATTCTGATTAAATGCTCTTGCATAAGCAAACATAGCTTCCATGTTGCTTACATTGGAGGTATTCCAGTTTCCAATATCCTGATTAAAGTCGTATGCTCCATCAAACATACTTTTCATAACAGTTACATTTGAAACATCCCATGATGATATATTCCCGTTAAATTTTCGTCCGGTGCTGAACATATAGGTCATGGTTGTAACACTAGACACATCCCAATTATTTAAGTCTTGATTAAATGAGGTTGCGGATTCAAACATCCCAGCCATATCTGTAACGGAAGAAACGTCCCAAGAATCAATATCTACATTGAATGCCGGATTATTTCCCCCAAACATACGATTCATATCAGTCACATTTGAGGTATCCCAATTCAATGTATTTGTACTAACACCAGCAGCAGCTCCGTTATTAAAAGCATCTGCACCATTAAACATAGAACTCATATTGGTCACATTTGAAGTATCCCAATCACCAATGTTTTGATTGAATGTTAAATTATTAAAAAACATGTAACTCATATCTTGAGCACTAGAGGTATCCCAATAACTTATGTTTTGATTGAATGCCATATATTGGTCATTCTCCATTTCAAACATACCATGGTAATTGGTCACATTTGAAGTGTCCCAGGAAGAAATATCATTAGCGTTGAAGAAAGTATCAAGATTAGCTCTATCATTAGGTCCATTACCATAAAATAAATCTGACATATCCGTGACCAAGGTCGTTACGACTCCAGCCCAATCAGAATCATTCAAGGATTTTCCTTTCAATGACGTATTATCATAGGCGGTATATAAAACTCCTCCCACATAACCTGTGTCGCCAGCACTACACCCAGAACATTTTATCGTGACCCCATTGGCGTCCAAATAGAACATCGGATCTATGCTTAAATTCAGGCTTGTACTTCCATCAT
>JBELIG010000091.1:9726-11891 GCA_042091035.1 Sphingobacteriales bacterium | reverse complement strand
TATGCTACTCATCTACTTAATTAATTCAGAAACAGGAAAAAGTTACAAATTCGAACGAAAATAAATGAAATATGAGCTATACAGAAATATATTTCATGGAAGCGTTTTATTTGTAACACTATTTATAACTGCTAAAAAGAGCTGTGGATTATTTGAAGGGACTAAAGATTTTCAATGAATCGAAAGATTTCTGCGTTTAGGTTATTGATCGCTAAGGGAATATTCCATTTGTCTCTATCTCTATTTTCGATCTTATTTGAAATAGATCGAATTTGTCGATATGGAATATTTAATTGCTGACAGGTATATGCCACGGCTGCTCCTTCCATACTTTCCGTGTCAGCATGGTATTTTTGGTAGATTTTAGCTGCACCTTCATTTGTCCCAGTTACCTTATGCATTGTTAAGCCAGTGGCAGTTTGAAACGCTTGCCCACAATTCGGATTAACCAACCATCCATCCTTATAAAACGCAGCATCTTTTTCTAATCCTAGATCAAATACATCTTCGAAATGGCCATCTGAAAATTCAGCTCCAAGGTCTCCAAAGCGGTCTTTTTGTATTTCAAGGACTGTGCCTAATGGAAACTTGTTGACATCAAAAGCACCAGCTATTCCTGCGTTAATAACTAGGTCAGCTGTTTGTTTGAGTAAATATTGGCTGAGATAAAAACAGGTGGGGACAGGGCCTACACCTGTTTTTAAAAAATCAATATCATGATCAACGGTCAGTTCTGCAAGCCTTTTTTCAAAGGGAGCAATTTCAAAATCTGTCGCTGATACAATTAGTATTTTCATCTATTTTTTACCTTGAGTAAACCATCTGCCCAGACATCCATACCCAATGGACTATTGAAAGAACCATTTGTGCGGAGCTTTAGTTTTTGCCCAGGACTGTAAATAAAGCTAAAGAATATTTCATTGCCGTTCAAGGTGAAGCCTGAGCCAATTGTAATATTATCTGTTAGGTTTAAATCTACAGCAATTTTTGCATAGAATCCGCGCTGTAAAAAATGATTGAGGTCACAATACAATGATATTCGATCAGTAATGTTGTGACTTATTGCAAGTCGCATTTGGCTTGGGTCTAATATAGCATCACTTGGATAAACATACTGAACCATAAACACTGCCTGAGATTGCTCAAAGGAATAACTAGTCCAGATGTTTAGCCCCCCATTCAGAAAGGGTGTATCATCTAACGAATCCCCAGTGAGCCAGTTTGAATAATAGATGCCACCGATTCGAAAATCTGATATGTCTTTTGAGACGCTAATCTTTAGTAGATTCGTATTGAAGTCATCGTAAGCAAAGATGCCGTAGCCAAGACCAACATTTGCATTTTTATTTAATAAGCGTTTCCCGTATTCCACATTGGCTCGGAATGTGGAAGGTATAAAGTAGGGTTTATTGACCAGAAGACTTATATGATCTGTCTGACTTAGCGCATCATTGAAGAAATTGATCGCGCTCCATTCTCGCAATAGAACATTCCCGCTGTTTTCAAATAAAAAACCAAACTGAGCTTTTAGTATTCCCGGCAATGTAAGTACAGCAATTAGTAGAAATTTTTTCATGAGTTCCTCAGATTTTGAGGGGAAACTTAGTTTAAATTTCTACTGTATTTGACTTGCAAATGTCCTTGTAAAATTTTGCAGCTTCTGTCACCTTGCGCTTTTTTGTCTTCATATCTACTGATATAAGTCCGAATTGGTAGGTGTTGCCCAGGTGCCACTCAAAATTATCAAAGGTACTCCAGTGGATATAGCCAATTAAGTTTACCCCATTTGAAATAAGTGTATGACACTCCTGAAGGTAGTCCTTGATACTTTCAATTCTTGCGAGTGGTGAATCTGAGCAGATCCCATTTTCTGTAATTAGAATCGGTTTCTTGTATTTTTTATGAAAATGTTGGATCATTTCACTTAGTCCCTGCGGATAATATGCCCACATTTTATCGTGTTTATACCCCAATTCGGCAAGTTTGCCTGGCCTATCTGTTTCTGTAATACTTTTTGGATCGAAAAGAACTAAGGCATAATAGCTGATGCCCCAATAATCAGAGCGTTCAAAGTAGCTAGCTGCTTTGTTGTTGAACCACCAGTCTGTAAATTTTGCTGCAATATTACCAAGTAGATTCAAACCTCTGAAAATAGCAGTATTGTA
>JBELIG010000091.1:0-9626 GCA_042091035.1 Sphingobacteriales bacterium | reverse complement strand
TTGGAAAAAGTCCTGATATTCTTTGACTACACGCTTGTCAAAAGCTTCATAGGGAGCTTTCTGCAGTCTTGCCCAATCTACACCCGCACGATAAATACTGCCTAATCCGTCTATAAGTTTGGCATCTTCAGATCTATGCTTTTCATGCCCAATGGTATCTTTTAGAATAGATCCATCTATGGCTTTGACACCGTTCCAAATATGATCAGATGCTGTTTCTATTTGTGCGGCAGCTGTACTGGTACCCCAGATAAAGTCATTCGGGAAGCTTAATACTTTTGACATAGGTAGTAGAATTAGAAATAAGGTAGAAGCTTAGAACATGTTAAGGCTTTGTTTAAATGTACGCTAAAGCCTTTGGATTCCAGTTGATCTATACTGTCCTTTATTATTTTTTGTTCGATTAATATTCCTGTAAGCTCAATTTCTTCTATGCCTGCACGCTCAAGGTCTAAAAGGAATTTTGGATCTTCCCATAAGCTTATTGGGTTAGCAGAAGGATCAGATCCTCTGATGACCTGTATATCATTGTCTTTCTTTTGGATTTGAGGGTGAAGTTCTGATCCCCAGCTTGATTCAATACAATACATTGGATAGAGGTGAATAGACTTTCCTTTGAGCTCTATTTCTGCACCGGGTTTTCGCCAAAGATGGTTGCCTGCAAAGCGTATGTGGTCAGCAGGGTAGGAGGCCTTGAAAAAATAAACATGCTGAAATTCCTTTCTTCGCGCATTGATAGCAGCTGTTAATTCTGATGAATTTTCTACCTCTAGCATACCCATAGGAAAGTGATCAACCTGTATATCAATACAAAACAGTGCTTTACTCATAGACTTGTACTCTTGCTAATCCTTCAGAAAAATCATTTACATCAAAAAACAATGGATCTATTGCGACCTTTCCATTTGAATCTATAAAACCAATTCCACTTAAGAAGGCCACTCTTGCCATCTCTTCTTGAAAAGACCAAACCATGCCAAATTCGAAAGCTGTCAATTGTTTTCCCGAGTCTGTATATATAGCCCACAGCTCATCTTTCATGCAGGCTGTTTTACCTTCACGTATAGGAAGTATTAAATCCATTTCAGTAGGTATGATAGAGTTTCCTTCAGCATTTATTATACCAAATTTGCCAGCCTTGAAAACCTGAAATAGATCAGGAGCCACGACTTGGATGTCTTGATGCTCTAGAGGTATGATTAAGTTGTTCTTTGAATCTATAATACCCATGAGGCCATCATCTTTAACAGCGGCATATCCAAAGTGAAATCTGTAGGCTTTGGCATAGTTTACCTCAAAGAGCTTTTTGCCCGATCTATCTATATACCATTGTTTATCGTCTTGTTCAACAAGTATTGGGTATGAATTAAGATCAGAAATCTTATCCATTTCTGCTTCTACTACAAACTTAAGGTCTTTATCAATGATTCCGTATCTGCCCCCAAGGTTGACTTTTGCTAGGCCATTTTTAAAAGGGTAGGCTTTTGAGAATTTTGGGATGTCAAGTTCATTGCCCTGTAGGTCCATGTAGGTCCAATTGTTTTTTATACGAACTGCAGCTAGTCCATCCGAATAGCTTTTTATTTCGTCGTAAGTATCATCTGTTAGCATATTTCCATTGGAATCAATTATGGAGTATTTAGATCCATATTTTTTGACTATTGCTCTTGACTCTGAAAAGTCGTAAGCTTCTTGGAATTGAGGAGGGACAGTCATTTTGCCAGTTTTATCAATATACCCCCATTTCCCTTTTACACGAATCACAGCAAGACCATCGCTAAAATTCTTACATTCATCAAATGCTGCTTTTACTATTAATCGACCTTTTTTGTTTATATATCCCCATTTAAAGTCTGATTCTTCAAAGTCTGATTCTAAATTACCTGCAGATAGGGGTTCGTTTGCAAAAACCTCTTCATTTTGTTCCTCTTCAGTTTGGCAAGCAAACAAGAATAGGACTAGGATGGTAAGTATGAAAGGATGGGTTTTCATAAGTTCATTCTATTTTAGAAAGATATGGAGCATATCTGGATCTAGCTTCTTAGCTCCTGGAGCACTGGTATTGTTAAAAATCCTTTCAATATAATCAAAAGCATTAAGAGCATTTGAATTGGTAAATATTTGTTTGCAAACAAGTAATAGATCTTCTCTGCTATTGGTATCTATAAAGTGGGTTTTAAGGAAATTCTGGTCTAGTAATTTAGCCCGAAATGCTTTAAGTGCAGACTCAATGATAGCAGCATGATCGAAGGCTAGTTTTGGAAGTATGCTGATGTCTTTCCAGCAATAGTTTTTCGCATCATCAGCTGCCTTTAGTTGATGAGACGCCTTATCTGCTATCCCCCAAAAAGCTATGCTTATAACTCGCCCTCTTGGATCTCTATCTGGCTTAGCAAAAGCACCGACTTCTTCAAGCATCTCAAGGTGCATTCCTGTTTCTTCCTCCAATTCTCTTTTCGCGGCAATGATAAGGTCTTCATCCATATCCACAAAGCCTCCTGGGATAGCCCAGTTATCTTTAAAAGGTGCCTTTGCACGCTCAATTAAGAGAACCTCTAAACCGGTAAGGGGTTCTATATTGAAAATCAAACTATCAACAGTTACAGCAGGTCTAGGATATTCATAGCTATATGGCATATCAAAGTTTTTTACCTTTCATGGCTTCGGATATATTGTGATCCATAGCGCGCTCTGCAAGGGGTCTAGAGAATGTATTTAGATCATCCATCGCTTTATTGATAAGGTCCTTATCACTTCCTGCTACTGCATCCTTTAAGGATTGAACATAGGTATGCAGATCTTTTAATTCGTCTTCTGAGAATATAGATCCATTCTGTTCGATAAATTTAGCAGAAGCATGGATGACTGAGTTTGCTTCGTTTCTCGCCTCCAGCAAAACACGCTGTGCCATGTCTGATTCTGCATTTTTCATGGAGTCAATTAGCATTAGAGCCATTTCTTCTTCTGAGATACCATAGGATGGCTTGATTTGAATTTCAGTTGCTTGTCCACTTCTTTGTTCCGCTGCTTTGACCTTTAGAATTCCATCTGCATCAAGTAGGAATTGTATCTCTATTTTAGGGATTCCTGCGGGCATTGGAGGGATATCAGTAAGAATAAACTCACCTAATTTACGATTATCCTTTACCAGATCTCGTTCTCCTTGATAAACGGCAACTTTAAGGTTTTTTTGCCCATCAATAGATGTTGTGTAATTCCTTGCCACACTAGATGGTATTTTTGAATTCCTTGGCAGTATTACATCCATCAAGCCACCAACTGTCTCAATCCCTAAAGAGAGCGGAGTGATATCCAATAGTAGCATATCTCTGTTATTCCCTGCAAGGATGTCTGCTTGTATGGCAGCCCCGAGTGCTACAACTTCATCTGGATCTAGCTTGTCGTTCGCTGTTTGTCCAAACAAATCTGCTAGTCGCTCTTTTATTAGAGGAACTCGAGTAGATCCCCCAACAAGAAGGATATGATCAATCTGCTTAAGTTCAAGTTGGGCATCTTTCATTGCTGCCAAGCAGCAATCTAAAGTTTGTTGAATAAGTGGGTTGATAAGTTGCTCAAATGTTTGCCTATCTAGTTTGAGCTCTATATCATTTACTTTGCCTACATATGTATCTGCATAACTGAGTTGTTTTTTTGCTTGCTCAGCTTCTAATCTAATTGCTTGTGTGAGATTGATATTGCTAGCTAGTTCTGTTAGATTGTATTGCATTGTCCAATGATCGATAATGGCTCTGTCAAGGTCATCGCCACCTAGGAAGGTATTTCCATTAGTAGCTAAAACTTCGAATATGCCATTTTCAATTCGTAATATGGAAACATCAAATGTTCCTCCACCGAGGTCATAAACAGCAACAGTTTGACCATTGTTGTTGTCGAGATTAAGGCCATAGGCAAGAGCAGCAGCAGTTGGTTCATTTACAATTCGAAGGACATCTAAACCTGCTAATTTACCGGCATCTTTGGTAGCCTGTCTTTGCGCATCATTGAAATATGCTGGAACAGTTATTACTGCTTTAGAGACAGTGTCTCCAAGGTTTTCTTCAATGCGATGCTTTAGTGTTTTAAGAATTTGAGCGGAAAGTTCTATGGGGGAGAAGAACTTATCTTGAACTCTAATTTTTACAAGACTGTCGTCATCAGTGTCTATAATCTTATATCCAAAATATTGCTTTTGTTCATCTAGGTCTTTAAAGGACTTACCCATAAGTCTTTTAACGGAGTAGATGGTGTTTTCTGGATCTGAAATTAATTTTTCTCTTGCTTCGTCACCAACAAGAACTGAGTGATCAGTTCTAAAGTGGATTACGGAAGGAATCAGGCTGTTTTTCCCATCTTTTCCTTTCACGGTCTTAGGTTGACCTTCAGAGCTGAAGGCAACAAGTGAATTCGTTGTTCCCAGGTCTATACCTATGATGATTTCTTTCTTCTCCTCTTCATTAACAGTACCCTCTGAAAGGTTAATTCCGATCTTTGCCATTCTAAATTCTTATTTGAGCTACAAAATTAATGATATGAAACAACATTTACCTATGTCCGAAGAGATTATTATTGTGCGGATGTTGTAAAAAAAAAGCACCGACCATAATGATCGATGCTTTTTTTAGTAAAGTGTCCAATTATTTTTGAACTACAAATTTACTGCTTGCAATAGATTGTCCATCTGAAATAGCATAGGTATAGATTCCATTAGACAGGTTATCCACTGAAAATGAAATACTGTTTGATCCAATTACTGTTTCAAAGTTTCTCTCTAGTACTACTGCTCCTAGAATATCTTTAACAAATAACTTGTAAGATCCTGACTGGTCCATGTTCGCTTCGATCGTAACAAGGTCTGCTGCTGGATTTGGGAACAATTTGATATCTCTTATTGTGGATTCCATTTCATTGGTATTCACATATTCTGTGCAGTTGTCTGCGCCCTCTTCTTTTACATGAACGGAGTATGTTCCAGGTGCGATTAAAGGATTTGGGAACTCTATTGCGATGTCAAATAAAGAAGATACAGTTGCTTGAACTGTAATCTCATTATCTCCTAAAAATGCAGGGTCAGTAACCTGTCCATATAGGGTGATACAACCAACCTTGTCTTCAGGTGTGTATGAACAACCAGGAATATTACACTCGTATTCAAGTCCTGCCGGTAAACCAATTACAGTATCAAGCGTAAGTGCATTAACTGAAATGGCTGTTCCGCCTATTTCGATTGCTTCCGAAATAACGACATTAAGGATAGTCTTGTAGTCTGTGTTTAGACAGACTGAATCAGGAATTCCTCCTGTTCCTAGATCCTCTTGGAATGGCTTTGGATATACTCCTGCAGTGGAGTCTTGATAAGTTTCATCAACTTCACAAACATTGATCTGCGCAAAAGAAGTTGAACATAAAAGGGCAAATGGTAAGAGTAAAAAGAACTTTTTCATATTTTGTAATTTGTAACTTTTAATGTAGTAAGTAGTTTTTTTAAAACTCGAGAGGCACTACGCCTACTATTAAAAGTACTAAAATGCATTTTTGTTTAGTAATTAAACATTAGTTTTTATGCGTAATACAACAAATATGTCACATAGATTTTCTCCTTATTTAAGGACCAGTATTCTGGCACTTGTCTTTTTGATGTATTCTGTGTCTAGTTTTGGACAGTCTAAAATATCTGGTCAAGTCATAGAAAAAGGAAGCAATGAGCCACTTATTGGTGCAACTGTTCAGCTTGATGGTTCTGGCACAGCTACAGACTTGAATGGAAGATATGTGCTTGAAAATATTGAGGCGGGCACCTATCTATTAGAGATTAATTATGTAGGTATGAAAAGCTACAGTTCATCTATAGAAATTGGTGAAGATCAAAATTCACTGGAGCTAGATGTAGTCTTAGTTAGGGATAACTTATTATTAAGTGAGGCAACTGTAACTTCGAGTAAGTTCGAAAAACCCTTAGGTGAATTGACAGTTTCCTTAGAGGTTGTGAAGCCACAGTTTATTGAAGAAAATAATGCAGGTGCAATAGACGAAATTCTTGATAGGCTTCCGGGTGTTCAGATTCTTGACGGGCAGCCTAGCATTCGAGGAGGTTCGGGTTTTAGTTATGGAGCAGGATCGCGTGTTTTGTTATTGGTAGATGATATTCCAATCCTACAGGCGGATGCAGGTTTTCCAAACTGGCGAGATGTGCCTATTGAAAACATAGAACAAATAGAAGTTGTAAAGGGAGCAGCCTCTGCGCTCTATGGCTCTAGTGCCTTGAACGGTATTATTAATATTCGGACAGGCTTTGCTAAAAGTGAACCTGTCTTAAAGGCCTCAGTGGCACATACTTCCTTTTTTTCGCCCTTGGATGAGGCAAAAAATTGGTGGCAAGATACGACGGTGACTCCGAGAAAAGTGGTTACTAATGTGTTATATAAGAAAAAGTTTGGAAAGTTTGACTTGGTTGCTGGGCTTAACTATTTTGACCTTGTCTCCTACAACGAAAATACATCCGACCAATTTGGAAGATTCAACTTTAATACGAGGTACCGATTTACAGATTCTCTTTATGTTGGTCTTGCTGGTAACTTTAATTCTGGCTCAAGTAATTCTTTCTTTTATTGGCTTAATGGAGAAGAGGGTGTTTATCGAGCAAACCCAGGAGGACTTTCTGCCACAAATAAATTGCGTTTTAATATAGATCCATATGCACGGTATATTGACGAAAAGGGAAATCGTCATAAACTGAATTCAAGAATTTATTCCGTTCGAAATGATAATTTAAACAATCAATCTAATCAGTCCCTGCTATTGTACGGGGAGTATCAGTTTCAACGACAATTTGAATCTCAAGATCTAACGCTGACCTCTGGTCTAGTTGCCCTTCATACAGATGTACAAGCTGAGTTATATGGTGATACCGTTTATACCACAAATAATCTAGCTGCATACCTACAGGCGGATAAAAAGTTTTTTGATAAACTGACTATAGGTTTTGGTGTTCGTGTAGAGCAAAATGAGCTCAAGAATCCTGGCTTTGTATATCTATATCCGGACTCAGTAACTGTTGCGCCTTCAAATGAACGCGAAGTCAAACCTGTTTTCAGATTAGGGATGAATTATCAATTGGCAGATTATACTTACCTGCGTGCCTCTTTAGGGCAGGGATACCGATATCCGACCATCGCAGAGAAGTACATATTCACTGATATTGGTGGGGCAAATGTGATTCCTAATTCAGAGCTTGGAAGCGAGACAGGTGTATCCTATGAATTCGGAGTCAAGCAAGGCTTTCGGATAGGCGCTGTAAATGGTTTCTTAGATGTATCAGGTTTCTTGACGGAATATCAGGACATGTTAGAATTTTCGTTGACGAGCTTTATTCCTCCAGCATTTCAATCGATCAATGTCGGAGATACTAGGATCTACGGAGCAGAAGCTTCTGTTCAGGGTTATGGAAAGCTAGGAGCTGTGGATGTAAGTTTTTTAGCTGGCTATACGTTTATAGAGCCAAGGTTTATGGAATTTGATACTACAGCGGGACGGACTTTTTCTCCTGAGGCAACACAGGGGCAAAGAAACTACTCGAATTCAACGGTGAATTATAATATTCTGAAATACAGATTTAATCATACGGCTAAAGCAGATGTTCGTTTTGGTCTAAAGCGCTTTGATATTGGTGTTAATTACAATTATATGAGCTATATGGAGGCCGTTGATTTTATTTTTGAGTTTTTGATTGTACCTGGACTTACAGAATACCGTGCTGCCAATACTCAAGATACGCATCTTTGGAATCTGAGACTTGGTTATTCATTTAATGAAAAGGGTCGAATCTCCTTGGTTTGGAATAACATAACGAATATTGAATATAGTATGCGACCTGGACTACTGGAAGCACCCTCAAGTCTTGCAACCCGAATTGACTATACTTTTTAATTGATAGAATCTATGAAAGTCAAACAGCTTTTACTCTATATACTTTTCGTATTGGCATCCGTTACCCATGCACAGGATTTTGGGCCAAATACTAAAATATCTTTGTTGACCTTTGGTCCTGGAAATGATTTGTATTCTAAATTTGGCCATTCAGCTATTCGTCTGAATGATCCTAGCCAAGGCTTAGATCTGTGTTACAATTATGGAACTTTTGATTTTGATACACCTAATTTTTATGGGAAGTTCGTTAGAGGCAAGTTGGATTATATTCTGTCTGTGGATAGGACCGCTCCATTACTGCGCTATTATAAGCGTACAGGCAGGGAAGTAATTGAGCAGGATATTATCCTAGATGAGGTTGCTGTTCAAGGAATCGCCGCTTTTCTCATCGACAACTATAAGCCGGAGAATAGAACCTATAAGTATGATTTTTTTTATGATAACTGTGCAACTCGTTTAAGAGATATCATTGAGGACCAATTGAAGGGACAGATGGTTTATAAAGAAATAGCTGAATCGGATCGGGTATATCGAGATCTCTTGATTGAGAAGCTAGAGTCTGTGCCTCTTGTTTTGCTAGGTATCAATTTGATCTTGGGACCGAATACGGACAAAGCTGTTGATTTGAGGGGGGAAATGTTTTTGCCCTCCTATTTAATGGATAATCTTGATCGTTATGGTCGTCATATAGACGGTGAAGTGATTATGGATTCTAAGAAGTTGGTATTTCCAGAACGACTTGAATTTTCAGGTCCTTCAATTTTTAGACAGCCAGCATTGTATGCATTTCTTCTGTTTCTTTTTTCTATTTACGCCTATTTGCGGGGAATGTTTACTAGTGCCTTAAATGTAGTAGGGGTATTTCTATTGAGTTTGAGTGTGATTTGTGGACTTTTATTTTCTTTCATGTGGCTCTTTACTGATCATCAGACCACATATATGAACCTGAATTTATTTTGGGCCAATCCCCTGAGTATTTATTTTTTGATTAAGATATCGAGAAAGAAAGTGCCTAGTATAGTTCTCAATACACAAAAAGTGCTTTTATTCTTGGCATTCTTGTTCCTTGTAGTCCTGCCTTTGGTTCAAATTGGGATAAGTCGCTCGGTTTTAAATTTTATAGCTGTTCCTAAGCATATACCCTTCCAAATTTTTGTTTTTTCATTGATTGGTATGCTTTGGGTGCAATATGCAAGATTTAAGCCTCAAAAAAAGTAAGTCTTACTTGGTGTTTATGATGTATATAATTAATTTACATTTATAATGGTTTTGCCACTATTTGAATAGGGTGAAATGCAATGTTGCTTACTGTCGAAGCCTAAATATTAGTATTTTTCATGAATTTGGTCGTTACATATTCAAAAAATTGATTTATTCAGTTTTTAAAGATATTTATGATTAAATTATTTGAAAATTCTCTAGAAGAGGTGTAACTACAAACCATTCCAACACCTAAAGCAAGCCCACCTATTCAGAATAGTCACATTTTGATTGTAACATTCCAATAGACAAGCAATGCAAAGATTTATTATATTATTCATAACATTAATAGGGTCTCTAAGCCTTTTTGGTCAGGAGATAATTACCGTAGAACATGCATGTAATTTTCATGGTGCGGATAAGAAGGGTAGGATCTATGCCTATGAATCTGATCATCATGCTGAATTAGCATTGAGGAAGATTATGGAATTTACGGGTCTCCC
>JBELIG010000090.1:0-11927 GCA_042091035.1 Sphingobacteriales bacterium | reverse complement strand
AGAGTTAATGTAATTGGGATAAATAGGTAATAAACATTAGTCAGAAAAAAGTGTGCAGTAATTATCCTTAAAATCTAATCGGTTTGATTAACTATTGTTTTGTGTAATTCTCGGGTAAGCTCATGCTACAAATTTAATTAATTTTTATATAAAAATAACAACTATAGAGGGTCTGTAAAGCGTTAATAAAATCTTAAAAGACGCAAAAATGTCGTCTGAACATTGTAATTGCTCGTCTCCGAAAAAAAAAATAAAAAAAAACCCAATAAACATTTCCACCAAAGATTTTTTTTTATAAATTTGCATCGCTTTACAGCACAAAGGTTAGACCTATGGTGTAATTGGCAACACTACAGTTTTTGGTACTGTCATTCTAGGTTCGAGTCCTAGTAGGTCTACAAGAAAGAAGCCTCGCAAATTTGCGAGGCTTTTTTATTTCAATATTCTTATGATTAATCTAAGGCAACCTGAGTGGTACCTGAGCCTCCTTGCATAGGAGACCAATGAGAACTACGTATTTTCCATGAACCATTTTCCTTTACAAAAGTCTGGGACACCCTTGTCCTGTATACATTAACAGCTTCAGAATTATTAGGCTTTATACTTCCTTCTGAATAGTAGTAAGCAACAGCAGCCTGTCCAGGAACTAGACTAACTACAGTAATATGCTTTCTACTAAGGTTTTGAGTTCCTCCACCAAAATCACGTCCATCTGGTGCAATCTCAACCATAAGACCTCCACTAGACCAAAACTCTACAGCGCCATTTGCAGAATAATTATTATCATATACACCCTGATTTGCTGCTGCTTGTTCGCTTAGAATAAGCGCCTTGATCTCTTCAACATCATTTTGCTCCTGTGTTTGTCCAATTGAAGCAATAGACATTGAAAAAATAGTAGCCGTAATCAAAAAGCTAAGCTTAAAGAATTTCATAATTAGTTAGTTTAATTATTAGTAATGAGTTATCCTTTAAGACTGGAGTACAAATGAATTATTAATAGATGGGTTTGAACTGCTAAAAAAAGGCCGTACCTATGATAGCTCTTTCAACACAGTATTTCAATTTAACACTAAAAAGTTACTAATTATAAAAGCATAAAATAAAATCAAGAAAATCACTTCAAGCGCTTATCTATAAGATTAAGATATTTTCTACAGGTTGCTCTAAAAGCAGCTTTTGAATGCTCTAGATGAAACAACATCAACCCTCTTAATTCACCAAGCAATTCAGGTTCTTTCAAAGCAATTTTAAAAATTGCCTCTACGGACAAACAGCGAATAGCAATCTCTGTTTTTTGAGATTCTAGTAACTTAAAGCACTGTTCTAATACATACCCCTCCTGGGCTTCACTAAGGTCAATGGAACGAAATATATGAAGAAGATTTCGAGTACTTGAATTAAGTACATTGTCAGAAATAAAAAGAGCGAGCAGCTGCTCTGTATAAATAGATAAATCTATCGGATTTCTAGCCATAAGCGTATTGAGTGTCCAACCTGCTCTATGGCTGTAAGCTTTATCATTATCTAGCATCAATCGCACCAATACGGACAAACTATCAGGGTTTCGAACTACATAGTCCGAAACCCTGATTGCATCTTCCTTTTTGCAAGCTTTTAAGAAAACTCTCTTCAAATCCATTCAATCTATTTAGAAGGCCCTAATTCAAGATTCAACTCAATCTCTTTTTGCTCTCTAACTACGATCAGTTTCACTCTATCCCCAACTTGAAAATTTTCTAATGCCAAAACTAAATCACTATGGTCTTTAACATCAAAATCTCCTATTCCTGTAATACGATCTCCCCAAGCTATGGCATTCCGAACCATCCTAGACGGAAGTACACCTGCAAGGTCTGCTGCACCACCTTCTATAACTTTTGCGACAATCACACCATCAGAGCTATCGGGTTTGTACTGCGCCTGAAGAATCGTAATGCCTAAAGTAGGTCGTTGAATCTTTCCATATTTGACTAATTCAGGGATAACCCATTTCAAGGCATCAACAGGTATACTAAAGCCAATACCTGAATATCCTCCTGAGGGACTTATAATAGCAGTATTTACGCCAATCAATCTTCCCGAAGAATCCAATAAAGGACCACCAGAATTCCCCGGATTGATAGCTGCATCGGTTTGTATAACATCCCTAATTTTAATCCCTCCCGGTGATTCTATTTCGCGACCTAAGGCCGAAACAACACCTGTAGTAAGCGTATGATCGAGCCCAAATGGATTCCCTATTGCTATAGTCGATTGACCTACTCTTAATTTTGATGAATTCCCTAGGTCTAAAGGTTTGATATCTTTAATCTCATCTTCTATTCTAAGCAGTGCAAGATCTTTAGTCTGAGCCTCACCAATAAGCTTAGCTTCATAAGTATCTCCGCCTACAAAGGTAACTTCAATCTTCTTTGCACCTTGGATAACATGCCAGTTTGTCACGATATGCCCTTCATCATCCCACACAAAACCCGACCCACTTCCTTTAGGGATTTCCATTATATTTCTAGAGAAATAGTCTCTGCGATATGCTGAAGTATTAATATAAACCACAGAAGGTGCTGTCTGCTCAAACAGATCAATCAATGCCTTTTCTGAAGCATCAAGATTTGCTTCCCAGGATTCTGACTCAGTTGTGTTTTCTCCCTTCGCTACAGCTACATCTTGAACTTGGTCAATTTCTATATCCTCCCCGCCAAAAGCACCATACAACCCTGCTCCAAATAAGACAAGCCCAGCCCATAATAAAATATTATTATTCATCTTTTTACTCATTTTGTCTCGGTTAAACGAATAGTATTATAACGATTTCAACCTAGAATAGATATCTGAAGAATTGATTTTTATTAATTATTCGAAGAATACAGCTATTAAATCGACAAATTAAGGCCAAGATATACCAGGGAACCGATCTCGGAACACCTCTAGCTCTTCCCCTACAAGTTCGTAACCATTCAAAAACACAGTAATACGAGCATCTGTATAACCCAACAGCTCTAAACTATTTAATAATGTTTTCGCTTGGCCTATACTTTTAAACATCCCAAGTTGAAAACTCAATTGATTTCCATCTGACACTGAATTAACAATCAATGGATTGTACCTAAAAAGAATAGGGTCTTGTTGGTTTACATTAGATTGAAAAACTTCAACAGAATAGGATATACCATTCAAAAATTCTGAAAGGTCATCGAAGGCCGAATCTCTAGAAATCGAATCAAGTTTTGGCCAGGCATAAGGTTCTTCAATAAATTCATCATCCATAGACCATAAACTAAGATCGACTCTATTGTTTGCCCGCTGTCCATAATAAGATTCTTTCTCACCATCCCGCGCAATAGCTAAAGGGAAATAATTACTAAAGCTCCTAATCGAGATTTGCTCTTTATACACTCCAAAATCTTCTAGGTACGTTCTAATTTTCAAGCCTCTCTGATAAGATAAATAAGCATTAGTTTGATTCTGTTTGATGTCATTAGAATGAACGTTCAAGATAAGTCGAAGCTGACGATCTCGACTCAAACGCCTTGCAATTCTAACCAAATAGTCTTTGTTGGAGTTAGAAAGCAGATCAGAACCTCCCCCATAATATACTGGTCGCATCGAAATAGACTCTGTTGCCTCTGGGCCATCCGAATCAATAGATTCAAAGTTTTTACCAAAAACAAAAGCACTTAACTGGGTCAACTGTTCTTCCACTTGCTCTTGAAAAAGAACATTATATAAATCATACCCACCTGCCCCTCCTGCTCGATCAGAAGAAAACAAAGCGGATACCCCATTATTGGAAAAACAAAAATCAAGGTCATTTCCACAGGAATTCACAGGCTTACCCATGTTTTTTACCTCTGACCAAGAGAAACTATGAACTTTAAAGACAGAATGAACAATATCATAGCCTCCAAATGAAATATTTGGATTATCAGTACTGAAATATAGTGCACGCCCATTTTTAGCTAAAAATGGTGAGACCTCATTATAAACTGTATTGATCGAGGGGCCTAAGTTCTCCGGTTTAGACCAACTCTCCCCAATCAGATAAGTAACAAAAAGATCGTAGCCTCCATAACCTGGCAGCTCATCAGAGGCAAATAAAACGACCTTATCGCTATAAAAATATGGCAAACCAAGTCTAGAAAAGATACTACTTAAACCAGAATAAGGATCTGACTTCAACTTCCTTTTACTTATGTCTTGCTCAAAGGTGTCTGCATGGATAATAAGCATATCCAAAGAATTACCCTTTCCAAAATACAACACCTGACCATCCTCTGAAAATCCAGCTAATATATCATTCGATGGGCTATTTAATAGGTAGGAAAGGGGACTTACACTAAATGTAGCTTCGCCATTTCTTTGCGCCTTTATCATATCGACCTTAAACTGACCGAACTGTTCATCGACCTTACCTAAAGCATCTCGTCGCCCACCAATACTTTTACTGTTTGCAGCTCCAAAATAAAAAACTCCATTTAGGTTCTTCGAAAAAATCGGTTTCACTTCATCCCCAGAGCTATTTATACCTTTTGCAAATGGCAGGATACCAACACCGTCTTTCCAGCTATTATTCCTGCGGGCGTAGGAACAAGTTAACAAGCGATCTTTTGCACTATCTCTTAAAGGATCATCAGTATCTGCTAGCCTAATAAATTTCTTGTAATGTGTAATTGCAGCATCAAAATCAGTATTCTGATGATCAAGATCTCCCTTTACCAAATAATACATTAAAGGAGGATTTCCTTTTGTTTTGTTTTCAATCAACTCAGTTAATTGATTTGCTTGATCCAAATCTCGCCTCTTTACAAGGCAATCTAGATAAACCAACAATTGGGAAATAGATAGTTTTTCTAATGAAGCGACAGACTGAAAGTATAAAACCGCCTGATCATAAGCCCCCTCGTCTTCAGCTTGTAGTGCATATTTGACAATTTTCTTGTCGCTCTGCGCTTTTGAAGAAAAAGGTATTAGGATAAAAAAAAGGCAATAAAGGAAAACACCCTTATTGCCTGCATATTTTGAGAAAGGAAAAATCCTCATATTTATTCGAATGTTTCCTACAATCTATTATATTTTTCTTTTCCCGTCAAATTGTTCTAAGTAATCTCCTATTTTTCTTAGGAAAGATCCACCTAATGCACCGTCTACTACACGATGATCATAAGAAAGTGACAAAAACATCATGTGCCTTGGAACAATCATATCTCCGTATTCAGTTTCTACGACAGCTGGCTTTTTACGAATTGCACCAACAGCAAGTATAGCCACCTGAGGTTGGTTTATAATAGGAGTACCCATAACATTTCCAAATGTTCCTACATTCGTTAAAGTAAATGTGCCACCTTGTATTTCTTCAGGCTTCAGCTTATTTGCACGTGCTCTGGTAGCAAGATCATTTACAGCTTTAGTCAAGCCTAGTAGTGATAAGTGATCCGCATTTTTGATAACAGGAACAATTAAGTTACCTGACGGTAATGCTGCTGCCATTCCAACGTTCACATTCTTCTTTCTAACGATGCTTGTTCCATCAACAGAAACATTGATAAGCGGAAAGTCATGGATCGCTTTAGCCACAGCCTCTACGAATATCGGGGTGAATGTAATCTTTTCCCCAAACTTCGCCTGAAAATCAGCTTTAATACTGTTTCTCCAGTTCACAACATTTGTAACATCAATCTCAACAAAAGACGTAACGTGCGGTGATGTAGATTTGGACATAACCATGTGGTCTGCTATCATCTTACGCATACGGTCCATCTCAATAACCTCAACGTCACCAGAAACTGAAGTAGCTACCTTTGGTGCCTCTGTTACCGATGGACTAGAAATTTTAGCTTGGGCAGGGCTAGTCATTGGTTGACTGGTCCCTCTTGTAGAAATATATGAAAGGATATCTTTCTTAGTTACTCGTCCTTGATCACCTGAACCTGGAATAGTTTCAAGTTCTGAAAGGCTGATATTTTCTTTTGCAGCAATATTTTTAACCAATGGTGAATAGAACCTATCCGATCCACTTGTATTAACGGAAGTAGCTGCTACTGCAGGTACTGCTGGCTTTTGATCGGAAGTGGAAACAGCCGTCGAAGGAGCAGGTTTTGCTTCTTTTGCTGGAGCTTTTTCCGTAGAAGGGCTACTTGCTGAAGTCGAGTCTGAACCTTCAGTTGCTATGATTGCAATGACCTTCCCAACCTCAACCACATCATCCTCTTGAAAAAGTATTTCTGCGATCGTACCGGCAACTGGAGAAGGAACCTCAGAATCTACCTTGTCAGTTGCAATCTCTAGGATTGTCTCATCGACATCGACAGTATCTCCAACTTGCTTAACCCATTTCAATATGGTTGCTTCTATGATACTTTCACCCATTTTGGGCATAATCAACTCTACTTGTGCCATATGCTTATTAATTAAGTTATTATTGGTGTAAGGCTAAAACTGGTACAAATTTAAGGCTTTAATCAGGGTCAAACAAATAACTAAGCCAATTATTACATTTTAGTAATTTGTTCGTACAAACTGCCAAAGCATACCAAGTGCCCTAGTAGCACTATATTCAATGTTCTTTTGTCTGCTTTTAGAAATATTCAATAAGCGAACTTCTACCTTATCCTTATTTCCTACTGCAACCCATACAGTACCAACTGGTTTATCTTTTGTTCCACCTGTAGGACCCGCTACCCCACTTATGGCAATTCCCACATCAATTGACAAACAATTCAATAAACCTTTGAGCATTTCACGCACAACATCTTCGCTCACCGCACCATATGAGATTAGCGTTTCTTCCTTGACATTGAGTACGTTTGTTTTTACTTCATTAGAATAAGAAACCACCGAACCTTCGAAATATGCTGAAGAACCAGAAACCCCAGTTATCAAATGACTAATAAAACCCCCAGTACATGATTCAGCTGTACCCATCTTCAAACCCTTATCTTTCAAGTATTGGCCAAGTGCCTCAGAAATAGATGTTTCTCCTTCACCAAACACATAGGGTTCTACAAATGTCCGCATTTTCGCAGTCCACATATCTAAATCAAGGTCCCCAGAACTTTCCTTAGTTTTACTTAAGCGCAGACGAACCTTTCCAACATTTGGCAGATAAGCTAACTTCAATCCTACTGGTAAGGAATTTTCAAAATCTTCCAGCTTCTCAGACAATTGCCCCTCTCCTACGCCTACGGTGTGCAAGGTACGATGTTCAATGCGCTGAAGGTTTGGAAAGCGAGATTGAAGCCTCGGAAAACCTTCATGCTCCATTATATATTTCATTTCATATGGAACTCCAGGTAGAGACATAATTATGGTATCAGCATACTCCATCCACATGCCCATAGCAGTACCCATCTTATTTTCCAAAAGAAGCGCTGTAGAAGGCACTTTTGCTTGTTCCTTGTGCATTTCTAATGGTGTACGGCCAAAGCTTTTAAACATAGCCTGAATATGCTCCCAAGAAACTTCGGAATGAACAAGATCGTCATCCATGAACTCAGCTATTGCCTTTTTGCTTATGTCATCCTTTGTAGGACCAAGGCCTCCAGTCAAAATCACGACATCGGAATCTTTTATTGCAAGGCCTAATGTATCTTGAATTGCCCTGTAGGTATCTGAAACAGTATAAATTTTTCCAAGATCAAAGCCCAGTTGATTGGCAGCCTTTCCAATCCAAGCGGAGTTTGTATCTATTACCTGCCCTATCAAGAGCTCATCCCCTATCGTAATTATATTGATTGTCATAATGACTTAGTAATTAAACTGTAACTCTTTATTTCTAAAATGTCTGATTTGATCTCCAACCTGTACCAATAACCTCCCAGATTCATCAAGTCCTTTTATGACACCATCTATTGTGCTACCATCTGCCAAGGTATAGCTTCTTTGCAGATTCATACCGTACATGGAGTCTTCAAATTGCTTATGAATTCCTTTAGACTTTCCAGCTTTTAATAACAAATAGTATTGTTCTATGTTTTTGATTAATTGGAATAAAATTTCATTTACATCAAACCTTTTTCCCAGAATAGTTGCTATAGAGCAGGTTTTAGATTTTATTTTTTCAGGAAACACAACTGTGTTTATATTTAATCCTACTCCAAGGATAGATTCGGAAATAGTGCTACCACTCAGTCCATTTTCGATCAATATCCCTGAAATTTTTTTATTTGAAACATAAACATCATTTGGCCATTTAACCTTTACATTCTCTATACCTAGGCTTTCCAGCAAACTGAGAATAGAGAGGCTTACAATCTTGTTTAAATCAAATTGTTGCTCTGGGCGAAGGAACTTGGGAAAAAGTAACAAGGACATTAGTAAATTATCTCCTTCGGGAGAAATCCACTCTGTATTGCGCTGACCACGTCCTGCAGATTGAAAATCAGCCTTTACAACAAGACCTTCTGAACACTTTTCTTCCCTTAGCAAAGTCTTCAACATCTTGTTCGTTGACTCTAATTCCTTGTAAAAACGGAGATCTTTGCCTAAAAAGAGTGTTTCTATGCGTTCCAAATTGCTATTATTTGTAATTGAAGCAGAAAGATAGCAAAGTGTTTATTAAATTTGCACTTTAGAGTTAAGCTTAAACAAACTAAAATGGATTGAAATTCGTTTTAAAAAAGACTAGATTGTCTTAAGAATAAAATTAATTACAAGCCGTTTATTTACAATCGTTTAAAATAAATATCGTTTGAATACATTAACAAAATCAGAGCAGTTGGATATAGAGCAGGAATTGAATGATTTGATCATTGATGCAATACAAGATATAAAGGGTAAAAATATTACCAAGCTGGACCTTTCTGAATTACACGATGCCCCAACAAATACTTTTGTAATTTGCGAGGGTGATTCTACTACTCAGGTAAAAGCTATCGCAGATAACATTAAACTAAGACTTAAGAATGAATTAGGAGAATATCCTGTGAATTTTGAAGGTTACGAGAGTTCTACATGGATTTGTTTAGATTACTTCCATACAGTAATTCATATTTTTTATCCAGAAACAAGGAAATTTTATGAGCTTGAAGAATTATGGAGTGATGCGCGATTCACCGAATTCCAGGACCTATAGATAGACATAATCCTGTCATTAATCTAATAAAGAAAACATCTAAATACTTTGCTTGTTACTTAGAGGTAACAAAATATTAATTAACAGTTAATGGAAAATAACAAACCTAAGAATACGGACAATAACAAGGCTCCTCAGAACGGACCCAAAATAAAGCCGTTCTGGATTTATGCAGGCCTTGCCTTTCTTATCATCATCCTGAATGTTCTTCTTATGGATAGTGGTCAGAAAGAGTTGACTGAAGTGGGTTTTCGAGATAAGGCTCAAGCCAATGAGATCTTGGAAGTAAAAATCATAAAGAACAAGGAATTTGCATACATCACGCTTACTGAGGAGGCAGCTAAAAAAGACTTTTCGGATGATGACAGTCCAAAGGTTCAATACAAATCATCTAACTATCATTACAAATATATATTTGGTTCTCTAGAAAATTTTGAGAAGAAGATTGATAACTACAATCAAGAACTTAAAAGAAGAGATAATAGTGAGATTATTATAACCTATGGGAATGAAGTAAATATCTTTGAAAACTTTGGTTGGTTATTACCAATACTTATCCTCGTGCTAATTTGGGTTTTCCTTTTCCGCCGAATGGGTGGAGGCGGAGCAGGTCCAGGCTCCCAAATCTTCAACATAGGCAAATCTAAAGCGACTTTATTTGATCAAGGCGCAAAGGTAAATGTTACATTTTCAGATGTTGCCGGTCTTGATGAAGCAAAGGAAGAAGTAATGGAAATTGTAGACTTCTTAAAGCATCCAAAAAAATATACTGCACTTGGAGGTAAAATCCCTAAAGGAGTCCTCCTTGTAGGTGAACCAGGTACCGGTAAAACATTGATGGCAAAAGCTGTTGCAGGAGAAGCTGAAGTACCTTTCTTCACAATTTCAGGATCAGATTTCGTTGAAATGTTTGTAGGGGTTGGTGCTTCTAGAGTTAGAGATCTATTCAAGCAAGCAAGAGAAAAAGCACCTTGTATTATCTTTATAGATGAGATCGATGCAATTGGTCGAGCAAGGGGAAGAAATAATATGCAAGGAAGCAATGATGAGCGTGAAAACACCCTTAATCAATTACTTGTAGAGATGGATGGTTTTGCTACAGACAAAGCAGTTATTATAATGGCTGCAACAAATAGACCTGACGTATTGGATTCAGCATTGCTTAGACCAGGTCGTTTTGACAGACAAATAGGCATTGACAGGCCAGATCTTAAAGGTCGTACTGCAATCTTTAGTGTTCACCTTAAGAATATTAAGACAGCTGAAGGTATAAAGGCAGGGCAACTAGCAGAAATGACCTCAGGATTTGCAGGTGCTGACATAGCAAATATCTGTAATGAGGCTGCTCTTGTGGCGGCAAGAAGAAATAAAGGATCTGTCGATCTAGATGATTTCAACCACGCTTTAGATAGAGTGATTGGTGGACTCGAGAAGAAAAATAAATTTATCTCTAAAAACGAGAAAGAAATTATAGCATACCATGAAGCAGGCCATGCGATCTGTGGTTGGTTCCTCGAACATGCATCACCTTTAGTTAAGGTAACTATCGTACCAAGAGGAATTGGAACATTAGGTTATGCGCAATACCTTCCAAAAGAAGAATACATTACACGCAAAGAACAACTTCTAGATAGAATGTGTATGACTTTTGGTGGACGAGCTGCTGAACAAAATATGTTTGGAAAAATATCTACTGGTGCTCAAAATGACCTTGACCAAATCACGAAAATGGGATACAGTATGATCTCTTATTTCGGTATGAATAATGAAGTAGGTCAGGTATCATTCTATGGCTTGACAAATGGTCAATGGCAAAAGCCATATTCAGATCAAACAGCTGCAATGATTGATACAGAAGTTAGAAAGCTTGCTGCTCAACAATATCAAAGAGCTCAGGATTTGTTAAAAGATAAATCTAAAGAGTTAGAAATTCTTGCTAAGGCATTGCTTGAACGTGAGGTTCTCTTGAAAGAAGATGTCGAAAGACTTATCGGACCAAGACCCTTCTCTGATGTTTTTCAGGAAGAAGAGGGATCGGAAGAAAAAGAGCAAAGTATTACTGAATAAAAAAAAAGCTGGTTTAAAACCAGCTTTTTTTTTATCCTATATATTCTTCTTTCACGAGTAACTGAAAACCATTTCCATGAATATTGACGATTTCAATATTCCCATCTCGTTTAAGATATTTTCTCAACTTAGTTACAAACACATCCATTGACCGAGCTGTAAAGTAATTATCTTCACCCCAAATATTTGTAAGCGCCTCAGACCTAGGAAGTACATCATTTATTCGTTGTGCAAACATCTTTAACAACTGAGCTTCCTTCGGGGATAACTTTTCAACATCTTCATTATCACCTCCTTTGTAAGTAAGGATTCTAAGCGGAAAATTAAAATGAAAATCTCCTATCATATATTCCTTAGCCTCATCATTGGTTTCAACGACTTGCTTAGACCTTTTCAGAATAGCTTGAACTCTAAACAAAAGCTCCTCCGATGAAAACGGTTTTGTTATATAATCATCCGCACCGAGTTTGAAGCCCTGAATAACATCTTCCTTCATTGCTCTAGCCGTTAGAAATATAATTGGAATCTCTTTATCAGACTCACGGATATCCTTTGCCAGGGAGAATCCATCCTTCTTCGGCATCATTACATCAAATATGCACAAGTCATATGATCCCTTTTTATAAGCGTCATATCCTTGCATACCATCTTTCATTAGAGTGACACTAAAATCATGCATCTCCAAATACGATCGTAATACATCTCCAAAGTTCTCATCGTCCTCGACTAATAATATTGAATAGTTCTTCTCTGCCATCTTATAAAATTATTTATTCGGATTTCTATCTTT
>JBELIG010000089.1:0-11978 GCA_042091035.1 Sphingobacteriales bacterium | reverse complement strand
TTTTTGTCGGAATACTTTTGCGTCATAAAAAAAAGTTATGGCAAAATTTCACGATTCTTCTATTAGTAAAATTCAGCGTATCGCAGGTTACGCGCTTTCCTTTATGTTTAGCTCTATGATTTTCATTTCTGGCGTCTCAAAAGTTGTAGGCGTAGAAGAAATGGTAGAGAACATGAATAAGATTACAAATTGGGGCGACAAGCTACTTTTTGTAGGTGTATTAGAATTAGTGCTTCTCGTTATTTATTGGATACCTAAATCCATGAAGATGGGTTTTTACCTTTTACAATCGTTCGTTGGAGGTATTATAGTTGCTGAAGTAGTTACTGGGCAAGTACCTTTTGCAGGAATTGCAGTTGCTACATTTCTTTATGCTGGTACTATCTTACGCCACCCTTCTTTATTAAAGTAATTTCGAGGGAGTAAATAAAAAGCTCGAATAATTTTTCGAGCTTTTTATTTTTAAATTTTAATTACTTTTCCTTTCCGATATAATAACCAGGCCAAAAACCAGACGATTGCAGTAAAGCAGAAGGCCTGCAGGAATGAACCGAATGCTGGGCTGATAATTTGCTGAAATATCTCTCGATAGGCAAGGCTATATAAATCTACTTTTTCAAGGCTTGGCAACTCAGCAATGATTTTGATCAATAATACAGACAAAACATAGCTGGCAAGTGGGTTAAATCCAAATACCTTGAAGGGGTATGACCATCCATTCCATTTTTTTATATCCAATATCCAGATCAATAAAGTGAGTAGAAGTGTGGCCAAGCCGCAGGTGTACATTACATAGGAACTCGTCCAAAGTGGTTTGTTTATTGGAAAGCTAAGATTCCATATTTGACCAATTATAACGAGTATCGTACCAATCAAAAGCAGGTACTGTAAGAGCTCTTTTTTTTGTGATTGCAGGTTTTTAATCATAGTACCAATTTGGAAACCAATAAGCACATGAGCAATTCCGGGTAGCGCACTCAAAAGTCCTTCCGGGTCGAATGGAATGCCAAAGCCATTATATAGGTGATTCTCACCAAATAGGTAGAGATCCGTTCTTGTACAGAAGTTTGATTCTAATCCATAGGGATTACTGCCTCCAAAGCTATATAATACCCCCCAGTAGCCTAGCAGGATTAAAAATATGATTCCTGTTCTTAGATAGGATTTTTGAAAGTATAGCACAAGTAGTCCCGCTCCCCCGAATGCAATACCTATTCGCTGCAGTACACCAAAAAGTCTCAAGTCAGCATATGCTGTTGTGTAAAAAGGGAACCAGTTCAAGAGTAGTCCGATTAAAAAGATAAGACTGGTCCGACGTAAAATTTTTTTAAACCAAAGATGCCGATCCTTGGACTTATAATTCGAAAAGGAAAATGCCATTGAAACACCAACTATAAATAGGAAGAAGGGGAAAACAAGATCTGTAGGTGTACAACCATGCCATTTCGCATGTAAAAGAGGTGGGTATACATGGGACCAACTCCCAGGTGTGTTGACGATGATCATAAATGCTATCGTCAGCCCCCTTAGCACATCTATTGAGACAATCCTATTTTTCATCTATTCTTGTTTTGAAATATTAATATAAGCAAATAGTATATATCGATAGATTTGACTCCCAAAATAGAAGGATAAAAATATTTAGTAAATATTAGATGCTTTGTCCTATTTTTAGAAAATCCAATTTCATTTAAATAAAAAATATGCTACAGCTTAAAGTTTTAAAACAGTTAATAGTCCTGCTGCTCGCTTTGTTATGCTTCTCTTCTTGCGATCCCTTAAAAGTTCTTGCTATTACAAATCAATCAGAAAAGGCGCTAGAACTTTTATTTGTATTTAAAGAATGTCCTGATCAATATATTATTGAGGACTTTGAGAGACATACAAACATTGAAAAGGTCCAATTGGCTGCTGATTTAGGCGATCAATATATCCTAAAATTAGGGATGGGTAATTGGACTGATTCAGATATAGAGCAAATCCGAAATTGTTTGGATCATATCGCATATAAAACGGCAGCAGGGGATAGTGGTAAAATTGAAGCAGTTGAACTTGATCGATTATTAAGCCCAGTTAATCTAAAATCCAAGCGTAATATTTTGGAACTCACGATAAATAAGATTTAAATCTTTATCAAAAAAATAGCACTTTAAAATTAGGGGAGTTAATTTTTTTTGCTCCATGTGGTTACGATAGTATGTTTTCTGTTACTTATTAATGTACTGGATATCAGTTCATTGTATCTTATATAGGTGAAGGAAAACTATGGTCGACGAAAACAAAGTTAATTTTTTAATTCTAGAATCAGAGATTCTGGAAAAGCATTCTATTCTGCAAAGTTCTTCTGCGATTGGCAAAGGCTTTGAACCCTTGATTTCTTATTCTGGATTTAAGCTTTATGTCAATGGTATTCATATGATGCCAAATATAACTTTCCCAGAAGGCTTAGAGCCTCTTGGAAGTTTTTCTCACAGGGACTATAAATATAAGGATCAATATATTCGGATTAAAATCAACTATTATTTGGTTTTTTTGAAGGATATGTATTCTGTTTGGATCGATTTAAAGGCTGATGAGGAGACGATAGGTCCTTCAAGTTCAGCATGCGAAATATTGGCTTTTACGAATAAAGTTGATATTTCTAAAGAAAGACTTTTAGATAGGGATTTAGACAATACCTTTGTTCAAGAAGTCTTATTACTACACTTGAAAGTACTGCTCTTACCATATAACTCTAAGGCTGAATTGGCAGGGTGGGAAATTGAATCTGAATTATTAGAGTTAATTGTCGATTTACATTTTAGCAAAGGAATTTTATAATATAATTCTGTCTAAGACGGCTCTTACTTTTCTTTATTTTCGAAGCTTTAATGCATCTCATGAAGTAAATTCATCCTTATAAAAATGTTTTTATTTTAGATTTAAATTGTATTGAGATTTATACTATGATTAATTGAAAATTGATAGTTTAATGAATGCCCTATTTCGCTTGTATTTTGATACTGGACTTATTCATTAAAAAGTATTTGTATAATCTTCACATGCCAAACCAATATGGCTTGATGGCCCCCTAAGGAGGAGGACTGAAGGTTAATCCTACTGTGGTTTCCTTAACACCAAATTCTTTGGATAGGTCAAAAAGCCATTATCTTACTAGCCCCTATCTGAAAAACATACTTCCTGAGCTTCTCCTAGTTTTGGAGTAATTTGATCAAAATGAGTTCGTTTTTACAAGCTGTGTTTGAACTGTATCGTTTTATTCTCTATTTTAAAAGTGTAGTATGGTACAGTTTTGTTTATATCCGTTTATTAGGATAAAGATTTTACATCATTTAAATATCCTTTGCTTGGTCAATCCTTTAGGGTTTTTTTGATCCATCTAATAAATCTTTCAATCATGTTTAATCAGAAAATAAAAGATTTTATTTTGGTTCTTATCCTGTTCTCAGGGCTCTTGGTCGTTGATTCTTGCAAAGATGCTGGAGATGAACTCACACCAATTGATCCTATTGCTACAGGCGATATGGCTGAATTAGATGTTCCGATTATTGTTCCAAGTGGGAATGAATCTTATCTTAATTTGTCCTCAGACTATGTTTTTGACCAAAATGAACTACGCACATATGAGTTGATCCTACTTGACGATTCTTTAAATTATCTAAACAATGACCCGGCTGCTGAACAGTATGTGGAGGCTATGCTTGTATTTGAAGGAGATACGATTAGTCCAGTAGGTATAAGATACAAAGGGTCCATTGGTGCTTATGTTGGCTGTGTGTCGGGAGGGCAATGGTTTGATCCCTCAGGGTATAAGACTTGTACAAAGTTGTCTATGAAAGTAAAGATCAATTGGAAAGATCGAGAAGAGCGTTTCTTTGGACTTAATAAGTTACAATTTCATTCAATGAACAATGATAGGAGTCAATTACATGATCGGCTTGCGTATTGGCTGTTTCAACAAATGGACGTTCCTTCACCAAGATCCGTGCACGCAAGGCTTTTAATAAATGGCGAGTTTAATGGACTATTTGCCTTGACAGAGCAAATTGATAAACGATTCGTCAAGCAAAATTTTGATGACGATGATGGCAATTTATATAAAGAAATTTGGCCTTTGCGTTTTACGGGTAACCTATTTTCTGATCAAGAATATATAGCTGCATTAAAAACCAATGAGAACGATAATCCAGATGTAAGTTTTTTTCGTGATTTTGGTCAGCAAATTGCTTCCTCGAACCTCAATACTGGTAAAGAGATTGTAGAGCAATATATGGATATAGAGGAGATCATCTCCTATGCGGCTGTGGATCGTACAATTCGGCATGATGATGGTCCATTTCATTGGTACTGTTTCGATGGTTGTGCGAGTCATAATTTCTATTGGTACGAAGAGTCTAATGAGCAAAAGCTGCATTTAATTCCCTGGGATATGGATAATGCTTTTGAGAATATTATAAATAACTCCAATCCAATCACTCCGATTGCAGATGATTGGGGAGAGGTTTCCAATAATTGCTTTCCTTTTCAATATCTGAATTCGTTTCAATGGTCAGCAGCATGTGACAAACTTACTGCTGTTTGGGCATCCTACGATTCGCTCTTTGAATCCAAAAAAGCAACTTTGATTAATGGCCCTATGTCTCAAGCCTCGACAGATGCTATGCTCGAAGCATGGGCTAATCAGATTCGTTCTGCTACAGAGGAGGCATCAAGTATCCACGATGATGCGATTTCTATTGAGGATTGGGAATTTCAGCTTAATGAACTAAAAAATCAATTAGAGTTTGCCCGGAATAATTAAAGACTATCCATTTTATCTTTTTTAGAGAGATTGAGTACACTTTATGATAGTAGGATAAGTTTGAAGGGCTTGCAATTAGGTATTTAAAAATGTTTTAGCTATTATAGGAATCTTGATTTACTATTAAATAGTAGTCTAAAGTTAATGGTAAGGAGATTTTAAACAATCTTCTTTTGTCTTTTAGAAAAGTGTAGTATAAATGTTTGATATTCAAAGTTTACAGAGTAATTCAGAAACTCCAACTCTGATTGCCATATTGTTGGCAGTAAGTCTATGTGTAGTATTATCAGCACTGATAGTCCTGACCTACGATATTACCACAAAAGTTTCCAAAAAAGATCATAATTATATGCAATCCCTTGCTATGATATCCATTTTAGCAACGATGGTGATGCAAGCTGTAGGCGATAGCTTGGCGCGCGGATTAGGTATGTTAGGTGCACTTGCTATCATTCGTTTCCGTACCACTTTGCGGGACCCAAGGAACATGACTTTTATGTTTGCCTCACTTGCAGTAGGTATTTCTTGTGGAGTTTTTGGGTTTACAATTGCAGTCACTGGAACCTTTGTATTCTGTGTAGTAGCGATTATTTTAAGGTTTTCTGTCTTTGGAAATCCAGACCCATTGATCGGTATACTCAAAATTTCAATGTATTATGAAAAGGGAAATGAGAGTGTCAAAAAGATGGAGTCTGTTCTGAAAAACTTGTGCAAGGAATATCGCCTTACCGATATAAGAACAAGAGATAAAGACATCGTTTTAGAGACTGAGTTTAATGAGTTTGGAAAAAAGGTGGTGACTAAAAGTATGAATAAACGGGTGAAAGACCTGTCTTATGAATTGTACTTGAAAAATGATATTCAGGATACTGATTTACTAGATAAGTTCACTGAATTAGAGGATGTTCAGGAAGTAAGTCTGCGTTTTGTTAAAGGTCAAGATAAATTATAATGGATATACTAAAAAAGATATACAATCCACTTTATTTAATTGCTGTTGGTTTTCTGGTCTTTCTATTTATCTATAAAAGTCAGCTGAAAGAAGAACAAGAGCAATTTTTTGGATTTGCAGAAAACCTTGAGATGGAAGTCAATTTAGATTTTCCAGTTCAGGTAAACGGGATCATCGTCATGGAGGGAGATTCTGTGGATAGTGATTCCCCATTATTGAATCTCACGCAGTTAGCCCTTTCGAAAGAGATTAATGATGAACAATTTAAAATCGAAGAACTGAACGCTAAGTTCAGAACTGGGAAGAATATTATACAGAATGAGATCAATCTTGTTAATGCTGAATATTTGGAAAATTTAAATGAAATCGATTCTAAAATCACTACTCTTGAGAAAGAGATTGAGCTGCATGAGGATATGAAAGAAGGGCTGAAAAGTCTAAACCTTGATGCAGAGGACGCAAAGGTAAAGGCCTTGCGAAGTGAGATTGAATTGCTTTCCAATTCAAGAATAGATCTCGAGCTTATTAATAAAACGCTTGTTGTTGGTTTGAATCAAAAAATAATTGATGAATCCAATAACTTGCAGGCATCGATCTCCAGACATAACAGTGATGTTTCATTCAATGAAAAGAAACTAAGAAAGTTATCACTCAAGTCTCCTTCAAGAGCCTTGGTCGGTAACGTTCATGTGAAAGAAGGGGAGTATGTAGACGCTTTTGAGACGATGGTTACCTTGTATGAACCAAATCCCACAAAGGTTAAAGGATTTGTGCATGAGGGTATGCATATTGATGTTCAAATAGGCGATCGTTTTAATATAAGATCTATTCAAGATTATGATAAAACTACGATAGGAGTAATAACAGGACTTGGAGCAAGAATTGTGGAGATTCCTGAACGTCTACGTAGAGTGCCTACTTCTAAATTATATGGTAGAGAAGTCGTGCTGGCTATCTCTTCGGATAATACCTTCTTGCAAGGTGAAAAGGTCATTATTAGCAATCTACCTTAGCTTAATATTTTCAATTGAATTTGTATTCATGATATCTAGAGGACTTCATACACTTTGCTTTTTAATACTACTCAACCCAGTTTTGTGGAGCCAGGTATCCTTCGTTGATTATCTTCAACAAGCACTTGACTTGTCATCTGTAGAAACTTTAGATACCGTGGAGCGTGATCAAATAGTTTATAAGTCACCTTTTATAAGACGGTGGAATGTAAGAATGGACACCGATGAGTTTCAATTGGAGCGACAAGAATATGAGCTACGTGGAGACCTTTCCAGTAGGGCAATTCGCAAGTATCAAAATCGATTGTATGAGAGTTATCAGGCAGAACTTGATTTGGAACGCTCGAAGACTTCAAGACCGAAGGTAATGACCATCTATGAGGCTTGGTTGGATGCCTTTTTTGTAAAGAAGGCCTTAGACTTAAATGTATCTATATTGCCGTTTTTGGAAGATCAGCGCTTGATGTTAAGTAAAATAGGTATAGACGGAGAAGTAGCAGTGTATGATTATCTGGATGTACAGCGCAAACTTGAACTCCTGACTTGGAATATTGAAAAGGCTGAGCGCATAATTGATACGCTAAGAGTTGATGGAGCATCTATAGTTTCCATAGATCAACTTTCGGCAAATGTAGAAGCTTTGCGATTGAAATTACAATTGACTTATCCTAACTATACGTCGGACCAATTGGATTTGAGACGTATAGAAGATGAATATGGACTAGAGGAAGCTAAGACTAATAAGATTTTAGATTTCGTGCGAGTTAATTACAATGGACCACATACTGATCTCTGGGAAGAACGAGTAAGTGTCGGAGTAGCTATGAATATAGGGCGATCTGAAAAAAGAGAACTTGATCTTGTTGAGCTGAGGTTTGATCAAGAGTTGGAGTTGGAACAGATCAAACAACGTCAATTGGACTTTAGACGAGAAACTGAAACTGCATTGCTCAAATTTCGCAAAGCAAATGATGCCTACAACTCTTTTGTAAGTTTGCTAGGGCGCTTGGAGTCCTTCAGTGTTCTAGCTTATCAACAAAGACCAAGCAATAAAAGAGATATCATTAAATGGCTAGACCTGAAAATTGAGGAGATCAAAGCTCAGCATGAATTGATAAAGCTAGAGGAGAATGTTTATACCGCTTATCTAGGCTGGTTAGATACTAATGGACTATTCGAGCTTTATCCAACACTTAATTTTTTAGATAGCAATCTAGAAATTCCCATTTTAGGGCAGTGATTTGTTCCCAAATGCGGTGTTTTTGTTTATTGCTTTTATTTTGCAAGTATAAACTTTTGTTTTGCAAGTAGTTGTGTTTTTTTAAAAGGTAAAGTCTCTTTCATTCTTCGTATTATCAGGTATTTCCCATGCTTTCTTAATTATTTGATAAATTTTCAATAATCAAATCATGAATTTAAATCAGGTGACTGTTCCTTCCAGGGACCTTGAACGTTCTATTCCTTTTTACGAAACCTTAGGATTGGAGTTGATTGTGAAAGCCTTACCCCATTATGCAAGGTTTATCTGTCCTGATGGGCAGGCTACATTTTCTTTACATCAAGTCACAGAACTACCAAAAGGCGAAGGGCTTACTGTTTATTTTGAATGTCTTGATTTGGATGCTCGCGTGCAAGACTTGAAGAGCTTAGGTATTATATTTGATCAAGGTCCCAAGGATCAAAATTGGCTTTGGCGGGAAGCTCGGCTAAGAGATCCTGATGGGAATAGGTTAATTCTCTATTTTGCAGGTGAAAATCGTCTGAATCCACCTTGGAGAATAAAACCAAAGAGCTAGGAAACATTGGTTTCTGCTTCGAATTAATTGGTCTTTGATTATCTTGGCTTGCAATAGTGTTGAAATAAACAATAATTTCTGTGTCGATTAAGAAAAAGTTATTCATTTCAGAGCCTAAGCGCATATTTGGATTAGATATCCTAAGAGCTTTCGCCATTGTCTTAGTGGTCATGGGGCATGGTAAGTTTATTCTCAAGGATACTGCTTTGGAGGGTTTTCCTTTTTTTAGAATGATAGATGGCGTTGATATCTTTTTTGTCTTGAGTGGATTTTTGATTGGCGGCATTCTTCTAAGAAAATTGAATGCAAAAGATCAATTTGGAATTCGAGATCTCGGCATGTTTTGGAAGCGTCGCTGGTTTAGAACCCTACCTAATTACTACCTAATCCTATTTGTTAACTATTTGATAGTCAATGCAGGGGTTATCAATGAAGATATCGAACAATTCAATTTTCATTTTTTGACTTTTACTCAGAACTTCAAAGCCCCTTTTTACGGCTTCTTTTGGGAGTCTTGGTCCTTATCCATAGAAGAGTGGTTCTATTTGATTACTCCTGTACTTATTTTGTTGTTGAGTTCACTTGTATCCTTTAATCGTGCTTACTTGATCGCGACTATATTAATGATATTGCTACCATTGTTTTACCGGTTCTATCAATTTAATCCTACCATTGACTCTTTTGCATGGGATATAGGTATTCGAAAGACTGTGCTTAGTCGTTTGGACAGTATAGGCTATGGCTTATTTGCAGCATGGATGTTTTTTCATTTTAAGGCCTTATGGAATAGGTGGTTTGTTTTATTCAGTGCCTTGGGGCTTGCCTTAATAGCATACATTCTTTTATCAAATAAGGGTATCGATTCTATATACATGCAAACCGTTTACTTTTCGTTGGTGCCATTGTCCGTAATGTTTTTGTTGCCCTTGTTTACAAAAATTAAATCGGGTAGGGGGATGTTTGCACATGCAGTGGAGCATATCAGTAAGATTTCATATTCTATGTATTTGATCAATTTGGCACTTGTTGCTGAAGTGATCAGGGACAATTTTGCTCCACAAGGTGGGTTGGATGGATTACTTAAGTATTTGATTTATTGGGTAATCGTCGTGGGAGTATCAACTCTACTATACAGGTATTTTGAAAAGCCGCTTATGGATTTGAGAGATGTTTCTTTTAAAGATTGGTTTGGAAAAAAATCTTAAATATTTTAGATACCATCTAATAGTGGAATAACTGTTGTTTAATGCAAAGAGGTTCTGATTTATAAATCAGAACCTCTTTGCATTTTTTTAGAACATTTGATTAATGGTCTTAATCTACATTTGTAGTACACAAACAAATAAACAAACAACTAAGGAAAATATTTTAGATTTTATTTTCCCTGAATTTATTCAAACAACTTTATAAGTAAAGACTTAAGTAATTTTTAGCTTGGTTAATTGGGTTATGGCTCTCCTGTGAGAGCCATTTTTTTGATTTGTGCTTACTTTAAGTTAAACTTAGCCTATGAGAAATAGTATTTCATTTTATCTAGTATTATTGGTACTAAAATTAAAAGGTAAAAAAAGATTGTTTAGTCAGTCACCTGTAAATGTTAAAGGCTTGCGTAAAGACGATGTCAAAGTGCCACGAGGAACATTTTACAAATCGAGTGCTGTTCGAAATTTTGAAGTTGATGGTTTTAAAGTAACTTCTTTAGAATCTGAAAGTATAGGCGGTCGCTTAATTATCTATTTACATGGAGGTGCTTTTGTTAGTGGGCCAGGGCAGCATCATTGGGATACTATAAAAAAGGTACATAAAGATACAGGCATCAATATTTGGTTACTTGATTATCCAAAGGCACCTGAGTATACTGTTGATAAAGCAAATAAAGTAATTGATGCACTTTACCAAAAGGCATTGGGAGTGTACACTAGTAGGGATATTATCTTGATGGGTGACTCCGCTGGAGGTAATTTATGTATTAGCTTAACCCAACGAATAATAAGCGCTAAAATCTATAAGCCGGCATTGTTAATTCTTGTTTCACCAGTAATCGATGCATCCTTCTCAAATCCGGCAATTAAAGCAATAGACCCTTTGGATCCTATATTATCGATTGATGGCGTCAGGAGTGCGAATGAGCTATTTGCGGGAAACAAAGCTTTGACTGACCCATCGCTTTCTCCAATTTTTGAATCGGTTGAAGGTTTTCCAAAAGTAATAATGTATGTAGGTGATCGAGATATATGTGCACCGGATGAAATTAAATTTGCAAAGGTGTTGAAAGCTCAGGGAGCTGATCTGGATCTGATAAGAGAACAGGAGATGATACATATTTGGCCCTTATTACCAGTTATGAAAGAGGCAGGAATGACCTTAGATAATCTAATCAAAAAACTTAAGCTATTGAGCTAATTAATTATACCATTAGTCCCATGAATTCAATTTTTGAATTTAAATACAAATAAACACAATACTTAAAAATGAAAAATGTAATTGTATTAAACTTACTTCTAAGTTTACTCCTAGTCTCGTGTAATCAAATGGAGGAAGATCTGTTACAAGGCAGATGTGATTATGTCGACTTTAAATATTTCAGTGATGAACAAGTTTTTTTGGGTGAAATGTCGTCCGATTATTTATTTGTAGGTATAGATTCAGCTTTTAGCGATGATGATATTCGCTTGTTTATCTCCGGTTTCGATAAGTTTGATCAATCTTACGACTTGAATATTTCCTTGAGTCCAAGTTTAGGAATTAAGCACGTTCTGTTAAAGTTTGAGAATTCTAAATCTTGTAATCAAATAACCCAAATAATATCTGATTTAGAACAATATAATATGGTTTCTTACGCACATTACACCATGCAAACGGATGATTGCACTAACTGGTTTTTTGAACCAATGGCTAGTTTATGTGTAGACAGCTATATCAGCAGATTCATTGTGAAACTCCACAATGAAGATGATTTGGAACTTGTGAGTGATTTAATGCTGCAGACCAATACAGAATTAGTTGAAGTAGACGGTCCGGTATGTAGGTTAAGAGCTACCAAATCATCCCTAGGAGATGCACTGACAATGGCAAATTTCTTCTTCGAATCAGGGTTATTCGATTGGGCTGAACCTGAAATGGTAAAGATTGCTGCTGAGGAATAAATAAATTGCAAATGCTGCAAATCTTACGCTATTTGTACAGGATGAATCGGCAATTAATCTATGCGATTTAGACTCTAATTTTTGATTGACTGTAGGCTATCTTTTGCGGTTATATTAAATATTGAAAGGACTACCTATCTTTAGGCCTTCAAATTAGATTATATTGAATTATTATAAGCAAATAGATAGTTTTAGGTTTTTTGCAGCATTTGCTGTTGCAGTTTCTCATTGGCTACATTACCTACCTGTTGTTGAAAATTTGAAGTTAGG
>JBELIG010000088.1:0-11992 GCA_042091035.1 Sphingobacteriales bacterium | reverse complement strand
AAGACTCCAAGGAAAAAGCCGGCAACTGCTGAATTGGTTGCCTGGGCTCGAATGCTAGATAGTATATCCTTTGATCCTAAATCCATGGAAGATGTCGAGAAGAAGATAGTTCAGTATGTAAGTGTCCTGGTAAAAACAAAAGAAGATCGTGAGGAAGTTTTGAATAAGATGCGTATTACAGAACAAGAAGAACAATTTGCTTAATCTATTCTAAAATCCTGATTTGGAAACTGGAAACAATACGCACTTATTAAGGTCGCTTTTTGAACGACTTGAGCTGGCAGGGATTACTGTTAGTCCTGCAGACTATGTGCGTATTGCTTTCATCCTAGAGGCAAGGCTTCAAGCTATGGCTGCTGGTGAAAATAATCTGGAAGACTTAAGCCAGGCTAGGTACCTTATTGCACCTATAATTGCTCGGTCTGAAACAGACCAAAAAATTGTATATAATGTCTTTGATGATTACTTAGCAGATATAGATCGTTTTACTAGAAAAATCACATCTGAGGATACTAATCGGCTTACCAATATTTTGACTACTGGATCAGATGTTACTAAGCCCTTGTCTCAAAAAAGATTTCTTCTAGCCCTTTTGCTGCTCCTAGTATCTCTATGTGGTATTATCGCTGTGAACATATTTGATCCGGAGGTTTATAATTGGGAGGTCGAGGCCTATGATAGTGAATGGGTCGTTGGGGATTCTGTTCAGGTCAATTATAAATTATTAAATCAAGATGTGGATCTTGATTGTCAGTACCAATGGCAGCTTTTAGGTCCAGCTGATAGCATATATAAACAAGAAGTGACTACTCATCCAAATTGGTCTTTTTTGTTAGATTCATTAATATCTACAGACTATGTTTATCTGGTGTTTTCGGTGCTTACAGAAAATCAAGAATTGATTTTTGCCGATACAACAGTGGAGGCTTCTATCCTTTGTGCGAATAGGCCAGTGATAAGCGGAATTGATGTCCAAGGAGAACTTGGGAGGGGAAAAGACTTGATTTTGTCCCCTGTAATGGAGGCAGGAAGCACAGCAGATACCTATCATTGGATTATATCAAATGGTAAAGAATCTATATCTCTTTTTGAAGAAATCTGTACATATAATACTGGTAATTCAGGTGTTGTTGATATTGAGCTTAGAGCTTATGGACCCTCCACGGGCCTTAGTTGTGAAAGTTCGATCTTTAAAGCTTTAGAGCTCGAACAAAGGACGGAACCTCCTTTTGCCGAAATGGCTCTGCGGCCTTTGAGTCGCTTGAACGGGGTTTGGACCGCTTCCTTCAAGTGGTTTGTCTGGGGTTTTTGGCTTGTTTTATTTTTTGTTTCCTGCTACTTTTTGTGGATTTTTAGAAAAAGAATAAAGTATAGTAAGCAGGCAAAAAAGTCAAATTCGCAATCATTAAAGCCTGCTCTACAAAAGGTTGATAGGCCTCCTTATTCTATAGAATTCAAAAATGAAAACAAAGCGATTCATAGCTTTGAAGAACGCTCTATGTTGGCAAAAGCTATGCATGAGCGTCGATCAAGACCAAGTTCTTTAGTTGATGTTAATGAAACAATTACTTCTACTATTGCACATAGTGGTTATCCTAGCCTTGTTTATAGGAAAGATCGTGTACCATCACAATATTTATTTCTGATTCATCAAAGTCATAGGCACAGCCATGATGCAAGATTGTTTGACCACCTTGCTGATCTGATGAAAGAAGATGATGTTTTGATGTTAACCATGCATTATAAGGATAATCCTGCCTTGCCTTATTCAGATGAATATCCCGAGGGAATAAGTATTCACCAGCTAAAATCAAAGTATGGTGCTTTTAGAGTCCTTTTGTTTACCGATGGAACGGAATTAGTGAATAGCTATGCTGGAAATAAATATGGACTAGATGCTGAAGCATTGGAGCTCGTTTCTGTTTTTGAGGACTTATTTTTAGTAACACCGACTTCTGCTCATAATTGGTCTTTTGGAGAAGCCCAACTATATCAGATAGCTTTGTTGTTTCCAGCAGATGTGCACGGCCTGTTTCATTTGTCTCAGTGTTTGGAGTCTTATGATGCAGAGGCAGATCGAAAACGTTATAAGGATTGGAGATCAGAGTTCTTGTCAGAGAATAGAAAAGAAGTAGATTCATTTGAAGATTTGCGAAAACCAGAACCTTATAGAGAGATGCTGGGAAGCACATTGCTTTATGAGTGGTTTTTAGCTTTATCTGTTTTCCCTTCACCTAATTGGGATTTTACTATATCAGTTGGGAAGGCTATGGAGGAACGAGGTTTATACCTTAGCTTTGACAATCTTTTAAAGCTTTCAAGGATTCCAGCACTGCATAAAGCATCTTATCATCCAGCTCTATTGGATAAGATGCATAAGGCACTTCAGGAATTCCCAGATGTAGAGCTAATCGCAAGAAAAGTCCTTCAAGAAAAACTGCAAGAAGTCGACTACCAAAATATGGACTGCTTTGTGTCTGGTACACATGAGATTTTGACAGTTAAGAATGAATTTTTATTAGATTCAGAGGATGAGTCGAATGTAAGAAATGTACTGCGATTAGTTGAAGAGAAAAGATTTTCAAAACTAGATATTGGAGATCTAGTTCGGCATAGTATTGATCCTTCCTTGACCAAATCAGCTGGCAAGCAATATAAAAAGGGCCTTAAGAGCTTAAATGAAAAACTAAAGGGGACTTTATCAGGGATTGATTCAGGACGGGCAAAGCGTAGAATGTTGGTTGGTTTTTCATTGAATGCTTGGACTTTGTTTCTTATCTATTGCTTGTATTTGCTTATATCGAATGATCATAGTACAAAGTTAGAAGTTCTTTCAAAGGAGAGCCAATTTTTAAGCCCTATGGTTCAGGTTTCAGAAGCACTCTCTGAAGGTATGCGTTTCAATAATGAGGCAGTACTATTGTTTGACTCTAAACGGGATTATTTAGCACAAATTAATACAGATTCAAATCTTATAATTTGGAACCAATTATCTACCCTTTTGGACTCTGCAAATGTTAAGATGCCAGGCGATCAATTGGTTCAAAGAAATCAGATGCATAATATATTAAATGCATCGCTCTCAGAACTTAGGTACATAGAATTAGGAATATCTAAGGCTAGTGAAGCTTCCGATGTTCCAGCGTTGATGGGTATGACACAGACAGACGAAGTCGTGCCTACAGCATATCCTACATTGATTCAAAAACTTGAGAATTTACTGGTTTTAGAGAATGATCCTCCCTATTTGGAATATAGCGACAGTCTTAGTAAGCATATGTTTTTTCAAGATTTAATGAACCTTACTGGCTTAGCGCATTATTATAATGGATCATATATTGAGGCTGTTTATAAACGAGATTCTATAATAGCTAGGGATGAGACTTATTTTTCAGCGCTGACTTATTCGCCGACCTTGTTGGAGTTGCTACCCAAAACTGCTTTAGCAAAACAATTTACCTTAGAAGGGTATATCTATGATTCTAAAGATGCTCCTTATGAAAGTACAAAAGTCATTATAGGAAATCATTCTACAGAAACAGATGCATCAGGATATTATTTGATAAGAGTTGATAATCCGTTGGGAAAAAATCAGATGGAGGTGGTCCTTGAAAATGGTGGTGTTTTTGAGAAAGCTGTCAATAGTGAATTTATTACAATTGGAACTGCACTTCATTATAATAAGGACTTTAAAATTACAAGTTCAAGCCTTGTATATCCTAAGGAACCAAAAGATAAATCATATAGATTACTTGTTGAAATACTAGATGATCGAGGCGCTTTGCTTGAAGGCGTAGAATTCCAACTTGGTGATCAGGCCTTTACTGTTGATGGTCGTAAATATATTGAGGTACCCGCCAATAAAGGATATACGGTTCAGGTTACAGCAAGTAAGAAAGGTTATAAACCCTATGGGAATCTAGTTAACACCACGAATTTCAAACGAAGAAAGATTCAACGTATAGTTTTGGAGAAAGAGCCAAAGATCATTACTGTCAATGGGAATGTAAATGATGAATTAGGGCAAGGTCTATCGAATTATTCTATTCATTTAGGTGATGGATGTAGCACTCTGAGTAGTGGAAAGGGTGGTCGTTTTTTACTTAGCTGTGAAATACCCCCTTACGATCGGGTTCCAAGGTTTCTTATTCTTAAAGATAGATCGGGGGTTGAAGTGGATCGACAACGACTTGGCCAAAATCGGACAGTCTTGTTTTTGGTAAGTCAAAGAATGAACTAAGGGCTTTTTCTAATTAGTCCGTATTGCAATTGCTTTCCTATTTCTTTGCTACCTTTGTTCAACATTTTTATTAAGTACTATATTTTGAGAAACCTCCTATTATTAATTACTGTACTGTTTGGATGTTATATCCTACTCAGCTCATTTAGATTTGAGCATGAATTTCCTATTATATTTGAAGAGCCTATGCCATTGTATGGTTCAGATTGCAGTCTTTCTTTAAAGATTAGTTCTTGTGGTAAAAAACCACTTCGTAAGGGAACATTGATTCTTACTACAGACCGAGGTAGAAAAATCAAGGTGGATCTAGATGCAAGTGGAGCAGGTAGGGTCAATTATTGTATGCTCAAGCATAATTTCCCAGTTCCATTAATGAAAATAGCCTCTAAAGCTGGTGATCGAAAGAAACAGGGTAGCACAGAACGTAGGTTTTTGGTTACAGATGGTTTAGAATACAGACAGGTTACAGATTCAACATACATGTATCGTTCAGACACGGAGCAATTTTATTACGGACTGGACTCTAGAGAATCCATTATTAAGGCTAAATTGGTATATAGAGGCTATAAGTTACGTGGAGATCATCTGAGTCTTCGTCGATATAGGAGTTCATTTGATATGAAACCCCAGTTGCTGAAGCAATTCTTAAAGGGTAATTTCCGTTTTGAAGACAATACCTTAATTTTTAACTTAAGTATTTGTACCTAATGATAAGATCGATCACCGCAGCTATATTTGTATGTTTTTTCATGCTCAATGTTTCCGCTCAGGAGAAGGATTCTCTTTTGTATTCTGATGTGTCATTCTCAGAACTATTAAGTATTGTAAAATACGCTAAGATGGATTTTGATCTTCCTGATAATAGTTTTTATGTGACAGATGATCCTAAGGTGATGATTTCTAAAAAATGGATATCTAAGATTAGTTATAGAGTGACACCAATAGGTTTTATGGAGATGATTCCAACTTTTCAAGAAAAGTATGTCATCAGTTCTAGCAGGGAATTGCTGGGGCAAGAAAAGGTAACCTTACACGGTCGAAAAGGTTTTATTTCTAAATTTAGAGAATTGCAAACAGATGGAGAACACTATATTCTATGGGTTGTAATATTCGGTGATAGTCGAATAACTTACTCCGCATCTGCATCCTATCCCGAGTCTAAAGACAAGGAATTGGAAGATCATTATTTCAAGATGATGAAGGAAGTAAAGCTTCGGTTCTAGTAAATGTCAGCATCTAGTATAACTCGTATGCTAGAGCAGCCATCTTGTCTTTTTAACCATTCCATAGATTCCCTCAGAAATTCTTTTTCTCTTTGAAGCAGTGACCCTGCTGATTTACGTTTGATCAGGAATTCTCGAATATATAGATTATTGATCCGTCCAATGGGAGGCACGGATGGTCCCAATACACCTGTTTCAAAGTTATTAGCGAGAATCCTTTTGAGTTTACTAGAAGCTTTGTCGACTATATATGGATCCTTGTGTTTGATTTGAATTTTTATTAAGCGTGTATGGGGCGGATATTTGAAGAGCTTTCGTTCTCCAGCCTCTCTATTGTACATGAGTTTATAATTTCCATTGATTACATCTTTAAGAACTGGGTGCTCTGGATTGAAGGTTTGAATGAGGACCTTTCCTTTCTTCTCTTTTCGTCCTGCTCGTCCTGCAACTTGAGTTAATAATTGATAGGCCCTTTCTCCTGATCTAAAGTCTGGAAATTGTATCATCTGATCTGCATTTACAACACAGACTAATTCGAGATTGTCGAAATCCAGCCCCTTAGATACCATTTGTGTACCCACCAAAATGTCAATCTCTCTATTCTCTACTTGCTTGATTATTTTTTTGTGTGCTTTTCGTGTTCTTGAATTGGAGAGATCCATTCGGCCAATTCGAGCAGTAGGAAATATATTTTGAAGGTCTTCCTCAATTTTTTCAGTCCCAAATCCTTTGATCCTTACAGTATGATCACTGCCATTAGGGCATTGACTTATTGGATTTTCAGTGTGGCCACAATAATGGCAAATCATTTTTTCTTTGAACTTGTGATAGGTTAAACTGATATCACAATTGATACAGTTTTGGTTATATCCGCAGGAGTCACATTGTAGTCTTGGAGCATATCCTCGTCTATTTTGAAATACAATAACTTGTTTTTTTCTACTCAAACAATCTTTTATAGTTTCAATCATTTTAGAAGAGAATTGTTGGTGCATCCGATTTTGCTTGTAGGCTTTCTTTAAGTCTATCAATTCAATATCGGGTAATTCTATCTGTCCAAAACGCTCGTGTAACTCTACAAGGCCATATTTCCCTTTTAGTGCATTTGTGTAGGATTCAATGGATGGAGTAGCTGTTCCGAGTAATGCCTTAGCATCTGAAAGATGCGCTAAGAATAAAGCTGCATCTCTTCCATGGTACCTAGGAGCAGGATCTTGTTGTTTGAATGAGCCGTCATGAGCCTCATCTATGATGATAAGTTTTAGTTTTGTGAATGGTAAAAACACAGCAGATCTAGCGCCCACAAATATACCCTTTCCGGTATAAGCTTGACGGTATAGTTCTACGCGTTCTTGATTATTGAGTTTGGAATGATACACATAAACCTCCTGTCCAAATACTTGCTTCAGTCTTTCTTCTAGCTGCGTTGTTAAGGCTATTTCTGGAAGTAGGTAGAGTGTTTGCTCCTGTCTATTAATGTGCTCCTTGATAAGTTCGATGTAGAGCTGCGTCTTTCCACTTCCTGTGACACCGTGTAATAAACAAGTATTTTTAGATTCAAAACAGTTTTTAATTTCTACGTAAGCTCTGTTTTGATCCTTGCTTAAGGCAGGGGCTTCAATTGTTTTTAAGGCAACTGTATTCAATCGAGAGAGGATAAGGTCCTTGAGTTCCCAAATGCCCTTTTTAACTAAAGCTTTTACAACAGTGCTGTCAAGTCCTGGAAGTTGGCTGATTGATCTTCTAGAAAGTTTGTGTTCTTCATCGCAATGCTCTAGGAAATATAATAAAGCTCTTTGTTGTCGGTCAGAACGTTTACATAATTCAAAGGCTAGTTCTTGAGCTGTTTCGTTTTCTTTGTAAGCATCTGCCCAATAAATGAACGTCTCCGTTCTAGCTTTATATTTGTCTCTGCTAGATTCTTTAATATAGATTAAGCGCTTTTTTAATAAGGATTTGATTAGGTGGGCTATACTTGTTTTATTGAGTATGATCTGTAATTCTTTTACTGCAAGTGTTCCTTGCTCATTTAATGCCTCTGTTGCCAGGAATTCGGTATTGCTAAGACCAGACATATCTTCTTGGTAAAATGGAGAGAGGCTAATTAATGTTTCTGAATTGATCTTGAGGTTTGCCGGCAGAGCAGCATTCATGACTTGACCAATCGAACACATATAATAGTTGGATACCCAATTCCAGAATTTGAGGTGGAGGGGAGTGACGATTGGTTTGCTGTCTAGGAATTGTATGATTTCTTTGTACTCTTTTTGAGAGTCATAGTCATGGATATTCGAAATAATACCTGTCGTTATTTTCTTTTTACCTATCGGGACTTCCACGCGCATGCCAAGTTCAGCGAGATGCAAATCTCTGTCCTTTATCAAATAGGAGAGTGTTCCCTTTAATGCAAGTGGTACTATAACCTCGGCAATTTTAGTAATAGGTTTTTGCTGGAACATGCGCTTTTTGAATGGTTAGTCAGAAATTAGGCTTAAGATAAATAAATCCTTGGTGTTATAAATTTAAATAGAGTAATGAAAATCGTATTAAGACATCGACAGCTTGTCGCAAAAGTGACACTTGATGGCATATACAGATTAAGGATAGGGGTAGGATTGGAAAAAAAAATCACATTTTTTTAAAACTTTGTTTGTGTTTGTTTCACAATTAAAATGTTTTTTTGTTGATTTTGTTGGGTTTATGAGATGTTTTTTATTTTTTTGTTTTCACAATTCTTCAATTTTGTTCTTTTTTTCTGTCTTTTTGAAATGCATATTTGTATTGTAAGCGAGAGGAAAGGCAAGCGAGCCGAGAAAATGAGGAAAAGAACTTACAATGCCTTTTAGAGGCAACACAGATTCGAAATGATGTTCATGGGATTATAATTTGTTAATAGTTGATGCCCCGTTCAGGGGCACCTTTTAATAAAAAAAGAAGACTGCGGGAACAATCTTCTTTAAGTTGTAAATGGATTTGTGTCATGGGAAAAAACTAATAAGAACAATTATTGTTCTCGATTTAATAAAGATATATATTTTTTTCAAATACTAAAAGTTATTTGATCAAAATTAAAGATGTTTTTGGATATGTTCATGGGATTATAATTCTGAAAGTCGTACTGAGTTACGACTTTTTTCTTTTTATGTACTTAAAAGAAGATTTCTTGAGCTAGTCTAAATGTATTACAATGTGCATTTACAATATGGCTGATTCGTTCAGAATAGCCTCCTCCCATACTAACTGCTACCGGTAAATTATTAAGTTTACAAAGATTTAGAACGATTTGGTCCCTTTCTCTGCATCCCTGCATACTTAGACTCAATCTACCTAGTTTATCTGTTTCTAGCACGTCTACACCTGAGAGGTAAAATATGAAATCAGGTTTTATTTGGTCAATAAGTTTAGGTAGGGTTTCTTTTAGGGTATCAAGATAGAAACGATCAGTAGTTTTATCTGCTAAGCCAATGTCGAGATCTGAAATTTCCTTTCGATGTGGATAGTTTTTTGCTCCATGCATACTGAAGGTGAATACGCTTGTGTTATTTCTGAAGATCTGAGCAGTACCATTTCCTTGGTGTACATCTAGGTCTATGATTAATATTTGACTCGCTTTTTTCTTTTTTAATAATTGCTTAGCTGCAATTGCAATATCATTTAGCAGACAGAATCCTTCTCCTTTGTAAGTGAATGAATGGTGCGTTCCTCCAGCAATATTCATCGCTACGCCATGCTCAAGGGCAAATTCTGCAGCTTCGCAAGTGCCACCAGCTATATGTTTCCCTCGTTCAACAAGTTCTGGGCGCATAGGAAAACCAATTGCTCTAATTTCTTTTTTAGAGAGTGTTTGATGTTTTAATTTTTCCCAATAGACCTTGTCGTGGGTGTCAAGTATGGTTGACTCTTTCAATGGAGTGGGATTGAAAAAGTTTGCAGTGCTTACACTACCTTCATATAGGAGCTGTTCTGGAATAAGCTCGTATTTTATCATTGGGAACCTGTGTTTTTCAGGCACTTCATATTTATATATAGGTGAATAAGCAATCTTAAGCATCTAGGCTGTTTTTACATCGAAAAGAATCCATTTATATTAGGGAAAACACTTTTATACCTCTAGGGTTTAAAATAAAAAAGCCAGCAATTTTGCCGGCTTTTTTATTTTATCTAATTAAGCTTACATCTCCCTTGTAAATTTCCCGTTCACCATCTAGATATTCCACAATGGCAAAATAGGCAAAAACTGCAGGATTGAGCATTTGTCCTCGATAGCTACCATCCCAGCCTATGTTTATATTACTTGGATCGAGATTGTCACCTTGATAGATGAGGTTCCCCCAGCGGTCAAATACCTGCAAGGTTTCAATCACTTTAACTGATGTACCAGCGTGAACGGTAAATACATCATTTATACCATCAAAGTTAGGACTGAAAACATTTGGAATGTAGACTTCTCTGCTATTGAATACCTCAACGAGTACGGTGGTGGTTGTGATACAACCTAGGTCATTCATTGCAAGTATTTCGTAAGTGATATCTTCTTCAGGACTTACAACTACAATGGAACAAGTATCACAATTCAAGTATTGTGAAGGCGTCCAGACTACAGAATCTAAATTGAAATTCGGCAGAATAGATATAGATTCAGATCCTCCCAGCTCAACTTCATAAGGACCACCAGCATCAATTAAATATTCACTTGGGTCATTTATAAATGTATTTTCAACTAATAGTATTCCATTAAAGTCTATGAAGGAGAGGGTATAAGAGCCAGCACTAAGGTTTTCTACCTCAAATGGTAAACTACCTATTTCAAATATTTGTGGTATCCCGTCAGGACCAATTAAGCTTAAGTTTACAGGGAATTCAGCATTTGCAATGGTCTCAATCAGTAATTGTCCATTGCTATCTCCTGCACAACTTGGAGAGATCGCAGAATATGTGGCCTCTAATTCAGGTATGAAACTTAAGTTGATATCAACTATAGAATCACATCCATTAATACTAGCGTTGATTAATATTTCCTGACCGGAAGGGTTGTTAATGTTGTAGATTACTCCATTGACAGTGATAGATCCGTTACCTGGAAGTTCTTCATCAATAGTGCCAGCTGCAGTAGGGAAGAAGTTCAATGAAACATTGATTGTGGAATCACATCCTTCGGAGGATGCATCTTCGAGGATTTCTTGTCCTGTCGGATTGTTTATATCATAAACTACTCCGTTGATAAGTATAGATTCATCTTCACATAAAGTCTCGTCAATATCATTAACGACATCTGCTAATGGTGTGATTTGAATATTTATTGTGGAGTCACAACCGTTTGATGATGCACCAACAAGGACTTCTGTTCCCGTAAGATTGTTGAAATCATAAGTTGTTCCATTTACCACAACAGATTCATCTGAACACAATTCAAATACCTGATTTGAAACGCTTGCATCAAAGAAGTCCAGTGTGATTGTGACTATGGAATCACATCCATTGAAGGCTGCATTGACGAATGTTTCAGTACCTGTAGGATTGTTTATATCGTAAAGTGTTCCATTTACAGTGATAGACTCTGTTGGGCAGATTTCATCAATTACTTGACCAGCCGCATCGGGTAAAAGATTGATTGAAACATTTACGGTAGAATCACAGCCATTGAAACTTGCTCCTGCAAGTATTTCAGTACCTACAGGATTATTGATGTCATACGTTGTTCCGTTGTATACTGCAGAACCGTTCGTACAGATGTCTAGTATCTCTGTGCCTGCAATATCAGGGTGGAAGCTAAGATTTACGTTTACGGTAGAATCACATCCATTGATGGTTGCTCCCGTAATTATTTCAGTACCTACTGGATTGTTGATGTCGTAAGTGACAGAATTGACTACAACAGATTCATTAGCACAAAGCGTTTGAATGATGTCTGTACTCACCTCAGGTAAAAACATCAAATTGATATTAACTGTAGAGTCACATCCGTTAACTGTTATGTTTTCAATATTCTCAGTACCTGTAGGATTGTTTATATCGTAAAGTGTTCCATTTACCAGGATTATATCTGTGCTACACAGGGTGTCCTCGAGATTGTTTATAACTACTGGGAAGAAGCCTAAACTGACGTTGATCGTAGAGTCACATCCATTAACTGATCCTCCCAGAATTACTTCAGTACCTGTGGCGTTACCAGAAAAATAATCTGTTCCATTTACCACCAAGGTATCTGTTGAGCAAAGGGTAGGAGCTAAGTTATTGATAACTTCAGGGAAGAATGATAATGTTACATTTATCGTAGAATCACAGCCCTGATAGCTTGTCATAATCTCTGTTCCTGTAGGATTGACCTCATCATAGATGTTCCCATTTACAGAGACTGTTTCACCTAGGCAAAGGCTTGAATTAATATCTGTGATTATATCGGAAATGAAACTTAGGTTTATATTGACAATAGAGTCACAACCAAGGAAACTTCCATTTACAAAAGTTTCAGAGCCAGTTGGGTTTGCTGCATCATATAGATTTCCATTTACTGTAATAGATGCTCCTG
>JBELIG010000087.1:0-11997 GCA_042091035.1 Sphingobacteriales bacterium | reverse complement strand
AAATTTGTAGATGGAGCAAATTATATTTACGTATGTAAATCTAGTATGTGTAAATTTCCTGTTGAAACTGTTGAAGAAGCAATCGTTTTACTCGAAAAAGAATTTAATCAAGATATTAATTTGTAAACCACTTTCTTTTTATGAAATTCAATCAATTAATACTAGCGTGTTTTATTATAGCTCTTGTAAGTTGTACTAATGAGGATTCCTCAAAAGATCAGTCTGACTGGCTGACTAATATGGAAAATGAGCTTGCTGAAAATCCAACTGATGAAATGGTTGAAGAGTATCTTTATATTCTTGACTCTTTGATTGATACGGATATCACGAACAATGAACGAAACGCAAAGTTGCTCTCAAGAGCATCTGCTTTTCAGTATAACCTTAATAAACTTCAAAGTTCTATAGACCTAATGACTAGATCTTTAAAGTCTTATCCAGATGTAGAGGACTTTAGAGATAATCTGCTGACATTAAATGAACTTTCGAGTAAGTTTAATAAAGACAATAAGTTAGATTCATTAAATAAATTATTGATATCCACATCTTTTGATGAGGAGGGTAATAGCAAGGCGGATGTTGATCTTTCGTTTTACTTAGACGAGATAGAGGCTACTCAGCAGATGATTTATAGCAATTCTAATAATCCAAACTTTAAGATGGCTAGACGTTATGTTCAAATGGTGGAATTCTTTGCACTCTCTAATCCAACGAATTCTAATGTTCCTGATCTATTATATGAAGGTGGTAAGGTTGCCGAGTTAATTAAGAATTCAGTTAAAGCTGTTGAACTTTTTGAGTGGTGTAATAAGAATTATGGAGATTCTGAAATCGCTCCAGCCAATCTGTTTATGCTTGCCTTTACCTGTGAAGATGGACTTAAAGATGATGCTAAAGCAGCTACCTATTATAAGACATTCATGGAGAAGTATCCTGATCATGAAATGTATAGCTCTGCTGAATTTTTGCTGAGCAATATTGATAAAACAGATGAAGAGATTCTGAATGAACTTCGAAAGAAATAAAAAAAAGACAAGCCGATTAGGCTTGTCTTTTTTTGTTGAAGCTTACAGGAAAGTCAAATTTAGGCGGTAATGCAGAACCTGTTCCATTTATCTTTACCTCCAACCTGAAAGTAGAGCTAACATTTTGTTCTCGCTTTAACAGGGAAACTAAACCACCTACTAGGAAGTTTTTCTTGCCTAGCTTATCCATACTGGATTGCAGCACTTCGTATTCTAATCTAAACGGAAACTGTCTAGATTCTCCATCTTCTAATTTGAAGTTTAATTCAAGGATCTTTCCACCTAAAATGAATTCATCAATCTTAAGGGACTCTTTTTTGCCCCTTTTGTACTTTTCTATAAATCTGATATGAATATCTTCTATAGTCTGAGCACGGATTGAATGTAATTCAATATTTCCTTCGATGCAGTAATCTTCTTGACGGAGTGGTTCTTTTAGATCTAGCCTAGCTTTTACACCCTCTATACCCAGCCAATTTTTGAATTTATTGATCATTCCTATGTCTTTTAAACAAGTTTACTGATAAGATAGGGGAATGACCATTAAATTCTATGTTAGGTATTTATTTTTAGACTAAGTAAATTGTTTGTGCCACGAGTCTTTAAGAGCAACCCTCCAGCTCGATTCTAATTCGTGCTTGCTACTAATGAGGTTGTTAAAGAATGTTGTTTGATCATTAATTTGACCGTCTTTATAAGCCTGCTCCATATCATCCTTGTGGATTGTTTTTAGTGTTTCTCCTTCAAGGTAAGCGAAATTTAAACGATCAAAAAAGCTACAGGATAACTTTAACTCAAGATCTTGAACCATTTTTACAGAGCTATCAATGCTGCAGCCTGAAGCGGCTTCACTTCTTTCATCAACTAAGAGGATTAGAAACTTATTGAAGGCTAAAAGACCTGTAGCAAACAATTGTTTAGAGTGTGCCGTCCAATTCGTTATAAAAGTATCTAGATCAGATTCAATAATAACCTGTTCGGATTCTGTGAAGGTACGATCTGCCTGATAGATCCATACTCTGCTATGGTCGGGCATTGCTTTTAAGTCTGCCATTATTGCTGATTGTTTATAATTAATTCCGCTAGGTCATAAACCATTACTGAATCTTGTTTTTCTTTTGCTTTGACACCATCTGTCATCATTGTAAGACAGAATGGACAATTCACAGCGATGATTTCGCTGCCTGTGTCAAGTGCTTCTTCTACACGCTCAATATTAATACTTTTCTTTCCTGCCTCATCTTCTTTAAACATCTGAGCACCTCCTGCTCCGCAGCAAAGTCCATTTGTTCGGCATCGCTTAAGCTCCACCAAATCTGTATCAAGTTCTTCAAGTACCTTTCTAGGAGCTTCGTATACGCCATTTACTCGACCTAAGTAGCAAGAATCATGGTAAGTGATTTTCTTTCCTTTAAAAGTCCCACCTTCCGTCATTTTGATTCTGCCGGCATCTATAAGTTCCTGCAAGAGTTGTGTATGGTGAATAACTTCATAATTTCCACCAAGATCTGGATATTCATTTTTTAGAGTATTGAAGCAATGCGGACATGTCGTAACAATTTTATCGACTCCATACATGTTCATTACCTCTATATTCTGTAGCGCAGTCATTTGAAAAACAAATTCATTTCCTGCTCTTCTTGCTGGATCTCCTGTGCAACTTTCTTCTTGTCCTAGGATGGCAAAATTCATGCCAACCTGGTTTAAGATTTTGGTAAATGCAACAGTCACTTTTTGAGCTCTGGCATCAAAACTTCCGGCACAACCTACCCAAAATAAAATTTCAGGTTTTGTTCCCTCGGCTGCATACTCAGCCATTGTCTTTACATTTATCTTTTCAGCCATCGGACTAATCGTTTTCTTTATTTAATTCGTTTACCCACTGATCTCTAGATTCTGACATAGACCAGACTGCACCATTGTTCTCTATAGAGTTAAACATAGGTAACCATTCCGTTGGACCGGCAGATTCCGTAAGCAACTCATATCTCCTCAATTTCAAAATGGATTCCATTGGGTTTATAAGTATTGGACAGGCTTCTACACAGGCATTACATGTTGTACAAGCATGGATTTCTTCTTTACTTATATAGTCAAATAAGCTTTTACCATCGTCAAAATTTTCAGCGGATAGAACTGCATCTTCTGATTTTGCATCGTCCCGTATGTATTCAGGATTTCCACTTCTTATTTTATCACCAACTTCTTCCGCTCGATCTCTAATATCCATCATAACTTTTCGAGGGGATAATTTCTTGCCAGTCATGTTTGCTGGGCAAACAGAGGTACAACGACCACATTCTGTACAAGTGTAGGATTCCAGCAGGTTTCTCCAGCTCAGAGTTGTTACATCATTTGAGCCGAATACTGGTAATTCTTCCATTTCAGCTGATTCATCAAATGCAGCTTCGGGGTCCATCATGCTTTTTACTTCATTCATGATGGAATCCATGTTTTCCATTTTTCCTCTGCTATCCAGTTTGGAATAGTAGGTGTTTGGAAATGCAAAAAATATATGCAAGTGTTTAGATTTTGGCAAATAATTGATGAAGCCAAATACAACAAGTATATGCAGCCACCAGCCAAATTTTTCTATGATATGCAATGTGTGAATGTCAAGACTTCCAAATAGAGCTGGACCTAAGTTTGAGCTTATTATTAGATTCAAGGAATAGCTTGTTTCTCCTTTTGCCTGAAGTGCCATATCTGCTCCGTTCATACTAAATATGCCTATAAGCAGAAGGAATTCACCATAAAGAATCAAGTTTCCATCTAGTTTCGGCCATCCATTCATCTCGGATTTATGGAATCTTGGAAGCTTTAATAAGTTTCTCCTTGCCAGGAATACAAAGGTTGCAACAAATGCAAGTGCCGATAATACCTCTATAAAGTTAATAATGAAATTATACAAGCCACCCAGCATGCTAGCAAAGAATCTATGAGATCCGGTGAAGCCATCAATAAGAATTTCTATTAATTCTACTTGAGTCATTAGAAATGCGACGTAGATGAATAGATGGAATATAGCTGGCACAAATCTCTTGAACATCTTTTGCTGTCCAAAAGCAACTAAAAACATATTTTTTAACCGAAGGGAGATGTCTCCTTCAATCTTTTCTTCTTGACCCAAAAGGATATTTTGCCTTATCTTATTAAATTGGAAGGCAGCATAGCCAAAGGTTAGAATACTTAGAATTGCAAATATGATTTGTCCTATCATGATGTATGCGAATTTTCGCTAAATATAATAATGTTGAATATATTTTCCCAAATACCTGTTTGGAATTAAATACTTAACACAAATGTTCAAAGAATTTTATAAAAAAAAAGAATAATATCGTTCTAGATTAATCTTATTAGTAATTTGGATTACATCTAAATAATCCACAACTTATTTCCATTATGCAAATTTTAGATCACAATCAGATTCTACGGAAGGTAAAAAGATTATCTTACCAAATAGCAGAACGCAATCTAAACGAGAAGACGATAGCTATACTAGGTATAAATAAAAATGGTCTTCGCTTTGCAAAAATGGTTGTAGCTGAGTTGTCAGCTATACTTCCAGATACTAAATTTATTCTATCTAACATATCTTTAAATCCAGCCGATCCAGTATCAAATCCTATTACGGTTTCAGCAGATATTGATCAATTAAGGGATAAATCCATTATCATTATTGATGATGTCGCAAATACAGGAAGAACCTTATATTTTGCCCTTCAACCTTTAATGGTCATGGTTCCTAAATGTATTGAGGTCGCTGTACTGATAAATAGAGAACACAAATCTTTTCCTATAAATGTTGATTATCAGGGACTTTCCCTAGCTACTACTCTTAAAGAAAATATAGAAGTTGATCTTTCTGATGAATCAAACTTTAAAGCCTTTTTAAACTAATGATGCTATTTTATCATAATTAATGCTAAAGTGGGAGCTGTTGTAGATTACTTTGTGATCTTTTACAACTATAAGTTGAGGTGATTGATGTATGACCTGAGTTTTCTCAGATATATAATCAGATAAAGATCTGTGTGAAAGTAGATCTAGATAATATAGATCTAATTCTTCAACATCAATATCCCATTGTTCTTCTAGTCTTGTCTTTACTTGCACCGAAATTCCACATCTTGTTGAATGCTTGAAAAAAGCGATTTGCTTTTTTGTTGAGGACTCCAGGGCTTGGTCTATTTGTTCTTTATTTTCAAGTAAAATCCAATTAGAAGGTATGCCATCTTTTCCAGCTTTATTGATATTGTTCAAAAATCCCATTACAAGCTTAATTTAATAATTAGTAATTTAGCTTCAGTAAACTAACATATGTTACAACTATGATAGTTGCTTTGCGATGCAAAATTAGTCAAAATATAAATGGACATTGAATTCTTTAGAGCATATTGTTTAAATAAGGTCGGAACTACCGAGGAATTTCCATTTGATGACAAAACTTTAGTGTTTAAAGTAATGGATAAAGTATATGCCTTGTGTCGTCTTGAGTCAGATCCTATGCAAGTAAACTTAAAGTGTGATCCTGACCGTGCAGAGGAGCTTAGAGATAGATATACTGCTGTAATCCCTGGATATCACATGAACAAAAAGCATTGGAATACGCTTGTTATGGATGGTGATATTCCTTTTGGATTGTTCAAAGAACTGATCGATCATTCTTATGAATTAGTTTGTAACAAACTATCAAAAAAAACGAAATTAATACTAGCTAAAAAGTATGAAGAAAGTTGATTATTTAATCATTGGACAAGGAATTGCAGGCTTAAGTTTTGCTTATCAACTCATGAAGGCAGGTAAATCATTCCTTGTTGTTGATACCCCCCAATTAAAGTCTTCTTCCTCCATAGCAGCTGGTATAATGAATCCAATAACCGGAAGAAGATATGTAAAGTCATGGATGTTTGATGATCTCCTAAATGAAGCGGAACAGTTTTACTCAAGCCTAGAGACTCTATTGGATTGTAAAGTTTTCCATAGGATACCTATAGTTCGTTCTTTGTTTAATCATCAAGAGGAGCAGGATTGGTGGAGTAGAAGGCAAGATCAAGAATATACTCCTTATATGCATCCACCTATGGATAATGAGGCATTTCCAAAAGGTTTTAAAAAAGTCTTTGCATTCGCGAAGGTTGCTAAAGGTGGTAGAGTTGATATTAATGGCTTAGTTGAAGCCTTCAAAGTTTATCTGAAAGAACAAGGTCTGATAATTTCAGATCTTTTAGATTATAATAGTCTTGACTTAAGAGATGATCACTGTGTTTGGAAAGATCAATCATTTGGTAAAGTAATCTGTTGTGAAGGGGCTCATGTAATGAACAATCCCTTTTTCAGGCATTTACCATTCAATCCATCGAAGGGGGAGGTCTTGATTATAAAAGCACCAGAACTTGAAGGTAACAGTGTGTTCAAAAATAGAATATTTATAGTTCCAGTTGATCCTCCGTTTTATTGGGTAGGATCGCAGTATAAAAGAGATTACACCCATGATAATCCAGAGGCAGAGGCCAAGCAGTTTCTAGCCGAACGCTTGGAGGAAGTGATGGACAGCCCCTATGAAATAACAGAACATAAGGCTGCTATTCGCCCTACTGTCAAAGACCGCAAGCCTTTTTTAGGAGTTCATCCAGATCACAGTTGTCTGTATTTGTTCAATGGATTGGGGACCAAAGGTGCAAGTTTAGCACCGTATTTCTCTAAACATTTGTATGCCTTTATCTCTGAAGGGCAGCCTCTGATGGCAGAAGCGGATATTAAACGATTTTATTAAAATTTAAGGATGCTTTTTAGGATATATTTTATTCTCGTTTCGTGTCTATTATTTGTAGTTAATACTCTTAATGGTCAGTCCAGTGGTTCGGAAGACAAGGATCTTATTTATATCCAAGCCCTCTTTAAATCTGGTAAGCTCCAATTGGCAGAGCAATCAGCAGAAATATTATTGGGTCAGCAGGCTGAAACTGGCTCTGTAGGTGAATTCTACAAGGCACTATGTATTACTTACAAGGTAAAACGGGCAATAGAAGAGCAGCGTGGAATTCCTGCCGTTTATAATTATCTAAATGGCGAGCGTAAGGGCTTAAAGAAAGAGAAGCTCCTTTTGTTGAGCTATTTTCAAATTAGAGCATTAAGAGAGTATTATTTAGATTGTTTGAATCTAGAAGATCCTTGGATTTTAAATAAGAAACCCGAATTTAAAGCAAATGTACTAGAGCTAATATTAAAATTATCTAAGCGTGTTTCTAAGTCTAAATACTACGGACGATATCCACTGTCTGATTATCCTGAGGTCTTTTCTAGTAGAGAAGAGACCTTTAGATTAAATGAATACCTAATCGATAAGGTAGTAGATGAAATTATTGTCTTTTGTCAAATGGCACTTTTACTCGAACGAAAATCTGACGAGGAGCTTGAGGTAAACATAAGTGATGGCGGGGGTATATATTTTGAATTACAGGCTTCTGATACAGTATTTCAGGTTGCGCTTGTTGATTTATTACAGGATTGCTACTCGACACGGTTAAGGGGATTAAGCTCAACAAAAAGGGATTCCTTAGTGCCGATAATTCTACTTAAGGGTGTATTAGAATTGAACAGCGTTTTTACGATTCCTTCATTGGATTCGGTAGTTCGTCATGTAATTAATTTATCCAATGGGGTGATCACAGATTACTTATTGCTTGAATATGGATTCTGGAGGTTTGATAATGATCAAGAAGCAATAGTAAGGTTTGGGAAAGAACTTCTGAAGGATTGTGATCGTATGATAAGCAGTTATCCAAAGACTTATTTTTTACATATTAATAGTAGGGTATTAAAAAGTAAGCTAAGTTCTACAGCTCTAAGTGTAAAAGGACTGAGTAAGGTGTATCCTTTTCAGGTTCATGAGATGACAATAGAAAGCCAGCATCTAGATTCCTTGTATTATATACTTTGCTCGAATCCTTTGAATGAGGCAGGTTCTATAAAAGGACTTTACCAGAGGAGAAACTTTGATGCACTCAAAACTTATGCGAAGCAATATAAAATAGCAGAGGGTTCATTGATTGTGCATGACTCTTCTTTAGGTGTAAGGAATTTTAATACTCTAAAAATACTCGGTTTAGCTGAAGGATCTTATTGTTTGTTTGTTGGATCTAAGCAAGGTGTTTTTGAAGGTGAGCTAAGCTTGTTAGAATATGAAGTCTCTAGGAAATCAAATATTGTTTATGAGCCTTATCTTGGCGATACTTTAAGGTATGATTTCAGTTTACAGGATTTTTCTTCTTCTTTTATTGAGCTTGATATTCAAAATCAATTTAATAAAGTCGATTATTTGCCTTATTTCTTTTTTGATCAGAAAGAACTCTATCTGGATAAGAGCGATACATTAATTGTTAATGGCTCGTTTTTACGTTTAGGTAGTGATGGACGGCTTGATTTGCCAGATAATAAGCCCATCGTTTTGAATAAAGTTTTTCAAGGAAAAGGTTTAGACTCATTGGGTGTAGGGAATACAGATGCCAATGGATCAATAACTTTATCCGTATTTAATATACCTGGGCAGCGATCATATTTTGAGTTTTTGCCAGCATCATCAGAAGCTTATGTGAATTCAGATATTTTTGGTAAGTGGATTGAAAAGTATACTGAGCCCTATGAAATACGCAAGGATAGCATTGGCTCTCAACGCAGGTTTCACTTGAATAAAGGCTTCTTTGGTTCAAGTGATACTTTAAGGTTGAATTCTAAAAGAGCATTTCAAGGTCCTGGATGCGTGATGCTCTCTTTAGATGGCCAAATGGTCCAATTGCTAACTATAGATGAACTTAAGACATGGAAGCTGCCACTTGCGACAAATTTTAGGTCGGGCAAGCATGTGTTGGAGTGTTTTTATCTTGATCGTGGTAAGCCACAGTATCAGCAATTATTTTTTACTGTATCAAATTCTAATCCTCCTGCCGCTATTGAATTGAAAAGGGAGGAGGGGGCAGAAGAAGGTGTTTATCTGTCTGGAAAATACAATGCATTTAACGAGGGTGATGTTTTGCTTGTTTTTGGATCTGTTTTAAGCGAGCAAGAAAGGAGTGAAATAAGGCTTAGTAGAAGCGAAAAAGAGATAAGAGATAGTCCACTTCAAAAAATGATCAAACAATTTTTTTCCTCTTCTTTTGAAAAAAGCAGCCAAAATATTGATGCTTCTAAGTATTTACGTCAATCTTTCCCATTAGTTAAGCGCTTTAGAGAGTATGGTTGTATGACTTTTGATTACAGGATAAGTGCGAATGCTACATTCATTAGCCCCAAGGTGGGTGGTCGAATTGAATCTAATGCTATGGAGGCGTCTGAGACAAACTTTTGGGGCTATCCTAAGCTCAGTGTTTTTCCTATAAATATGTATCAAGCACAGAGAGCTACTATTGCCCGCGTAATACCTGTGGATAGTAATTCCTCTTTTAGTATCGATTTGCCAGAGATGAGCGAAGGTGAATGGTATTTTAAGCTTTTTTTGATGGATTCTGAAGGCTCGCTTAATCGCTTAGAATATGAGCTAAAACAATAAGGTTTGCTCTTTTTAGTATTGTTTTGTTTAAATTCTATCTGCATTTGTCGAAAAAATGGGGTTTTTTAGTGAAAAACGAATCATATTGTTTCTATGGAAATTAAGCCAGGTAAAAAAATTGCAAAGTTTGCAGCAAATCAGGTTAAAAAGAAATTTATGAACTCAGATAATGGAAAACCCTCTGAATCAAGACATGCAGATACGATCATTCGGAATCATGTAGTTTGGTCTATGGGGGCTGGATTAGTCCCAATAATTGTATTGGATATCGTTGCGGTTTCTGCAACTCAGATTGATATGATAAGACAATTGTCAAAAGCATATGGAAAAGAATTCAATGAAACGCAAGGAAAGGCAATCGTCTCAGCATTAGCTTCAAGTACTTTTGCTCGTATGGGCGCTCGCTCTCTTGCCAAGATGATTCCAGTAGTAGGTTCTATTATTGGTGGTGTCACTGCTTCTATTTTTGCTGGTGCTTCAACCTTTGCATTGGGACAAGTTTTTAAGAAGCATTTTGAATCTGGAGGTACAATTTTAGACCTTGACGTAGATCGGTTTAAGTCTATGTATAAGGAACAATTTGAAAAAGGAAAGGAGATCGTAAATAATTGGAAAGGTGAGGTTATTGATAAGGATGATCTTTCTTCAGATGTAGATAATGATGATCCTGGAAGAGCTCCAAAAGAGGAGTTCAAGCAGGAAGTAGAAGAAGAACCTATTGAAAAGTCAGAGAAAGATTTGATCGTGGATAAACTGCACGAATTGAAAGAACTCCGAAAAAATGAATTGATATCAGAAAAGGAATACGAGAATTTAAAAGATAATTTGTTGAAAAAACTTTCTGAATTGTTGTAACGTTTATGATCCGGTTGCTTAGACATGTAGTCTTGCAATCGGTTCTGTTTTTTGACTTTCAAAGCGCTTGTCCTCGTAAGCAAAAGCTCCAGCAACAGCTATCATAGCTGCATTGTCCGTACAATATTCAAATTTAGGTATGAACAAGTCCCAACGATGCTTTTCTGCTTTTGCCTTTAGATCTTCTCTTAGTTGAGTGTTGGCAGATACTCCACCAGCAATTGCAATTCTTTTTATTCCTGTTTCTTTGGAAGCTCTTACTAATTTGCCTAATAAAACCTGTACAATAGTCTCCTGGATGGATGCACAGATATCAGCTTTATTGTTTGTGATGAAGTCAGAATCCTTTTTCATTTCGCGTTGGAGGAAATATAAAATTCCGGTTTTGAGTCCACTAAAGCTAAAGTTTAGGCCTTGAATTCTAGGTTTTGAGAACTCGAATTTTGGAGTTCCTTGTTTTGCTAGTTTATCAATTAATGGTCCTGCAGGGTAGTCTAGTCCTAAAAGTTTTCCTGATTTGTCAAATGCTTCACCTGCTGCATCGTCTAATGTTTCGCCAAGTAATTCGTATTCAAAAGGAGAATTTACTTTTACGATTTGAGTATGGCCACCCGATACTGTTAAGCATAGGAATGGAAAAGTGGGGTATGGTTTTTCGGCAAAGTGTGCCATTATATGGGCTTGCATATGATTTACGCCAACTAAAGGAATATCAAGTGCTAGAGCAAGTGATTTTGCGAATGAAACTCCAACTATAAGGGAACCGATCAAGCCCGGACCTTTGGTGAATGCAATGGCGGAAAGATCTTTTTTTGAAATGCCTGCTTGTTCAATGGCTTGTTGAACAACTGGAAGTATGTTTTGCTGATGTGCTCTAGATGCTACTTCAGGGACAACACCACCATATAGCGCGTGTATTTCTTGATTAGCAACGCAATTACTCAAGATTTCACCATCTTTCCATACTGCCGCAGACGTATCATCGCAGGAGGATTCAATACCTAATATATATGTATCCACTTTTTTCTTTAAGAATGACTAAACAAAGTACAAAGATGGGACTTAATTAATTAAAATTAAAGTTCGAAGGAACCAAGTTATTTTAAAGCGATGTTTATTATATTGTATTTTTAATAATAACTTTAACATAGACCTATGGCACAGACAAAGGAAATGAGTGGAAGAGCTGGGATGCAAGATTCACTAGATAATTGGGTTTTGGGTGAATCTACATGTGTGGTTACCGCAGGTACTAAACTACATGGGAATTTTAATTGTGAAACTGACCTAAGGTTGGATGGATCTATTGAAGGAGAGCTTGTTGTACAGAAAAGAGTTGTTGTTGGAGTTGATGGTTTTATAAAAGGAAACATTCGAGCAAATCATATGGTCATCCATGGTGAAATCGAGGGCGATCTCAAAATTGAGGGTGATGTTTTTTTGGGTTCAAAAGCTAAAATCGTTGGAAATATTTCATCTTCAAGGATGATGATGGAAGAAGGTGCCTGCTTTACAGGAACGCTTTCAGTAGGAGAGAAGAAATGATATAAATAAAATCTATATTGTTCC
>JBELIG010000086.1:0-12004 GCA_042091035.1 Sphingobacteriales bacterium | reverse complement strand
GCATGCACTGAGTAAAAAAAGTGCAGCAATAAAAACAAGTATCTGTTTCATTCGAGATGTTTTCTTAAAAATATAAAAAGGCAGTAAGATTGAGTTTAATCTTACTGCCTTTTTATTCAAATCCTCAGAATATAGAACCTAAATCCAATCCAGCGACTTTACTGTTTGAGCTGATTCCACGTCCCCTGTATGCTTTGTTTCTTTAGGCTCGAATAACAAATTAAATACAAGTTCACCATTTTTTGTCCAAGGCCGATGCTCTACTCCTTTTGGAACAATAATAATCTCCCCAGGCTTTATAGATTCAGTACGACCATCCCTAAAATCCATGTAGAGTGTTCCTTGAAAAACCATAAACAACTCATCCTCTTCTGCATGACTATGCCAAACAAATTCATCTCTGAGTTTACATAACTTTACATATTGACCATTTAATTCTCCAATAATATGGGGAGTCCATTCTTTTTCGACTTTCGAGAATTTCTCCATGATGTTGATCGACTTCATAAATTGTTTTTTTATGATTAAGTCCAGAATTTAAGAATATCAAACAAGGTTTCCCTCTTTTTTAAAACACTAATTTCTTTTTTATCAACTCCAAGTACAACAGGCATTTGTCTACTATTGTATCGAGACCACATACTCAAGGTGTAGGCACCTACATCATGTATAACCAAATGATCACCTGGCTCAATAACTGGAAGTGCTATGCTTTCTTCTATTACATCTCCTCCAAAACATAAGGGTCCAGCGACCATATACGGTTTTTTATCCGTCCCTATTTTCAATCGGCCATTCTTATCCAAAACAGATATATCATGATGCCAATCTTTCGGATTATAGGCTTTTCTCAATAAAAAATCAGCACCTAAGTGTATGATTGCAATTTTACTTTCTTCGTGTTCTTTGACGTACTCAACTTTACTAATAGCACTTGCCGTATTAGCAAAAACATACCTTCCAAACTCTGTTATCAATTTATAGGACCCATCAAATAAACCTGGGCAATTGAGTTTAAGGGCAGTAGCGTAGTCTTGAATATCTGGTGCTAGTTCTTCACGCGAATAAGAAATAGGGAAACCACCTCCTATGTCAAACACATCAAGCTTCCAATCCTTAGCTTCTCTAATAACCCGGGCGATTCCTGCCAATTTATAGACCTTACTTACTGCAGAGACAAGTTGATCTTGGCTCATGCCCTGAGAGCCTATGTGTAAATGGATTCCCCGAAGCCATTTAAATTTATTGTATGCCTCTAAGATTGTACTACGCTGTTCATCAGCTGGAACACCAAATTTAGACACTTTTCCAGCAACACTTGTAGCAGAAATACGTCCCTCTCCCAATTGAGGATTGATTCGCAATCCAATAATTGATTTGCTGCCTAGGTCTTTGTAAAGTTCGTCAATTCGTTCTAATTCAGCGAAAGAATCCGCATTGATACGAACGCCCGCGGTAAGTGCAAACTCTAAATCTTCTATGGTTTTACAGGGAGAATCGAATACAATATCCTTGGCCTTGTACCCTGCTTTTAGTCCTAGATAAACCTCTGGTAAGGAAGCAGCTTCCAAACCTACACCCTGCTTATGCTGTGATCGTAAAAGATTCACAAGCGGACTGGCTTTAATGGCTAGAGCGTGTAAAGCATTGTCTGGAAAACTATATTGTAATCTTTGAATTCGTTCTTTTAGAAAATCAAGATCATAGATAATCAAAGAAGCATTGTTTCTTAAAAGCTTTTTGCTATCCACCACTTTTTGCAAGTAAGCAGGAATGGTTTCCAGCCCTGAAATAATTTCCATAGGTTCTGAATGTTAAAAACTGTGTATGTGCTAATACTAATCCTTAGTGTTCGGATTAAGATTGGAGGAAAGCAATAATATCCTAATTTACTCTAATTGATTCAACTAGAAAAGAAGATCAAGATCTATTTCTGAAAATTTTGTGTTAAAGGTATTTTCTATCCTAGTAAAGCGAATGATCCAATACCCTTAGAGCATTAAACTATACCAAAAGAAGTGTAAGCTACATTTAAAGTAAAAGCTGACGAATGAGTGCTTCCCAAAACTGAAGACCTGGAAGTATTGCAGTACAAATAACGCCGAATACAATCAAAACTAAACCTAGCCAACTTGCTTTGGTAATACGATTCAAAACTCTGAACTCATAAACAAATACGCCCATTAATAGGCATGCTAAAAAAACTAAAGCGAGCTCTGCACCTTGATTCAAAAAACCTGAAATCCTTTTTAAAGCTGGAAAAATTATCGCCAAGTTAGTCATAACCATGTAGCGTTCATATTCACCACCTAGAGAATCATTTTTGATTGTAGCAAGAAAAAGAATTACAAAATTCAGGCAAACAAATAAGTTAAACGTAAAATCTTCTAAGGTCTTTTTACCCGATTGAAAAGCGAAAATCGTAATTAGTACTAAGCTGAGCAAGACTAATGGTGCTAATAACACATTCCATGAAAACCAAGCTTTGGGTAATCGACCTTTACGATTTCGAACTAAAAAACTCTGAATGCTCATCCAAATCAACCAAGAAAACATTATCAAACCATGCGCAAGAACCCAGTTAGACACTTGACTTAAAGAATCGTAGAATAATGCATTGCCCCCAAATCCAATTACAGCAAGCACGAGCATTACAAGACTACATACTAAAAAATAGATTGAATTATTATTCATTCTTTCGTTTTTCTTGAGTTATAAATAAATGAATAAGCCAAGCCAACTAAAAACTATCATTTATATATGACCTCTACATCTGTTCTGTACTTCCTCACGATTGATCGTATCGTAATAAACAATAAAGTAGGTATACCAACAACTCCGAGTAGTAAAACAATAAGAGCTAATACATCAGAACCACTACAAGCTAATTCACAGGCTAAAGCAAGAGACAAAACAAGCAAAATAGCTGCAACTAAAATACTTAGTAAAATAAGTAGGATCATAATTCCTGTGTCCCCACCAGAGCCTTTTTGAGCTTTCAGCTCCTTCTTCATCAATTTTAATTCAGATTTGAATTGCTTTTTCAACTTACGATATTCCTTTACAACAAACCTATCAGATAAATTAAATAAGCTTCGATCTTTTTTTAGGGATGGGGTATGCACCGCAAAAACAGCACTTGCTTCGCCAATACCTTGATTTGCCGTATCTGAATAAAGAAATGAATTAAACCCAGAGGCTACTAATAATACATAAAGTACTGAAAGACCCAAATCCAGCTTTTTCCTATTTACAAATGTATTAGAGATAAAAGATCCTTTGTATTTTCTTGAAGGGTATAGGATTATCAGGCCTGCTGCACTTATCCCTAAAAGCCAAATAAAGCTACTTGGAGTAGATATATCACTTAAGAATAATAGCCCTCCCAAAACTAAACCATTTAACAACATCGCGATGCGAATCAAAAATAAAAAGACTTGTGATTTACGGGGATTCACACTAGCCCACTTAGAATATTTATAAAGTTTCATAACTATTATATTTAATAGACAAAATTTATTGCTTTTGAAAACACATGAAAATCAGCCCAACTCTCTATCCATTTGAATGAAAAAGAATAGTCTAATATTATTTCAAATTAATTAAATGCTGCATCTAAAAACCTTAAGATTAGTTTTAAACTCTATTTCTGTGCTAAAATTCTTCAACGCTTTTCTATTTGAAAGCTAATCCTTTTTTTCTGAGTCAGAAAATAATCTTAAACATGACTTTTTAAAATAAGTATAATTATCTATAAATCATTCCAAAAACTCACGCGTTCTCCAAAAAGTACAAAACAAACAACTCTTCTATTCAAATAAAATACCATCACAAAATATTGATATACAACAAATTATACCTAATTTATGTGATTATTCACTCACAAAATTAAAGTATGAATTTTAAGTCAATCTTTAACATCCTATCCTTAATTATAGTACTATTCAGTTTCGCTTGTACTCAAGAAGCAGAGCAAGAAACAAGTGCTGAAACCGCAAAGTCTGCGATGGAATTAATGCAAGCCTCAGCAGATGAATTTGCAGCAGCTTGGAAAGCGGGGGATTCCAACGCAATCGGGGAGGTATTTACAGAAGACGCTATTCAGGTTGTTGGAAGTGCTCAAATTCCAGCATTAGGTCGCGCATCTATTGCAGGAGGATTTGCAGCAGCATTCAGCCAAGAGGGGCCTTTCCATAACACCCACATAGAAATAAAAATTAATGAAGCCAGAAAGCTGAATGACGACATCATGATTGCAGCAGGTTACTGGAATGTCTTAGATGAATCTAACGAATCACTACTTGATGGTAAATGGGGTAATGTATACGAAATACAGGATAACCGAATAGAATTCATACAAGAAGCAGCCTATAGTTCTGCTGACCAAGTTGATATGGCGAATCTTTCAGAACGCATCACTCATCCAGTAATGGAAGCCAGTGAAAGTGAAAACTATACTGCAATAAGTAGTAATGTAGATAGCTTCCTAAGTCTATATAACTCAGGAGACTTCAAAACCTTGGCTACAACGGTCTTTATAGAAGACGGCATACGAGTAGTAAGTGGAGTAAAAGAAATATGTATTGGTCCGGATGCAATTGCAAAAAGCTTCAATGCCGAAAACTCATCTGCTAAATTGGACGCTCATATTTGCGGAATGAGAGACCTTGGAAATTCTTTAGTTATTGCACATGGACAATGGTCTGAAACGAATGAAGACGGAAGTTTATCTGCCTTTGGGCAATGGGGCAACCTATTTCAGGTAAAGGATGGAACAGCGAAAATGGTAATGGAATCTGCTGGTATGTACAATAATAAATTTGAATAACAAAAAAGCAGGTCTGAGAAGACCTGCTTTTTTATTAAGCCTTCAATAAACCATCCAACCTGAGATTCAAATAATCTCTCACAAGGTCACTAACCGAATATTTTTCATCTGTAAAAAGAGCACTATTTGTGACAATTTCGATTACAAATAATTTATCCATAGTGGTCAGTAGTTCAACTGAAAAATCCCTGTATAAGCCAAGACTGATCCCACGGGAATATAAGCTACTTAGCATACCCACATAGGTGTCTGTCAATACTTCAATTTCTCCCCAGATTGATTCATAATACTTGCGAATAGATTGCAGAAAGGAAAGCCTTATTCCGCTAGTTCCATTAGCGAAAATTTCAATTAACTTTTTGTAAAGTTTAGATACATCATCCGTTTCAAATTCAACCTTACCCAAATCATATAGAATAGCATAAATTCTTGTTTGACAAGCAGCTAGCAAAACGTCTTCCTTTCGCTCAAAATAAGTATAAAATGTAGATTTACTTTTTCCTGAGATTCGAACCAAATCATCCATTGTAAGCAGGCCTAAATCTGCATCTTGAATATCGATCAATAGTGTGGCTAACCAAGCATTAACTTTTGGAGTAGGTCTTTTCCGAATCTTCTCAATTGACTTTCTACCCATTCTCTATTGTATTAATATATTCTGAAGGAATCTCTCAAAAATAAGGATAATCAACCAAAATAAAACTATATTACACAAAATAGTTCGATTATTGACCCTAAAATATTGATAAAATGGGTAAATTAAAATACATAGCGGCTTACATCACACCTCTTTTGGCTCTGCTTACTTTCTATAGCTATGGTTTTACAGCCTATATTGGAATATTCGTTCTATACGTTTTGATTCCTGTAGTTGAACAAGCACTTCCCTTGTCAACCTATAATTTCTCTAAGGTAGAAAAAGACATGGCAAAGGATGATTGGTTCTACGATATCGTTGTTTCGCTAATTGTTCCTATACATTTATTCACTATGTACATTTTCCTTACAACAATTACAGAAGCAGGGCTTGCTATATCAGACACCATAGCGCGAGTTTTTATGATGGGAACACTACTTGGTGTCATTGGTATCAATGTTGGGCATGAGCTAGGCCATAAGACCCAGCAGCCTTTCAAACAATTCCTTGCGCAGATTTTGTTAACCTCATCCGTACAGAATCATTTCATGACCTACCACAATGGTGGGCATCATAGAGACATAGGAACACCTGCAGATTTATCCTCCGCAAAAAAAGGAGATAATTTCTATTTATTTGCTTTAAGGTCTCAGATAGGCGGCTACTTTAAAACTTGGAAACTTGAAGGAGAAAGACTATCAACAAAAGGTAAAAGCAAATTGCTCAACCCAATGATCATCTATACACTTCTACCCTTGTCCATGCTACTTGCTATCTATTTTTATTTTGGTGCTTATGTATTCATATGCTACTTTGTAGCTAGTGTATATGGTATTGCAATTCTTGAATCGCAGAACTTTTTTGCGCACTACGGATTAAGAAGAAAGAAATTAGATAATGGGCGGTATGAACGAGTAAACCCAAAGCATTCTTGGAACTCAGACCACTTGATAGGTCGAGTACTTCTCTTTGAACTTACTAGACACTCCGACCACCACCACAATGGAGCCAAGGAATTTCAGGTATTAGATTCTAAGCATGAAAGCCCCTTGCTACCCTTTGGTTATCCTGCTATGCTTATTTTATCTTTTTTTCCATTTTTATTTAAGCCACTTATGGATAAGCAATTAAAGCTATATGGAGTAGAATAAATGGCTATTCTTGCTTTAAAGCTTTGAATTCACTTCCTGTATTTTCCCATAAGGAATAGCGTACTTCTAATCCTTCAGGCACATATAAAACCAATGGAATTTTTTCATTATGGATGACACGAATACTAGAAGAAGCTATAAATTCAATTTGGTTTTCATAATCTGGACAGCCCATCTTCGTTGAAAAAACAGCTCCACTTCCTTCAAACAGATAATAACTGGTCCCAAAACCCTCGACCTGTTTTTCTGAGAAATCACCGCTCAATCGATGCCTATTGCAATCCACCAATTGTTCTTTGCCGGCATAAAATTCAATTATAAGCTCCTTACCATCTGCAGTTGGATTGATAATAAATTGATTCATACCTTCAATAGCAGCGGGAAACATATTGTACAATACTTTATCGGGCTGGCTTGAAACACCAAAGTCTATATTTTGATTTGTTTTCAAACTACTTGAACAAGAAGAGAGTAGTATGGAAAACATTATAAATACAAAAATAATAAAGGTATTTGCTGATTTCATAAAGCTCTTAATTTAAATATAAAAAGTAGGGCTTCTCCAGGATAAATCCATCCTCTCAAGCCACATAAAAGGGGACTGCTATCAATTTCAATAGTAATTCCAAATTACTATATTCTCTATTTAAAAACGACAATCACCGATAGCTATTGCATCAACCAGGCATCTAAAAACAAGCTCCTATTTAGACTAACAGAGTAATTAAGCACAAACTCTGGCTAGCTTCCCTTATTCTCTACACATCAATATCAGAAAAACCTTCATATTAGGTTAAAAAAACAAGAAAGATAGCCACCTGCTGAAAACAAGCCAAGCAAAAAGAAAAAATGCATTATTTTAAAACAAAAACTAATAATGGTTCCGATTAAACACATGTTTCACATCAACAGTCCGATAGAGGATGTCTTCAAAGCATTAAATGACATAGATAGTTTAAGGGATTGGTATACTTCTGAAGTAGAAGGCGGAAAACACCTCAGCGATAGAATCACCTTCAAATATGGAGATATGAAGATGGATATACAGATCACCGAGCTCCTTTCTAACAGTAGAGTGCAATGGACCTGTATAGAGAATGATAGCCCATTTGAACACCATGTGTTTACTTTTGATCTAGATATGAATGTAGACAAGACTCGGGTTCGATTTACTCATACTGGATTCATGACCCAAGATGACAACTATGCAAACTTAAACTACAGCTGGGGAAAATACCTTGAGAGTTTAAGACAGTTTTGCCAAACTGGAAAAGGAGAAGCATTTGGATCAAAAAGATACAGAAGCTAAGATTCTATCAAGGCTTAACAAATTTCCTACTTACACTTGTTAGCTTATAGCTCAATGATATAACATACACGCCTGGAATTAAATCAGAAGTGTTGTATTGCATTTGTTGACCATCTACATCTATTTGATCTATTAAGATGCCCAAATTATTAAACAAAAATAGTTCATCTACCTCATTGGATAAGTAGGGGTCCAATGTTATAGTCAATTGCTGTGCTGTATTTGAGTGAGTGGCCGTAAAAGCATCCTCAGTTATCAAATCTTCTAGACTTGTATTTAGGCTACTATGTTGCAATGTAATGCATCCAAATTCAAATCCATTTTCGTCAAAAGCACAATACCTCAAAGAATCCTTTCCAAAAACCTCAATCGTACCATAGGAATCGTTAAAATTCAAGTTACTGACACCATTACCTCCTCCATTCCAAAGTGCTTCCTCTACTAAAGGATAGCCAATGAGTGATCCAATAGAATCCACATAATAATTGATCACTCCCTCGTCGCCTGCAGATAGCCCACTAGCTGTAAGTTCCGGAATCCCTGCATTAGTGCCATCATCCAAGGCAGAGCTATGCGAATCTCCAGAGACTATTAGCAAATCACTAATAGAGCCACTTTCATAAGCGTCCAAAAGAGCTTGTTGGTCGGCAGGATATCCCACCCAATTATAGGATAGATTGGATGCCAATGTTGCCCCAGACCCATTTTGTCCAGCAATATTGACCTCAAGCCCCTGAAAGACAAGCGCAACTTTGAGGATCTCCGCATAATAGGCATTAAAAATAACACTACTGCCCATGATCTTCCAGTCTGCCTCAGATTGCTGAAGTCCCTCCAACAGCCACTCTCTTTGATCTACACCGAGCATAGAGTGATTTATTGAATCGGGCTCAAAAGTCCAGTTGCCGTTTATAGAATCATACAAAAAGGCATCATGTCTAGGCATCCTAGAATTGCGTGTATCCACCATAAAAAATTCGACATTACCCATTTGAAAACTATGCTGAATACCATAAGATGTGTCAGCTGCTGGATAAGCAGGAAAATAATCAAAATAACTTTGTATGGCCCCTTCTCTTATTCCAGCCGGCATTTCATTGGTTATCAAATCTGTACTCACACCGCCACTTCCAGTTTCTACAGTAAAGGTCGGATAGGTCCATCCTTCGGAATCATTGTAACTGTAATCATCATCATAAATATACTCGACAGCCATATAGGGCTGAACATAATTCTCCATATTAGAATCTGAATACCTTAAAGCAAAGGATTCTGCTCGTTTATCAGGATATAGGCAATAATCATTTCCAAGCTGCGCAGGGGGCCAACCCCAATCACCCAGATGTAAAAATAGATGGGGCTCAAACGCTTGAATTTGCTCAAAAATATCCGGATTATTTCCATAATTACAGGAACCAACAATCAACTTTAAGGGATTCTTTGAGTCGGGCTCAGGAAAGGTCCTGAAGCTCCCAGAACTTGCATCAGGTAATCCATCAAACATAAATCGATAGTAGTATTTCTTATCCGCTTCTAGCCCGTCAACATCAACGATTACCGTACCAAAACGCTCTACCCTAGTAGAATCAGTAAACACTAAAAAGTTATCGAATTCTTCGGTTTCTGAAACCTGCAGATCAAAAGATAAGCCAAGATCTGCTGTCTTGATATAAATTCGCCCGCCTTTATCATGCACGCCACCGACGACGGGGCCATGGGAGATAGTTTGAGCATGTATGTTAGTCAATAAAAAAATAAATAGCGTGCAATATATAAGCTTCATCTCAAGGATATTTTTCTTCAATCTTTAAAACCTCTATAATTTAGCACAATGGATACTTCTAAGTGAACATAATCAGATATAATATTCCTAACCAACAGACTTATTCACAAACTCACCAACTCGAACTCTTGTAGCAAATTCTATTTTATCTTTTCTTTTACTAAACAGTGGGTTGTATCCAAATTGATTGGCTTTAACACGTTCGCCTGTCTCAATATAAAATTTGACTCCCTGAGTAACTGCGTGAACATATCGCCTCATTAATGGCATAAATATTAGATTCATTACAAGTTTCTTCAATAGTCTAGGGACTCTATCTAGTACAATTTCTGGATAAAGGTGAATCTGTATCTTCAGGGCGGTTTTATCGATGTCTACATCATCCAGACTCCACACTACTTTAGCAGAAGCATAATAGCTGTTGCCTATTTTTAGCGTATAACCCTCACCCTCTCTCCAATCCGTAAATACCCGTTTCAACATTAATCCGTTGAAGTATTCAATGCTATCTTCTGCACCAATCTTACCCCAAGTATACACTTGATTTTCTTTACAAAACGGATGGCAAAGATTCAAATTACCAGGCATAGCTATAGTATTCCAGACGGTAGAACAATCTGCATCAATAGTGAGCTCATGGCATACGAGATGTCTTGTAATCTTGTTATAGATTCTCATTTCAATTTAATTAAAGTGTCCTTTAATTGTTCGTGGAATTTTTTTTTGGATAAGTGCTTACTGTGGGTTGTAAATGAGAATTAGGAATTGGATTACTAATTTATAAAAACCAACAAGCAGAGTCAATAACAAAGATTTTTATATGAAGATATTTTTGTGCTTTTTTGAAAAAAATCACGAAAAACAGGTGTTTTTTCTCATTTTTTAATGAAAAAATAGGCAAAAACTACAAATAAAGCTCAAAAACAGCCGTTTCTACATACTCTGATTCTGCCGTGGCAACATTTGTCCAAGCTAAGTAAAGTCTATTTTCCTGTACGACAATCTTAGGAAAACCACTGTTCCTGTTGCTTTCAGTTTCAACAAGCACATCATCTTTAACAAGTCCATGATCCAAGTTGAGAATCGCTGCTTTTATAACAGTCTTATCTGAAGCCAATTGTTCCATCCAAACCAGTAAAGCATTTTCCTGATCGATAAATTTCACATCTACACGTCCAATCGGGTTTTCAGATTTGAGCTTGATTGCTTTATCAAAAGTTTCGCCCAAATCGTCGGACAGCGCATAACGAAGTATTGGGGATGCGTCAGACATAGTATACCAAAAAACAATAAGGTTATCTCCACTAGCAGCAATTGAAGGACCATTAACTGGACAACCTGCAATCTCCCAATTATCCTGATAAACTGCTTTTGGTTCATACCATATGCCATCTACAGACCTGGTGATATAAATATCCCTAATCTCTTTATCGCTCCTATCTCTATAGACAACTATGGGACCCGAAGGAGATATTGCCATATCCGTTTGGCAACAATCACAAACTTTATGATCTAACTCAACAGAGGGCTCAATAACTCCGTCTGAATTTATTTTTGTGTATCGTAGACTCATACTTCCGTGATGACCATGACCATCTTCATCTGTATGCTCATGATCCTCTAGTTTAGTATTTCTTCCATCCAACCAGCACATAGCGAAACCTCCCTCCTCCAAGTACTGAATACTAACAAAGCCATGTTCAGCACTTACCGAATCCTTATGTACCACTTCACCAGCTGACCAAGTAAGTCCACCGTCAAAAGACTGACTGAGCATAACATTATAATCGTAGGTGCTAGAACCACTCTTTTCAAGCCAGTGGGCAGCCATATGTTGATCCTCTTTTCCACCTACGGCCATAGCCGGAAAATCTGCCCAGTTTACAAACCAATCTGTCCCTCTTGCAATCTCACGACCTGAGGACCACTTATCCGAAGCCCATTTAGCATACTTTAAAACAGAAAGCGTATCATTTTCATACTCTATCCAAGACAGATATAGTTCGCCACTTGGACTTTTAAATAAATTCGGTTCACCACCAATTTTGCAAGGAGTTTCCACAATACTTCCATCACCAATCGAGGCCTTGTCATTACAGGCAAAAAAGAGCAAGGCTGCATTTAATAAAATAAAATAGCGGATCATAGGATGATACATTTGATTATTAGTATCAATATAAAAAAAATACCGCAGCTTTTGAGTGTTCAAAAGCTGCGGTATTAAAGCAAGTGTTAGTCTTTCTTAGTCTAACTTCTTACCCTTTACATCCATTTCACTATGAACTACATGCAGTCC
>JBELIG010000085.1:0-12068 GCA_042091035.1 Sphingobacteriales bacterium | reverse complement strand
CCAAGCGGTACATAATGAATTGACTATCGATAGTCAATACTTCTTAATCTACATTGTCATGCAGAAATGTATTATTTCGCATCGGCTGAGGCTCATCTGCACTGATGGTCCACTCCGAATGATCTTCATTTGTATTATCGATTACATCATCTAACACCACTTCTCTCCGCAAATAAGCTGGTTCACTTTCCAACTTAGCTATAGAATTTGGATTAGATAATTTGACTCTGTTCTCCATTAATCTAGCTCGGCGTTGCTTTTCCTCCATTTCATATTTCATCTGAACAGTCATTAGCCGTTCTTTTTCTTCGCCTTGCATGTATGGGTCTTCGTAAGAATAACCAGTCTGAATATTTCGGGCAGGTATATCCTTAAACTCGAATGTATTATTTGGTTGCTCCGGAAGTTCCTTTTTAGGTTCCTCCATCTTTATTGTAGGCTCACTGTGTTCTTCCATTCCTGAAATAACGTCGTTGAGTCCAATTTTAGGTGCTGCATTCATTGAATTGTGCTTCTGCTCTTCATCTTCAAGTGTTACAACTACCTTACCGCTTACATCATTACTATTGACGTTTCTATTTCTTTCAAAGCCTGTTGCGATTACGGTTACATTGATCTTATCACCCAGACTTTCATCAAAGCAATTACCCCAGATCAAGTCAGTACCATATCCTGCTTCTTCCTGAACAAACTCTGTTATTTGGAAAATCTCATCCATGGTTACCTCTTTAGACCCAGAGGTAATATTTAATAAGATATGCTTAGCACCACGTATGTTGTTATCCTCCAAGAGCGGAGAATTCAAAGCTTCATCGACCGCTTTTTTAGCTCGGCCTTCACCTTCTGCAGATGCTGTACCCATTATTGCGACACCTGAGTTACGCATCACGGTATTCACATCCTCAAAATCCACATTTACATAACCGGCAACGGTAATGATTTCTGCGATACCTCTTGCTGCTGTAGTTAATATATCATCAGCTTGTGAAAAGGCATGTGATAGAGAAAGGTTTCCATGTATTTGCCTTAACTTATCGTTTGAGATTATAATTAAAGTATCGACATATTTTTTTAATTCTTCTAGGCCAGAATATCCTTGTGTACTTCTCCTCCTACCTTCAAATGTAAAAGGCAGCGTAACTATACCTACTGTTAGGATATCCATTTCTTGAGCAGCCTTTGCAATGATAGGAGCTGCTCCAGTTCCTGTACCACCACCCATACCGGCAGTGATGAACAACATCTTACATCCATTGGACAGATACTGCTTTACTTCTTCTATGCTTTCTTCACAGGCAAGTTTACCAATGTTTGGCTTTGAACCTGCTCCTCTACCTTCAGTAAGGGTTGGACCCAATGTGATTGTAGTTGGAATTTCACTATTTTCCATAGCTTGAGAATCGGTATTACAAATAGCAAAATCGACTCCTATAATACCTTGATCAAACATGTGTCGAACGGCATTTGATCCACCGCCACCTACACCAATTACTTTGATTATTGAAGAATCATCAGATTCGTTGATTAAATTAAAATTCATAACTGCTATTTTTTTTAGCCCAATGTGTGTTGTTTGGGATTATGTATGTTAATATTAAAAATCCGAGTCTGGCTCTGCCTCGAACCATTCTTTGGTTTTCTTAAAAATTTGCTCGTACCAAGGTCCTCCGGCCAAGGTCTTTTCAACAGTAAAATCTTCGTTTGTTTCGGTAGTATCTTCGTTTTTAACCTTAGGCCTTCTAACCTTTCCACACTCAACATCCAGAATACCTTTCATCAGTAATCCAACGCTGGTAGCATAGATTGGCGAACCTAGTTCTTCAGAATAACCATGAGCTAAATGCTCAATAGGCACCCCTATACGTGTACTCATTCCAGTATGAAAAGCAGCAAGTTTATCAACATGCTTTAGTAATGCTCCTCCCCCTGTAATAACGATTCCTCCTATTAATTTGCGTTCAAATCCTGAACGACGAACTTCCCATAATACATAATCAAAAATCTCCTCAACCCTTGCCTGAATAATCCGTGCCAAATTGCGTTCGGAAATTTCCTTAGGCTGGTGACCTTTAAGGCCAGGGATTGTTATAATCCTATTCTCATAAACCTCATCGATCAGAGCTGCACCAAACTTAAGCTTAAGCTTTTCTGCCTGAGCACCCATTACGCTGCACCCTTCTTTTATATCGCCAGTAATAACATGGCCACCAAAAGGAATTACCGCAGTATGTCTGATTATACCATCTTGGAAAATAGTGATATCTGTTGTACCTCCACCGATATCTACAAGCGCGACTCCTGCTTCTTTTTCCTCCTCACTAAGAACAGCAACAGCAGATGCGATTGGTTCTAACGTGATATTAGCAACTTGAAGTGCGGCACGATCTACACAGCGAGAAATATTGCTTGAGGCAGATATCTGCCCAGTAATAATATGGAAATTGGCCTCGAGTCGAACACCTGACATACCGACAGGATCTACAATACCCTGTTCGTTATCAACTGTAAACTCTTGTGGAATAACATGAATAATCTTATCCCCCGGCGGAAGCACTAACTTGTGCATATCCATGATTAGCTTTTCGATATCTTTTTTGCCAATCTCGGTCTGATTAGACTCACGTGTGAGAATTCCTCGATGCTGGAGACTCTTAATGTGCTGACCAGCAATGCCGACATGCACTTGTGTAAATTTCTCACCTGCCATCTCTTCAGCTTTTTTAACTGCTAAAGAAATCGCATTCACAGTTTTCTCAATATTAGAAACAACTCCGCGAAGAACTCCCTCGCTTTTAACCTTCCCGAAGCCTACTACTTCGAGCTTGCCATAAGCATTTTTATACCCTGCTACGGCACAAACTTTTGTGGTTCCGATATCCACAGCTACGACTAAGTCCTTTTTACCTTCGTCTTTCATAACTGTAATGGTTTAGTGGTTTTTGTGCTGACCTGATTCGAAAACGAATCTTTGATCTTCACTTCCCTGGTTAACTTTGATTTTTATCTTTTCTCACATACGACCTGCTTATCAAACCGTACGTCAAGTATTTTATATTTGTTCCAGCCTGTAGTTGAAACTACTTCTTTGTAGAATCTTTTCAAGCGATCTAACTTACCCTTTGCATCCTCGATCGTTCCAAACCTAATCTTCTGGCGTCCTATCTTTGGGATGAGAACAAAGTCTTTCCCCTGAACATCTATCTGCTCAATCATAGTTCTAAAGAACTTATCCTCATAAATCATGTTCCCCAGCATAAAAACATCCTGTAAGAGTTCTGGACCAGTTTCCATAAAATCTGGTACATGTGGCGGAACATTTCCTGTTACTACTAAAAGACGCTCCGTAACATGTTTAGATAGTGGAATTCTAGCTCCTTTATTATCCATATAGTAATTGAGCCCATTATCTGCAATCACACGTAAAAGTGGTTGTTTCTGTATAATTCTAATCTGTAACTCATCTCTAGCATTTAAATAAACATCCGCTTCTTCAACCATTGGGTATTCTGAGATAATTCGTTCTATACGAGCTTCATCAATCTCACTGATCCGTTCTCCTACCAATCTGCTACCGAATGCAAGCTCAACAATATTGAAGACATCCGAGGTGTCAATCATTCTGTTTCCATTCGGAAGTGCAGCTATATCTACGATAAGAGCATCTACTGACTTATTTGATTTCTTCGAGTTTGCAGAGAAGGAAATAACTACAATGACCAACAGGAATGAAACATAAGCAACCTGCTTAAGCTTTTTCATTGTTGATTTGTTTCCTAATATTTCCCTTATTTTATTCTTCACTATAACTTGGTTTTCAAATATTTACTAATTGGCATTACTAGAGTATCAATATCTCCAGCTCCTAAAGTCAGTAAAACATCTATTTTATTTTTTTTCAATTCGGTTAATAAGCTATCTTTTGTACATAACACCTTATTTTCCAATTTAATTTTTTCAAACAATAAGGCTGAATCCACTCCTGGTATAGGCGCTTCTCTTGCCGGATAAATATCCAGTAAAAAAAGCTGATCCAACTTTTCTAAAGAGCGAGCAAATCCGTCAACAAAATCCTTTGTTCTGCTATATAAATGCGGTTGAAAGATTCCTGTAATCCTTCGTTCAGGATACAAATCTCTCGCAGCTAAAATAGCAGCATCAAGCTCTGTAGGATGATGCGCATAATCATCAATATAAACATGCGTTTCATCCTCATAAATCCGTTCAAATCGCCTCGCTATTCCTTTGAATGATTCCAAGGCATTCCGCAGCGCCTCTTCATCAAGATTAAATCGCTGACAAATCGATAAAGCCAAAACAGCATTTTCGATATTATGCCTTCCCGGCAATGCCATAATTAAATCTTTCCAGAGTACTCCCGGTCCAACAAAATCAAAACAAAACCTGCCTTCTTCCACTCGCACTCGCTCAGCTCGCCAAGCTCCTGAATCAATTCCGTAACTAACGGCCTTGTCAACACCCGAAAAATCTTTCCAAAATGCTGAATTAACATAGAGCTGATCTTCGACTAAATTTGCATAAGCCATAAAACCACCTGTCAATATTTCCTCTGCATCTCCATAAATATCCAAATGGTCCGCATCTGCTGAAAGTATACTTCCAAGCTTTGGATTTAAATGCAAGAAGCTTCTATCGTACTCATCAGCTTCGACAACTAACCAATCGCTATTACCCGCAACATAATTCGACTGAAAATCCTTCGATATACCACCCAAAAAAGCCGATACATCTAAACCACCCGCTTTTAACAAATACGTTAATAAGGTAGAAGTGGTTGTTTTTCCATGCGTACCTGCAATGCCGATACAATTCAAACTACGAGAGAGTAAGCCTAACACTTCAGCGCGTTTCATTACTGGCCTTGTCCCTTGCTGGAAATACTCTAATTCAACATGAGTTTTTGGAACAGCAGGTGTATAAACAACAAGATCTATATCAGCCGGTAGAGCCTCTATATCCTCCTTGTAATGAATCTGCATACCTTCACTTTCCAACGTTTTGGTAAGTGTTGTGATGGTCTTGTCATAGCCTGCAACTTGTATGCCCCTCTTATTCATAAAACGAGCTATTGCTGACATTCCAATGCCACCGATGCCTATGAAATAGACAACTTTTATATCTTCTAAATTGATTTGTTTTGTTTCCATAACGTATGGCTATTTAAGCAAATCATTTATTTCTTCAACAATTTTTGTTGAGGCATCTTTTTGCCCCAAACTTGCAATATTCTGAATCAAAGAATCTCGCATTTTTTTATTAGTTAGCAGATCTTCTATTGCAGGGATAAGTCCCTCCTCTAAATCTTTATCTTTTACTAGAACTGCAGCATTTTTTTCAACTAAAGCCATTGCATTCTTTGTTTGATGATCTTCAGCTGCACTCGGCAATGGTACCAAAATACTAGCCTTTTGTTGCAGACATAATTCAGATATTGTCAGTGCACCAGCCCTTCCAACGACCACATCAGAAAGTGAATAAGCCAACTCCATCCGATCAATAAATTGTCTAACCTGAACGTTTTCAAGTTTTGCCAGCTCAGATTTCGAACAAGTCGCAAATGAAACCTTTCCGGTCTGCCAAATCAGCTGGATATCAGAGTTTGTCCTAAAATAGTCTACCGATTGCATCAAAGATTTATTTACACTTCTCGCACCAAGACTTCCTCCAAAAACAAAAACAACTGGTTTATTTGGATCAAGTCCAAAATAACTGGCTGCCGCAGCTCTATCTAAAAAAGGACTCTGCAATACTTTACGCACTGGATTACCTGTTCTTACTATTGCTGTTTGGCCGAAAAATCGCTGCATACCGTCATAGGATACGCAAACTTTATCTGCCCGCTTTCCCAATAATTTATTCGTAATACCAGGAAACGAATTTTGCTCTTGTATCAAAATGGGTGTCCCTAATAGTCGCGCCATAAATAAGGCTGGCCCTGAGGCGAATCCTCCAACACCAATACCTATATCAGGTCTAAATCGAAGTACAATCCAGAATGACTTCACCAAACTTGTAAGGAGTTTAAAAGGAAACAGCAAATTCTTGGGACTTTTCAAATTTCGATCTATCCCACTAATCCACAAACCTTTAATATTGTATCCCGCTTTTGGGACACGCTCCATCTCTATTTTTCCTTTAGCGCCTACAAATAAAATTGCTGTATTGGGATCATTTTCCCTCAACTTCTCCGCTATAGCCATTGCCGGAAACAAATGGCCACCAGTACCACCTCCACTAATCAGTACTTTCATTATCCGTATTCGCTTGTTTACTATTCTTATTCGTCTTTTCTACGTATTTGCTAACACTTAATATCATTCCTATGGATATACAGGTGAACATAATTGAAGTTCCTCCCATACTTACCAAAGGAAGTGGTTGACCTGTTACAGGAACCATGTCCACTGCTACTGCCATATTTACAAATGCTTGCATAACTAGGCTTAATCCAAGCCCCATTACAACTAATGCCCCAAATGACTTATCGCTCTTTGTCATAATACTACCTACTCTAAAGAACATAAGCACATAAAGTGCAAGTACTACAAACCCTCCGAAGAGTCCATACTCTTCCATAATTGTCCCATACACAGAATCTGAATATGGGTGGGGAATGGTGTTTGCGATCACTGAATTACCAGGACCAACTCCAAAGACCTTTCCATTTGAAATAGCCATTTTGAATTGCTCTAAGTGATACTCATTCCCCCCTCCGTGTAAAAATTCTCTCATTCTGGAGATCCATGTTTGTCTTCGAACTAAATCTGGGAATAAATCACCCAATAGAATTAGAAAGGCAAACAGAACTACTCCTAATACTAAAAGTAAGCCGATGTACTTTAAGTCAACCCGACCGACGAACATCATCGTAGCCGTTGTAACAAAAAGCATTATAGCTGTGGAAAGATCGGAGGGAGCGATCAACCCACAGATGATGATTATGGGCACAATGATTGGTTTAAAGGCTTTGTTAAAGTCCTTTATGTAGTCCTTGTGTCTAGTTATTTCCCGAGCGACAAAAAGTACTAGAGCGATCTTCGCAAAATCAGAAGTTTGGAAGGTCAAGCCGATTATCGGAACCTGAATCCATCTTCTCGCCTCATTTATCGTAGGCCCTAATACCAGTGTATAAATCAACAACAATGCTGCTACAACCAAAAGATAAGGGGCAGCAACTTTGAACCTGTGATAGTGCATTGCATAACACAGGTACAATAAAAACCCACCTAATAATAATGTTCCAAGATGCTTAAACAGATAAGATTCTGTATTCCCTAAACGATACTTGAAGGCAATAGCTTCCGTAGCACTATAGACTACGAGCACTGAAATAATGGATAGCAAGGCTACGATCATCCAGATCACCTTATCTCCCTTTAAATTCTTATATAAGCTATTTCCTAATGACATTACTTGGTTCTAAAGTTTTCTAAAATAATTTCCTTAAAAACATCTCCTCGATGCATATAATTATTGAATAGATCAAAACTCGAGCAAGCCGGAGATAATAAAACCTTCATTCCTGCCTTTTTCCAATCTTTTATTTTTTCTAACATCAGCTCCAGTGAATCCACTGAAACCAATTGTTCTATTTTATTTTCGTAGTAGTTTAAAAGCTTTGAGTTATCTGTTCCTAAACAAATCAAAGCTGCGACCTTTTCTTCCACCAACCGATCGAGAGTCTCATATTCATTTCCCTTATCAACCCCTCCAGCTATCCAAAGTATAGGTCCTTCTATCGCATCAAGAGCGTAATACACGGCTTCAACATTCGTGGCCTTTGAGTCATTTATAAATTCTATTCCATCGGCCTGTAAAAAAGATTCAAGTCGATGAGGATCATTCACAAACAAATCCAAACCAGATTGAATCTCTGAATCCACTAAACCACAAGTCCTAACCGCTTCTATTGCACAGGCTGCATTGAATCTGTTGTGATTACCCTGCAACGCCTTATTTGACCAATCGAAGGTTTGAACATAAGCATCAAGCTTGTCCATCGAAACAGAACATTGACTCAAGACTTCAGGCAACAATGACAATCGTTGAAGGATTTTTTCATCAGTGCCATTGAAGATAAATTTATCTCCACTGCTTTGATTCATACAGATCCTTAGCTTACTGTCAGCATATTTATCAAAATCATAATCATACCGATCTAAATGATCAGGACTTATATTCAACACTATGGACACATCAGGTCTAAAGTCCTTGATTCCATCCAACTGAAAACTGGACAATTCCAAAGCATAGATTGATGCTGGATTTTCTGCTACCCGTAGGGCAAAAGACTGACCAACATTTCCAACCAAAGCAACATCTTTATTCGCTGCTCTCAAGAGTTGATGCACCAAATTTGTTGTAGTTGTCTTCCCATTGGATCCTGTGATTGCTATCACATATGCCTTTGTATATCTACAAGCAAATTCAATCTCAGAAATCACAGGAATGTTTTTCTCCTTAAAAGCTTGGATAAAATCCAACCGATCAGGAATACCTGGACTCTTAACTACTACCGAAAATTCAAAGAACATTTCAAAAGAATGCTTTCCCTCTTCATAATCAATCCCCGCATCATCAAGCTTCTTCTTATATCTATCTGCAATCTTTCCACTATCGGATAAGAACACATTAAATCCTTCTTTCAAAGCGAGTATTGCTGCTCCAACTCCACTTTCACCTCCTCCTAGAACCAATAATCGCTTATGCATACTACCTGATTTTTAAAGTCAGAATAGTCATTACTGCTAACAGTATACCTACAATCCAAAAACGAGTAACAATCTTCACTTCTGACATCCCCGTTTTTTGATAATGATGATGCAAAGGTGACATCTTCAAAACACGCCTCCCTTCACCGTACTTTCGCTTGGTATATTTGAAATATCCTACCTGAAGAATTACCGACAAGTTTTCAATTACAAAAATCCCACACAATATTGGAATCAACCATTCCTTCCTTATCAATACAGCCAATGCTCCAATAATCCCACCTAAAGCTAGACTACCGGTATCTCCCATAAATACTGCAGCTGGAAATGAATTGTGCCACAAAAAGCCAATACATGCTCCAAGGAAACAGGCAGTGAACACAACTAGCTCACCACTACCAGGAAGAAAATAAACGCCGAGATATTCTGCGGCAATACTATTACCAGAGACATAACAAAAGACAAGTAAAGTAGCTGCTATAATACCGGATACACCTGTCGCCAAACCATCTAAGCCATCTGTAAGATTGGCAGCATTCGATACAGCCGTAACAATGAATATGACGATTGGAATAAAAATCACCCAAACGAATCGTTCTGCATTATCACCAAGGAAAAATAAAACCTGATCATAACTAAAACGCTTATCCTTAAGGAAGGGAATATTCGTCAATGTTGACTTTACGTAGGCATATTTAATTACTACATCATCTTGCTCCACCTCAACAGTTTCAACAATATTGTAGCCATTGTTTACAGCCTCGTCATAATCCAAACGAACCACCATTTCATCACTCAAGAGCATGGTAACTGCAACAATAATACCCAATACGACCTGTCCAATAACCTTGAACCAACCGCTTAAACCATCCTTATTTTTTTTGAAAACTTTTATGTAATCATCCACAAACCCTATAGCTCCCATCCATACAGTTGCCAGAATCATGAGAATCACATATACATTTGAAAGATCGGCAAGCAAAAGGCAAGGAACCAAAATGGATAGGATGATCATTACACCCCCCATCGTTGGAGTCCCTTCCTTTTTCTTTTGCCCAGCTAAACCAAGATCTCGAACTGTCTCACCCACCTGTAAGGCGCGCAATTTTTCGATGATCCTCCCACCAAACAACATACTCACAATTAGTGAAAGCACTATTGCAAGACCTGCTCTAAAAGTAATATACTTGAACAGTCCCATTAAAGGTATATCATAAGTAATCTCAAGCCATTCGGCTAAATTGTAGATCATTGTGTGTTAGGTTTTCACTAGTGATTGTGATTGTTTTTCAAATGTTTTCTTAACTCTTCTGCATCATCAAAATGAATCCGCTTATCTTTTAATTCTTGATAATTTTCATGTCCCTTGCCAGCTACCAAAACAATGTCATTTGCTCTAGCAAACTGAAAAGCTGCTTTTATTGCATTACCTCTATCTGTAATGACTAATACCTTATGCTCTAAGCTCCCCTTTACGCCTTCATACATATCCTCTAGTATCTTTTCAGGATCTTCTGACCTTGGATTATCCGAGGTTAAAATGACCTTGTCCGAAAGACTAGCTGCAATCTTTGCCATTATTGGACGCTTCCCTTTATCTCGATCTCCTCCACAACCGACAACTGTGATTACCTGGCTGCCTGTCGAATTTGCTTGATTTATGGCCTCCAGTACATTCTCCAGTGCATCCGGTGTGTGCGCATAGTCAACCACTCCTTTTGTCCCATCGGCAGACTTGTAAACTTCAAATCGCCCTTTTGCTCCTCTCAAACCACTTAAATGCGTAAGCACTTCCATCTTAGACTGCCCAAGGAGTATTGCTACGCCATAAGTTGCAAGCAAATTACTTGCATTATAAGCACCAACCATAGGACTGTGAAAATCAAATTCTTCTATTTTCATTTCTAATCCTTCCAAAGAGTTTGAGCGCAGAATACCTCTAAAATCAGCCAATCCGAGCAAACTAAAAGTAGAATGCCTCGCAAGGCAATTTTGCAACATCACCATGCCCCTCTTATCGTCTTTATTCACTAGAGCAAATGCATCTTTGCTAAGTCCATCAAAAAAGGCCTTTTTGGCATTAATATAATCCTTAAAGGTATTATGGTAATCCAAATGGTCTCTAGAGATATTAGTAAACAAAGCTCCATCGAATTCAATACCACCAATCCGTTTTTGATCTACTGCATGTGAACTTACTTCCATAAAAACATAATCACAGCCCGAGTCAACCATGCTTGCGATCAACTTATGAATACTTACAGGATCTGGCGTGGTATGTGTTGAAGGAATAATACTGTCATTGATTTTATTCTCTACAGTCGATAACAGGCCCACTTTGTAACCCAAACTTCTATACAGATCAAAAAGAAGTGTACAAATAGATGTTTTACCATTTGTTCCTGTAACCCCTACAACTTTTAATTTTCTCGACGGATGATCGTACCAAAAAGAAGCAAGTCTCCCCACTACTGATAAGGTATTTTCAACTTTCAAATAAACAATGCCCTCTTTTGGTGCATTGGGTATTGATTCGCAAACTATGGCAACAGCACCTTTTTCTATAGCAGAATCAATGTACTGATGACCGTCTGTTACTGATCCACTCCAGGCAAAGAACAAAGCATCTTTTTTAGCCTTTCTTGAATCAATAATTAATTCACTAATCATTTTATCTGTATCACCCACTACTTTTAGTGGATTGATTGTTTCTAATAATGTGTTCAGTTCCTGCATACGTCTAATTCAATCTTAAGGAAACCGCTTGCCCCCTCAACATGGTGCCAGGTCTAATAGATTGATTTACAACTTTCCCTGATCCACTCACTTCCACTTTCAAACCCAAGCTTTCAAGCACATAAACTGCATCTCTTAATCCCATACCTACTACACTTGGCACTTTTTCAAGCTTAACTCTGCGATTCAACATAGCTACTACTTCAGTACTATCTGTATCCAAAACGATGAAATCAGATTGTTCATTCTTCCTAAAATCTATATCCAACTCTTTCATCAATATCTCAAAATCAGACTTTTCACCAACACTACCCTTTGGTAGTCCTTTAGCCGCTATATATCTTGAAGATTCAAACTGTTTAAACAAGTCTGGCTTCAAAGAGTAAATCTTATCTGCTATGCTGCGAAAAACCGGTAAAGCCACATCGGAACCGTAATATCTTCCGTTTTTTGGTTTGTAGATAACTACAATACAAGAGTACCTAGGCTCATCTGCAGGGAAGTAACCTACAAATGAAGATTGATATCCTCCTACTGTCATTTTTCCATTCGATCGCTTATAATTAATTTGGGCTGTACCAGTTTTTCCAGCAAATGTATATT
>JBELIG010000084.1:0-12078 GCA_042091035.1 Sphingobacteriales bacterium | reverse complement strand
ATGCAAAAGAATAAGTCGTAGAGCCAAAAGGAATTGGTTTACTTATTGAATCACAGGCTATTCCCATTGGTACTGTGCCATTTGAGTACCCAATGTTAAGATTGAATAGTAAGGCATAGGTAATCAGGATATTAAATCCAATTTTAACGTTTAGCTTGCTCATAAAACTGGGGGTTTTACATATTTATTATAAATATAAAAAAAGCTGATTTCAAGTATCTACTTAAAATCAGCTTTTTTCATATTCATTTTATGCAATTTAGCCCACAACGATATTTACCATACGTTTTGGTACTACAATGACTTTTCGAATTGTCTTATCCTCCAACCATTTTTGGATTTCAGGTAGTTCCAGTGCCGCCTTTTCGATAGTTTCCTTCGAAGCATTAGCATCAAAGTCTGCTACTGCTCGCTTCTTTCCATTAATTGAAATCGGATAGCTTATAGAATCCTCCACAAGATGCTTCTCCTCAAACACAGGATAATCTGCATTGAATACTGAAGTCTTATGACCTAACTGATGCCATAGTTCCTCTGCCAAGAAAGGCGCAAAAGGTGCAATAAGAATGACCATCTGTTCCAGAACTACTTTACTTGAGCAATTTGATTTTTTAAGATCATTTGTTGCTACCATAAATGCTGACACACAGGTATTGAAGGAAAAACGTTCTATATCAGAACGCACCTTTTTTATACAAGTGTGCAAGATCTTCATATGCTCCTTCTCAGGGGCAACTTCATTGAAAGAATTTCCAGCATCATCAAAATATAAAGCCCAGAATTTCCTAATAAACTTCGAAACGCCGTCTATTCCTTTAGTATCCCAAGGCTTAGATTGCTCTATAGGGCCAAGAAACATTTCATACATTCTGAAACAATCTGCTCCATATCGCTCAACTATATCATCTGGATTTACCACGTTGAAATAACGTTTTGACATTTTTCCAACCTCAGATACAGTTTCAAACACATAGTCTCCTTTATTACCAGTGATCCATTTGCCCTGCTTCGTTTCAAAAGTAGCCTTAGCATATTCAGGTCTCCAAGCAATAAATTTCTCTAATCCTTCTTGATTTAAGTAAGAATTAGAAGAACCGTATTCAGATACGAAATCAACAAAAACAGGAATCTTAGCATAGGATTCTTCTGAACCAGCATCTACCATATCCTTGGAAACGAATACACTTTGCCCGTTTTCCTTTTCTTTTTTCAGATATAGAAATTCAATAACCCCTTGAATCATACCCTGGTTGATAAGCTTCTTAAAGGGCTCATTCGTTGGGACTAATCCTTTATCAAAAAGGAATTTATGCCAAAAACGACTATACATTAGATGCCCTACAGCATGTTCTGTACCACCTACATAAAGATCAACCTCTTTCCAGTAGTTTAAAGCCTCTTTACTGGCAAATGCCTCCTCATTCCTTGGATCCATATAGCGTAAAAAGTACCAACTAGAACCAGCAAATCCTGGCATGGTATCCGTTTCTCGAATAAATCCTTCCTTTTCATTTACCCAGCTCTCATTTCTGGCAAGTGGTGATTTACCACCAGCTGCTGGTTGAAAATCGTTTAGTTCAGGCAATTCTAATGGCAGTTCTGAATCCGCTAAAGGAATTGTAATTCCTTCTTCATTATATACCACTGGGAAAGGCTCTCCCCAATAACGCTGCCTAGAATAGATAGCATCTCTTAAGCGGAAATTAACCTTACGCTGTCCAATTCCTCTATTTTCAATCTCTTCCAACATTTTCTCGATGGCTTCTTTAACAGTCAAGCCATTCAGAAAATCAGAATTAACCATTGTTCCGACTTTAGCTTGTCTAGCCGCATCGTCAAACTCTGATTTATCGACGACCTCAACAATTTTAAGGTCATACTTCTTTGCAAATCGATTATCGCGCTCATCATCCGAAGGTACCGCCATAATAGCACCTGTACCATAATCTTTCAAGACATATTCACCAATCCAAACAGGCACCTCTTCACCACTAAATGGGTTTATTGCATAAGCTCCAGTAAAAGCACCGCTGACCTCTTTGGCCTCAGACATACGATCCCGCTCTGACCTCGTACTAACATACTTTATATAAGAAGCTATTGTTTCTTTTTGTTCTGCTGTTGTCAAGGCACTAACGAGCTCATGCTCGGGAGCTAGTACCATGTATGTTGCACCATAAATAGTGTCTGGCCTCGTAGTGAATACTTCAATCTGTTTCTCACTATTTTTTATATCAAAAAACAGCCTTGCACCTGTAGATTTGCCAATCCAATTAGATTGCATCTTTTTCATTGAATCAGACCAATCTAGCTTATCCAAACTAGACAACAAACGATCTGCATAAGCAGTAATTCTTAAAGACCACTGCAGCATCGGCTTGCGTTCAACAGGATGACCTCCACGCTCTGAAACGCCCTCTTTCACCTCATCATTGGCCAAAACAGTACCCAATGCTTCACACCAATTTACATAGGTTGTTTTTCTGTAAGCTAACCTAAAGTTCATAAGTGCGTCCGCTTTTTCTTTTGCAGACCAAGAAGCCCAATCCTCCTTAGAAAACTCAAAATCCTCCTCACAATATGCCGTATGATCCGCAGATCCATTTGTAGCAAAATAAGCCTCTAGATCAGCTATCGGTGTGGCTTTTGAAGTTTTTACATCATAATAATGTTCAAAAAGCTGTACAAATATCCATTGCGTCCATTTGTAATATTCCGGTGAGCAAGTTTTCACTTCCCTGTCCCAATCAAAACTAAAACCAATATTATCTAATTGCTCTCTGTAGCGCTTTATATTTTCATCTGTAGAGATAGCAGGATGTACTCCAGTCTGAATAGCATACTGCTCTGCAGGCAATCCAAATGCATCGTAGCCCATAGGGTGTAATACATTAAACCCATTCAGACGCTTAAATCTCGAAAAGATATCCGAAGCAATATAACCAAGCGGGTGTCCTACATGTAGTCCTGCGCCTGAGGGATATGGAAACATATCCAAGACATAGAATTTGGGTTTATCGCTTTCATGGCTAACCTTATAGGTCTTATTTTCATGCCAATAGGTTTTCCAGCGTGCTTCAACTTGCTTCGAATTAAAATCCATAATATATAAAATAAATTTGTCGGAATACGGCCTTATAAATACTTCAGAAGTTGCGAAATTAATGAAAAAGAGTAATTTTCAACTTATATTATAGGAAAATCCGTAAAAAGGATTTCCAGTCCATATTTACTTTGAAGTAAATTACATATTTAACCACAAAACATATTATGAAGAATCTAATTAAGTTAGGGCTTTTACTGATTGCAGGAATTCTGGTTTACAACTACTTCTACGGTACACCGACAGAGAAAGAAAAATCAGAAAAAATCTTTACTGAATTCAAAGAAGTGGGTGTATCTGTTGTTAACCTCATGAAAGAAGAGAAAGAAAAGTATGATGGAGGAAAGTATGATGAGGCTATTGATAATATGAAGGGAGCCGTAGAAAAAATGAAAGATAAAATTGACAAATCAGGAGATGATAGCCTCAAAGATGAGATGGATGAGCTAGGCTCTAAAAGTAAACGAATCCTTGATAAGTGGGAAAAAAACAAACCACAAACTGAAGAGGAAAAGTCGAAATTTGAGGCCGATATGAAGAAAATATTAAAAGAAGCAGAAGATATTTTCGAAAACTAAAAAAAGCCCGATGATTTACATCGGGCTTTTTTTATGCTCTACCACATTCTTGAATCATCTGAATATTGTCAATCAAAATATTTCCACCTATCTTTTCATCTCCGGGATAATAAGCCTCCAAAATAATATATCTAAAACCTCTTTCAGGCTTAAAAATAAAATCAAAAGTCTTCCAGTCTGTATTATCAATAAGCTCTGAGGTAAATAAAAGTTCTGGATCTGCACACTTACCATTTGACCCATACATTTTTAAAACTACAGGTAGGTTATGCCTAGGGTACCGAATACTATAGGCCAAATCCATTTTCAGATAGTAGCATTTTCCAGCTTTTAATTCAGAAGGGAGCCTTTGCGTAATACTTTCCCAAGAATTATCTGCACGAGTAATTAAACCAAGGTAGGTCTCCCCTTCCGAAGGCTCTTTTATTACGCCCCAAGGACCAGGGAGTATATCGGGAGTTGTCCCTGACTTACAGGCTAACCACCCAATAGGTAGCGTAGCATCCTGCGGTTGTATTCCCTCAAAAGAAGGATTAGAAAGCTCTACTTGAGCGTATATAATCATTGAAAACGAGGTCAATAAGCTTAGCAGGATATGTTTTCTCATGTAAAGGTCTATTCGTTATATCTTCTTATAATATACGAAGCTATTTCATTTTTATTGCAAATCATCATCCAACAAATCTGGTCTGCGTGCTTTAGTACGTTCTATAGACTTATCATATCTCCACTGGTCTATCAGAGCCAAATTACCGGAAAGCAATATTTCAGGAACAGTCCAACCCTTATAATCAGAAGGTCGAGTATAGACTGGAGGAGCCAAAAGATTATCTTGAAAAGAATCGAACAAGGCAGATGTTTCATCATTCAGTACACCAGGCAACAATCTTCCTATCGAGTCAACAATAATAGCTGCAGCTAACTCTCCCCCAGAAAGGACAAAGTCACCAACAGATATTTCCATGGTAATGAATTGTTCTCTTATACGTTCATCTATGCCTTTGTAATGGCCACACAAAATCATTAAATTGCCTTTGAGCGATAACTTATTAGCATCGCCTTGGTCATATCGTTTTCCATCAGGGGTAACATAGATGATCTCATCATAGGATCGCTCAGCCTTCAAGGCATTGATGCAAGACTCTATTGGCTCTATCATCATAACCATTCCAGCACCTCCACCATATTGATAATCATCAACCTGACGATTCTTCCCTAAACCAAAATCCTTGAGGTTGTGTACTACAACCTCAAGGAGATTACGCTCTTGAGCTCTTTTCATAATAGAGTGCTCAAAAGGGCTTTTTAAAAGATCTGGTTGAACAGAAATAATATCTATTCGCATCTTTATATTTTTTATTCTAAGATTTCAAGTAATTCAACCTCGAATATCAATGTAGCATTTGGCCCGATCGGTCCACCTGGTCTTGGATTTGCTCCATAAGCAAGATCCCCTGGAATATAGAATTTATATTTTGAACCTTCTTCCATAAGCATCACGCCTTCTGTCCATCCTTTGATTACTTGATTAAGAGCAAACTCAGCTGGCTGACCGCGATCTACTGAAGAGTCAAATACCTCACCATTCAACAAAGAACCTGTATAGTGTACTTTTACTTTTGTTGAAGGAGAAGCCGGTTTTGCACCAGTAGAGGCATTAAGAACCTCATATTGAAGACCTGAAGGTGTAACTGTCACACCATCTTTAGTAGCATTTTTAGCAAGAAATTGTTCTCCCTCTTTTATATTCGCATCACCTTCCAAAGATGCAGTCGCTTTCATTTCTTCATCTTTAGCAGCCATATATCGCTCAAAAACAGCCATAGCTTGCTCTTCTGTATAGTTAGATTGCTTCTTGATTAATGCATCCTTTAGTGATTCAATCAACTCAACAGAGTTAATATCATCTGCATCCTGACCACCAACAGCATAGTTTGCCATGTATGTTCCAAAGGCATAACTTAAATCGTTTAGCTGACCTGGATCAATTTCATTCGATGCAACAGCAGCTTGAAGCATTTGACCTGAAGACGCCATATCCATACGAGAGCTTTCATTAAAATAATCCTCCATAGCCTGAATGAACTCAGTTGGATAAATCGTATCGAAATTAGGCTTTCCTAAATCCTTTGTAAGCAAAAAACCTAATGCATAGGACAGTGAATCTTTAAGATCACTATTTATACCTGAAGTCTCTTCAGCAGTATTTGTTTCACCGGTGGATGTGTTTTCAGTGGATGTGTTCTCAGTAGATGAACATGAACTAGCAAGTAGCAACCCTAATAGAGAGATGCTTAGAAAATATTTTTTCATAATTGATATAAGTTTATAGGCTCAAAAGTAAGTTTTATTATTAAATAACTGCTAATGAAAATAAAGTCAATTTATTCTTCACTCCATCTTTGGGTGTTTATTTCAAAACCAGCAAGGTCCAAAACCCTGTCTACTACAGAATAAAGGACAGCATCTAAATCCTCTTGACCGTGATAAAAGGAAGGTGTCGCAGGACAAATGATAGCACCGTATTCACTCAATCTGTGCATATTTTCTAAATGAAGTGTGCTGTAGGGTGCCTCTCTTGGAACAAGTATCAGCTTACGGCGTTCTTTTAGGATTACATCGGCAGCTCTTGTGATCAAATCATTTGAAAATCCAGAACGGATTCTAGCTAGTAAACCCATAGAGCAAGGACAAACAATCATAGTATCATACTTGGCCGATCCTGATGCAAAGGGAGCAAAGAAATCATTTTGCTCATAAATATCAAAGCCAAAGGAATCATAGGAAGCCTCTTTAACTTCTAATTCCCAATTAAGCTTTGCATTTCCTGACATAACAAGACCTACTTTATCCCATTGATCTGAAACCTCTTTGAGACGCTTCATTAACAAGAAGGCATATCGAGCACCCGAAGAACCTCCTATTGCAAAAACAACTTTCTTTTTCATCATTATAATAACTCAGCGATCAAAAATATACTACCTACCACAAGAATACAATCCTGCTCGCCTGCAGTAGATTTGGCGACAGCCAAAGCTGAGACCGAATTTTCTATTTTTTGACCTTGTAATCCCGACTCCTGCATTCGCTTGTAGAGTGTGGAAACATCCATTGCTCTTGGAATATCTGCACGAGTCAAGTAATATTTTGCATCTAAGGGAAATAATGGCAATATACCATCCATGTCCTTATCTGCTACAGTAGCAAAAACAATATGAAGCTGCCCCTGGTTCATCTTAGAAACAGATTCGAAGGTTTCCTTAAGACCTTCTTTGTTATGTGCCGAATCGAAAATTGTCAATGGATTCCTCGATTGAATAAACCACCTGCCTATATAATAGGTATCAGAACTAATACTTGACAAGCCCTTAAATAATGATTTGGAATCAAAAGAGTAAAGCGCTGGATAATTAAGTGCTAAACATTTTAATAAAGCTATTGCGGAGATTAAATTTCGCTCTACAAATGGACCTTGAAGATCAGTAGTAAAGTGATCCCTAATCTTATCGACTTGGTAAAGCGTTGGATGATTTGACTGTTTCTTTAATTCTACTAAGTCTTTCGAATAAACCAGAGGAGCAGCTAATTCAGATGCTAGCTGTTCAAAAACAAATGCCGTTTCCTGTTGAAATTCACCAATTACAACTGGGATTTTTGGCTTGATAATTCCTCCTTTCTCAAAGGCTATCTCTTCCAGTGTCTCACCCAAAAACTGCTGATGATCATATCCTATATTGGTAATCAAACAAATCAATGGCTCAACAACATTTGTAGAATCCAGCCGACCTCCCATGCCTGTCTCGAGTATAATTATATCTGGTTGCTGCTGCTTAAAGTAAGAAACAGCCATCAAGAAGGTCAATTCAAAAAAAGAAGGCTGAAGGTCCTCAAACTTAGATTTATTGTGTGCTATAAAGTCTACAACGAAAGATTTCTCTACAAAAGAACCATTTATCTTTATTCGTTCCCTAAAATCTTTGTAATGTGGAGATGTGTACATTCCAACGCTTAGCCCAGAGGCTTGAAGCACAGAAGCTATTATATGAGCACTAGTTCCCTTTCCATTCGTTCCAGCAATGTGGATATATTTCAAACCTTTATGAGGGTCTCCTAAACGCTTGAGAAGATCAACCATCCTTGTAAGATCTAATTTCAAAGCTACAGGACCCTGTCTTTGAAACATAGGAAGCTGCTTGAACATCCACTTGAGTGTTTCCTCAAATTTTTCCATCATCAACCTTTCTAAATCGACTATTTATCGTTTATTATTTCTGACATCAACTGAACTGCTCCCCTATAATTCTTTTCAATAGAAATATAGCGTTCTAGTTGCTCAACATAAGCGATAAATGTTTTATCAAAATTTCTATCCACTTCTGAAAGTCCAGCTTTCATATCCTCCAAATCACGACTTAACCTTCCGGCAATAGCATCAACACTCTTTGTATCATTTGTGGATACAGCTTCCTCCAATCTTGGAGTCCACTTTTCTAAATAATTAACTAAACCAGATTTCGTAAGTTCTACTTTCACTGCAGTTTCAATAATTCGCTCACTTTGTCCAAAGCCTGAAAAACTTAAAAAAGATATAAGTAGTACTATTAGCTGAAGTCTTAACATATTGTGATAATTTTACTCTAATTAAGAATACTTTTCTTGCAATAGAAGAAAATACAAGAAACGAAAAGAAATTGAAACCAAACTACCAAAGCACTAATTTGGTTTTGGTTTTGTAAAAAATTTAGTCTAAAATATAATTGTTTTTTAGTTTCTAGATATAAAAGTTATACTTGAAGTATGTTTACAGAGAAGCATCATCTGAATTATTTAAGTCCAATGGATCTTGACCAATATCTCGAAAGAGGTTGGTTTAGAATGGTGCAGACTGTCTTTACATGTCAGTTTCTTTTTTTTGAGGGGGCTATATTCTCCACTATTTGGATAAGAAGGAACTTAAAGAATTTGGCTTTTACTAAAAGTCAGCGGAAAATGATTCAGCGAAACAAGAATCAATTCAGCTTCGAATTCGGACCTTTGAATATTGATAGAAATAAAGAAACGCTTTTTCACAAATATCGCAAATCATTCAAAGGCTCTACCTATCTGAGCTTAAGCTCAAGTCTTTTTGAACCCTTTGAGTTGGCTAAGGTTCTTTTCAACTCCTATGAATGCAGGGTCTATGATGGAGATAAACTTATTGCATTGAGCATTTTCGATCTTGGAAATAAATCCTTAGCAAGTATTATTGGAATATATGACCCTGACTATAAAGCACACAGCCTAGGTTTATTTACTATGTTTCTAGAAATGGAATTTGGTAAATCACAAGGTTTTGAGTTTTATTACCCTGGTTATATCATACCACCTAATACTAGGTTTAATTATAAACTACGTATTGGTGAGGCTGAATATCTTGATCAACATAGTAAGCAATGGCTTCCTATCGGAGCACTCAACTCCCAGGAGCTTCCTCACTTAGAAATGAATGAAGCCCTCAAAAAGGCAAACAAGATTCTCTCTAAAATAAATATTGAAAGTAAGCTATTAATATATCCTCCCTACGAAGGCACTATTTTTGGTCTATGGTCACTAGATTACCTTGAATATCCAATTATACTAGACATCATCAAGAGTAATTCTGAAAGTGTGATTAGCCTGATTCTTTGTTATGATGTAAAGGACTCTTTATACAAACTCTATTTCTGTTCTAACTTCCATGACCTAAGTCATTATTATGATTCAAGTGATGAGGACAATCTCGCAACAGAAGGGGTAATACACCCTACTTCTTGGGAAGTAAAATTCAAAGACCAGATGATCATTCAGTCGGCAGACATAGATGCTGTAATTCGAAAGATTATGGAATTGCAGTTTAGAACAAAGGATGAACCATTGATCTAATAAAAAAGGAAGACCACAATGTGCTCTTCCTTTTTTTGTTTTAGTCTTTTTTATTCTGCATCTGCTGATTTGCTCTATCTTCTTCTCGCATTCGCATATTAAGCTGATCAAAGTAATATCTAGCCTTATTAAACTGGTGGAAAAAAAGTGCCTTTTCTGCAAATTCCATCGCATGCTCAAAGTCACCCTCCCGCTCATAGGCTATAGCAAGATTCACGCAGGCCTTGCCAGCAGTTTTAGGATCTGCACTAGAGGACAAGTCAAACCAAATATCTGCTGCCTTGTCCCAATTCCCAACTTTCATATATTCAGAAGCACGTTTCATAGCTTCTTTATGTGGTTTCTTACCCTTGTTGTAAATGGTTCTGTTTATTGTAATAAATACCGGCGCTATACGCTCGGCGTAAATACCTCCAACATTGAAACTAATATTTCTACTTGAATTTAGTGGATTTGGCAGTCTATCTAAAGCAGCCTCTTGACTATCACCTTGTCCACTGTAATTTTCTCCGGCATCTGCAGTGTATTCATCCACTAGGATTCGTTTAGAGGGATCATATATTCTCCAGCCTATACGGATATTTAAATTGGCCCTTGAAGTCCAATACTTTTCAATGATCTCATTACCTTCGTCATCCTTTTTTTTCCTTTCTTCTTCATTAGCTGAAGAAAAATAATCAGAATCATAGGATTCAATAACAACTAAAGCATCAGCCCCTACTGAATTACAGATGCGCTCAACCTCAGACCAGTCTAAAGGAATCGCCATACGTTGACCACCTCTTGTACCTTCCATACTAATACCTGTCTGAACAACTTCGAAACGCGGTGTATTCGCTAGGATAGCAGATAATCCCATCATGGCTCTTTCTCTACCTTCCCTATCTTGCCCTATTCCTTCTCCTGAAATAAGTCCCTCTAAGACATTTAAGAACCCCGACGAAGGTTTTGACCTATCCATCAAGGCAATTTTCTGGATATTTGAATCTAAAACAATATCGGCCGGCCTCAATACTTCCATGGGTATAGAGGTATTACAAGCCATTATAAGAAATAGCAAAAATAAAGGAATCAAGCGGATAGGTCTCATAATCTAATCGTTTTGTTTAGCAATAGTTACTAAAACAGACTTTGAAGCCGGTGTTTTTGAACCTCTAGCAAATTGATCGATCGGCACCAAGGTATTTGCCTCGGGAAAATATGTAGCTACACATCCCTCAGGGATCGGATAGCTAACCAATATGAATTTATTTGCGAAGCGTTCAACTCCATTAAAATCAGATTTGATGTTTACTACATCACCTGCATTCAAATTCAGCTTTTCAATATCATTGTCATTTATTAATACAACTCTGCGCTCATTAATAATTCCCCTGTACCGATCATCCAGCCCATAAATAGTTGTATTGTATTGATCATGAGAACGAATAGTCATCATAAGGAACTCCTTATCACCTAAAGTCCAAGGGCGTCTAGGTAAGACTGAAAAGTTAGCTTTACCTGATTCCGTATTGAATTTGCGTGTTCTTGCACCGTTTGGCAGATAAAAGCCCCCAGGCTCTTTAACCCGTTCATTATAATTTTCAAATCCTGGGATTACCTGCTCTATTGCATCCCTTATCAAATCATAATTATCGACCATTTCTTGCCAGTTAATCTTTGTTTTGCCCGCTAATGTAATCTTTGCAAGATTACCTACTATAGCAGGTTCACTCATCAAATCGTAAGATACAGGCTTGAGGACTCCTTGCGAGCTGTGCACGATACCCATTGAATTTTCAACTGACACGAATTGTTCGCCACTGACTTGAACATCATTCTCTGTTCGACCAAGACAAGGCAAGATAAGTCCAGTCTTTCCATGTACAAGGTGTGAACGATTGAGTTTGGTGGAGACATGCACTGTAAGGTTCGTATTCCTTAAGGCCTCGGCAGTATACGAGGTATCTGGTGTAGCAGAAATAAAATTGCCCCCCATTGCAAAGAACACTTTAGCCTGCCCTTTATGCATGGCATTTATTGCATCCACTACTGGATAACCATGCTCTCTGGGTGACTTGATCCCAAATACAGCATCTAATTTGTCTAAAAATGCAGCCTTAGGAGCCTCCCAAATACCCATAGTTCGATCTCCCTGTACATTTGAATGACCGCGCACAGGGCAGGTTCCAGCACCTTCCTTACCTATACTCCCTTTTAAGAGAAGAATATTGACAACTTCTTTTATGTTATCGACGCTGTTTTCATGTTGGGTAAGACCCATTGCCCAACAAATAATAATTTTTTTCTTTTCAATTATCATCTGAGCAAGTCCCCTTACATCTTTATCTGACAAACCGGTCTGCTGCAATAAAGCACTATAATCATAAGATTTTATATCCTCTAATAAATCCTCATAACCCGAGGTATATTCCTTTATAAAATCATGGTCAAAGACAGACCCTGGATTTTTATTTTCTGCTTCCCACATCAAAGCCATTAGCGCTTTGAATAAGG
>JBELIG010000083.1:0-12121 GCA_042091035.1 Sphingobacteriales bacterium | reverse complement strand
ATTTTGATTCACGTCTTAACCAGGTCATTTGTCGCTTTGCATATCTCCGAGTATTCCTCTTTATAAGTTCAATTGCATCTTCCAAACTTATTTTCTGTTCCATAGCTTTGAATAATTCCTGATAGCCAACCGTTTGTAAGGCTGCTAATTTCCTGTTCGTATACAATCCTTCAGCTTCTTCATATAGTCCATTCAGCATCATTTGATCTACTCTGTCATTGATTCTATTGTATAAACTTGTTCTTTCCCAATCTAATGCGAAATATTTGGATTGGAAGCTTCTGATTGGCAATTCTTGATTACGATAGTAGCTGAATGTTTTATCTGTACTTGTAGTGATAGTTAAGGCTCTCATGATACGTGCAGGATTTTGGAGATCTACAATCGCATGATATTCAGGATCTTCTTTCTTTAGTTTTTCCTGGATATAATTCAAACCGTTCTTTTCGTAAAGTTCTTGAACTTCCAATTTTACATCTTCAGGTACAAAAGGGAATTTATTCAGGCCCACGGTAAGGGCATCAATAAATAGTCCAGAGCCACCAACAAGAATTAAAGTTTTATGTTTTTTGAATAATTCGGTGCAAAGTTCAAGTGACTCTTTTTCATAGTCACCAACTGTGTAGGCCTCGTGAATGCTTTTCGTTCCAATAAAGTAGTGATCTGCTTGTGCAAGTTCCTTTGCATTAGGTTTAGCCGTGCCAATATTCATTTCTCTATAAAATTGCCTGCTATCTGCAGAGAGTATAGGACAATTTAGTTCCTTAGCCAATCGTATTGAAAGACTTGTTTTTCCAGAGGCGGTTGGGCCTCCTATTACGATTATGTTTTTTGCTGGGTTCATTAGGTATTGGTATAAATTGTAATTTACCTTTATTCAATAATATAAAATTCTAATTGCAATAGTTTGATAAAAAAGGATAATTTTGGCAAATAATTACATTCATTTTAAATAAGCTTGTTAATGCTCTATTATTTTATTCGCCCCTTTGCAAAATTGACTTTCCAAATGCTTTACAGGAATGTTCGTTTTAGTGGAATGGAGCATATTCCAAAGGGGGTACCTATTATTTTTGCCACGAATCACCCGTCTGCATTTTTAGAACCCTGCTTAATGGCTACGTGGCTCCCAAGATCATTAAGTTTCATTGTTAGGGGAGATTTGTTTAAAACCAAATTTAAGCGCTTGCTTTTGGCGTCAATGCATCTTGTGCCTATGTTTAGGGTCAAAGATGGAGGCTTAAATGTAGTCAAGAATAATTATAACTCTATCCGTTTTGTTGTAGAGTATCTTTTGAAGAAAAAGTGGCTAATGATTCTTGCTGAAGGACATATCACTCCTGTTCGTAGAATGGGCAAGATGAAAAAAGGGACTGCAAGGATCGCTTTTGGTACATTAGAAAAGAGACCCAATTGTGGATTGAGAATAATACCAGTTGGGGTTAATTTCACGAATCAAGATAAGTTAGGTACAGAAGTTCATTTTACGATTGGAACCCCTATTCGCGTTGCTGACTATTATGAGGAATATCAGGCCCATAATAATAGAGGTATCATGCAATTGACTAAAGTATTGGGGAAAGAACTACAGAAGACTTTGATACAAATTCCAGACCCTATAGATGATACACTGTCGGAAAAAGTTCTTAAAGCGCATACTGATTTGAATCCTGTGGGAGTTGATAAGCGTTTTGATAATAGAGTAGAAGATCAAAAAGAGCTTTGTATATCTCTTTCAAAGATGAATACGGATGAAAAAGTTTCTCTGGAAAAGCAATTAAAAACATTGGATAAATTACTGCATAAATCAGCATTATCTCTTATGCCATTTAAACAAGAAATGAAGATGCAATGGCTGCTTATAATTGCTTATATGCTTCTAGCTCCTTTTGGACTTTTTATCTCTGCACCGTATTTCTTTGCAAAGTGGGTAAATACTAAAATTGAAATAGTTGACACTTTTGTATCCTCCGTTTTGTTTGCTTCAACAATGGGAGCAGGTATTCTTTATTTTGGTGTTTTGATGGTAGTAGCTTCTTTATATTTGCCCTATGGAGCACTATATGTGCTTTTATTTATGAACCTAGGTTTATTATTTAAGAGATTTCGTTATTTATTTAAGGATGAGTTGAATAAATTTAAATTTAAGCGATTAAATTTAGATACGCGACTTTCTATTATCGGTGCAACCGATGCTTTAGAAAGTACTTTCAAGAACCTAAATTGTAATTGATGAGTTTATATAATTATTTCGTTCCATTCATAAGAATAGCTCTAAAGGTCTATTTCAAGAAGATCTATATCATCAATGAACATAAAATGCCGCTTGGCAAAAAGACATTGTATTTGTTGAATCATCCTACCTCTTTCGTGGATCCTATTCTTTTGGCAGCACAGACAAAGGCTTACCTTCATTTTTTGATACGTGGGGACGTGTTTAAGAAGGGTATAGCACTTAGAATGTTAAATAGCATAAATGGTATTCCTATATTTAGAGCTACTGATTCTAGAAATGCAAAGGATAAAAATAATATAACTTTTGACCGCATAGCAGAGGTTTTGCATAGAAATGGTTCTGTTATGATCATGCCAGAAGGTTCTACAGATAAACGTAGGAAATTGCGTCCTTTCAAAAAAGGATTTGCGCACATGGCATTGCACTATTGGAAAAACTATCAGCAGGACGATATTAACATTGTTCCGGTTTCACTCAGTTATTCTGACCCTACCCGCATTAGATCAATTGTTCATGTTAAATTTGATGATCCTATTCCACTTTCCGATTACCTAAAGCAATACGAAGATAATCAAGTGAAAACGATCAATTTAATACGTGATGATGCCTATAAAGTAATGCGTAAGAACATTGTACATATTGAGGATGATTCGGATGCGCCACTTGTAGATCAACTAATCCGATTAGAGCACAATAGCCACAATTTCTCGGTCCTGCCTATAAAAGATGACTCAGAGGCTTTGCTCCAGAAAGAAATAAAAGTTACAGAACATGTAAATAAACTTAATGAGGAGGACAAAGCCTTACTTTCTGCTGATGTTAAAAAGTATAAGCATGCTTTGGCGAAGGCAAAGTTAAGTGATGCTGTAGTTTCGAGAAATAAAAAATGGAATCCTTTATCTAGTTTATTACTCTTAATAATGCTTCCTTTTGCTTTCCTTGGATATGTGTTGAACTTCTTACCTGTTTATTCTGGTAAGCGAATAGCACATAAGCTAATGAAAAGAGATGAATTCATCTGCTCCGTAAAAATTGGTGCATCTATTGTTTTCTATCAGATATATTTCTTGATAATTGCGATTATATCTTTCATACTCTTGCCTTGGACTTATGCATTAGCCATTCTTGGATCTATTCCATTATTAGCTGTTGTATATATTTACTTCAAAGGTGCATGGAAGCGCAATATGTTTAGCTTCAAGAGATCTTTTGCGAGTAAAGCAGTATTGGAGCAGCTGTCTGCCCAACGTGCTGCAATAAGAAATTAAAAAAGTGCTTGGTCAATTAAGGCCAAGCTCTTCCTTTTGTTTTATTGGAAGGGATTTATTAGTCTCTGCCCCTAGTTCCTTCAAATTTTCAATCTTACCTAAGATCGTTTTTCCTTTAACAGGAGAATCGGAGAGTTTATTCATGGCCTTCTCAAATGTTTTATTGGACTTTTGAAGTTGATTTCCAAGTTCATTTAGGTCCTCTATAAAGCCGATAAATTTATCATAGAGTTGCCCTGCTTCTTTAGCTATTTTAAGTGCATTTTTCTCTTGACTCTGCTTTTTCCAGATAAATGAAACCGTGCGCATTGTAGCCAGTAGTGTCGTATTTGAAACAAGGATTATATTTCTGTCCAAGGCAAATTGGTAGAGATCATTTTGTTCTGCCATGGCTAAGCTTAATGCAGGTTCAATAGGTACATATAACATTACATAATCTACTGTATTAAGGCCCTCTAAAGATTCATAGGTTTTTCCATGTAGGCCTTTGATGTGATTTTTTAAGCTATCGATGTGTTGCTTCATTTGTAGCTTCTGCTCCCCTGAATCTTCTGATGAGCAATATCTTTCATAAGCAGTTAAGGAAACTTTAGAGTCAATTATTATACATCTGTTTTCAGGTAGGTCAACAATAAAATCTGGGCGTTTTAGCAAACCTTCTTGATCTTTATAGCTGTTCTGGGTTTTGAAGTGAATACCTTTTTGTAGGCCGGATACCTCTAACAATTGCTCCAATTGGACCTCTCCCCAGTCACCCTGAACCTTTGAATCCCCTTTCAAGGCTTTGGTTAAAGACAAGGCATCCTGACTGAGTTGCGTGTTTAATTCTTTTAGATTGTTGATCGCTTGAGCAAGAGCACCTTTATCCTTGGCATCCTGGGTGAATTTGCGCTCTATGCCTTCTTCGAATTCACCAATTTTTTCTTTTAGAGGCTTAAGGATATCCTCTATCGCCTTCTGGTTTGTGCGTTTAAAGTGCTCGCTTTTTTCTTCCAAAATACTGTTTGCCAATTCTTTAAATTGCAACTGCGCCTGTTTGTTAAGCTGGAGTATTTCTTCCTTTTGTTTGTCTAGGTTTTCTTGAACATTGTTTAGGTTAGCTTGTAAGGTAGCATTATCTTTATTTAGCTCAATTAATTCTTCATTTAGGGAACGATTATGACCTTCAGTTTTTTGTAATTGTAATTGCTTTTCCTCAAACTGATTGATAGGTACATAATTGTTTTTTAGTTCTGTTGAATTCGTTTTTCCGCTGTATTTCAAAAGAGCGATTATGAATCCGAGTGCAAAACCTAGGGTGACGTAGATCAGTGGTAATAGGGAAGTAGACATAAATAGATATTTTAGAAATATAAACTTAAATAAATTGTTTTAAGTTTCAACTTTTTTTAATTTTTTGTTTTAAAACAAGCTATGGAAAAGATAGATGCACTTAATCAAGTAAAAGCCTTTCATGACACTTTTGGTCATCCTGTTTTGTCAGATCCTCAGATGCCTCCTGAAAAAAGGGCAGCTCTTAGGGTTTCTTTGCTCCAGGAAGAACTGAATGAACTTAAGGATGCTATTGCTGATAATGACCTTGTAGAAGTAGCTGATGCATTGTGTGATATCCAGTATGTACTCGCTGGAGCTATTTTGGAATTCGGTATGGGTGATGGCTTTAAAAAGTTATTCGATGAAGTACAGCGATCCAATATGAGTAAAACCTGTTCTTCTGAATCTGAGGCTGTTGCTACGCAGAAGCACTATATGGATAAGGATGGTACCGAGAGTTATATTGTTCAGAAAGGTGACTTTTGGTTGGTTTATCGGAGTTCAGACAATAAAACACTAAAATCTGTCAATTATTCACCAGCAGATTTAAAATCCCTTTTAGTGGGGAATGATGCCATTATTTAGGAAAAAAGGCTTGGTTTTGACTAAAACCAAGCCTTTTTTGATTAAAAATCGATTTTATAGTAGAAAATCGGTAAAAAACCAAGTTGGTATTCTTCTTGTATTGGATTACCACTTGGATGATCTGGTGCGTAGGTTAGTGTAAGAATATTCTTTGTATTCGTAAGGTTTACAAAATCTATACCAATCTCATGTGTAACCTTTGGCTTGTTGATTGTATAGGTCAGCTTAGCATCTAATCTAAAGTAAGGCGCAAACTGTATAGAGTTTCTAAGTGCATCCTGATAGATTACTTCCAAGGCCTCAGCTGAAGCCTCTTCATCAGCTGGACCGTACCATCGGCCACCCGCATAGGTTACTTTTCCACCAAAGTTAAAAGTGGATCCTGACTTGAACTTTATTTCTTTGGCAAATACTGCATTCGTTGCAAATCGACCATTAAAACTTGAGTTTCTCCAAACCTGATCAGACCCTTGGTATTTGGAGTCGAAAACGGATCCAGTGAATAATATATAGTATCCTGCTTGGAAAAATCGCTCTAGAGTTACTTCTAAGCCGTAATTTCTTCCTATTCCTGTATTCTGTAAGGGTTCAGGGAAAAATCTAGAGAAGCCAGATCCAGAGTTTATCAGAGAAAAAGAGGAGGTTTCTAACTCCACAGCTTGATCAAACAGGTGCTGGTAATAGATCTCTGACTTGAAGCGCATAGCTTTACCAATATTTACATCATATCCCAATACAATCTGGTGACTTTTTGAAAGTCCTAGTTCTCGATTATATTCCTCAGGTTGCCCATTTTCTGTTTGGTCACCATAAAAGTATAGGTATCCCGGTAAGTTCTGTGAATGTAGACCGTAGCCAAATGATAGTTTACCTTTATTCAATGTATATGCTAATCCAAGTCTTGGCTCAATAGGTGATATACTATTTTTATTCAGTGTAAAAATAGTGCTATTAATCCCTGCCGTAAATACTAGGTCTGGATTTAGTTTCTTTTTGTACTGTATGTATGGCTGTATCATAGCTGCCTGTTCTTGGGCATTCCATCGCACTTGCCATCCGCCGATTGGTTCTAATTCATTGCTAGGTTGTATGACTCTCGCTGAGTCTAAATAGCTGTAGAAGTACAAGTCTGTATTGAGTCCCACCTTTAAAGTCCCTTTATTCTTGAGCTTTTTATTCAAAGAGACATATGCTGCTATTTTGCGTTCTGTGAAGTTGTAGTCGAGAATTTGTGGCAGTGAGTCAATAACATAAAGGTCATTTTCTACACGTCTAACAATCAGGTCGTGATTAGCATCTACTTCCTGATGGCTGGCCGCTAGTGTAGCCTTAAAAAAGGTGTTTTTGTTTAGTGGTTGGTTGTAACTGATACCTCCTATTGCCATATTGGAGCCAAAGTACTGATCTCTATCGTTGGATCCGTAGATTAGAGTTTCTTCATTTGGTGCCTCTTCTGTGCTCAGTACTATATCTATGTTACTATATCCTCCGATACCCCAAAAGGCTAGGTTTCCTCCATTCTTTTGGGGGAAGTTTAGTCTGAAGGCTGCATCCTGATATTTGGGAATAGCATCGGTTCCAACATTTATATTAAATGCACTAAATAGCTGCAGACTCGAATACCTGTAGTTAACAAGGTAGGAGGATTTTTTATTTTTTGACAGAGGTCCTTCAGCACTTAGTTCGGTACCTAAGAATCCAAGTTGTCCATTGAATTCGTGTTTTTCATTATTACCATTACGCATTCTTAGGTCAAAAACTCCAGCTGTACTATTTGCAAATTCGGCTGGGAATGCTCCTGTGTAAAAGTCTGAGTTTGCTAGGTATTTATTGTTTAGGATTGTTACTGATCCTCCTGTCGTACCTGGTATTGCAAAGTGATTGGGGTTGGGAATGCTAACACCTTCTAACCTCCAAAGGACACCGGAAGGAGAATTACCTCTAACGATGATATCGTTACGGCTATCATCAGCACCCTGTACTCCTGCAAAGTTAGAGGCCATACGCCCTGGATCTCCTCGGCTTCCAGCATATCTATTGGTTTCTTCGACATTGAAGCTTCTCGAAGAAATTACTGCCATTTCATTGCGTACATCTCCGCTTTGACTTGCTTTTACCTTGAATTCTGATAAGACAACTCCTCCTTCAAACATGTTTATATCAAGGATCAGTTCTTTAGCTGACGTTAGAATTAGATCGCTCAGCTCCACGTCTTCATAGCCGATATAGGTCAATTTTAGGGATTGTCTGCCCACTGGAACGTTTTCTAAGCGAAATTTTCCATCAATATCTGTAGTCGTGCCTATGAAATCATTGCTACTGGTTAGTTGAACAGTTACTCCGATCAGCGGAAATTTACTTTCCTGATCTACTACTGTACCTCTAATAGTTTGACTTATTTCCTGTGCATATTGCTTACTTGTCAATACGACTATCAGGACTAAAATTCCAAGAATCTTTCTCATAATTCTTTTTTAGTGAAATAATTAAGATTCAATTTATTTACATACCAAATTTACACATTCCTTGTGGTTCTTTTAATTAATCCAAGTTAATTAATGGAGTAGATTTAATAGCGTTTATCTTCCTGGAGTGGTAACTTATTCATTTTGACTACTTCAATAGCTTGTACAGTAAAGTCTTCCACAACCTTGCCTTCAATTTCATAGATGCCTTTCCCTCTAAATGGAAATTTTTCAAGTGCTTTGGGAAAGTGTACGGTGTCGAAGAACTGTCCGTCTCTATCCAGCCAGGTTCCAAAGTTCATCTGTTTTTTAGTACTTGTGGATACACGTTTTCGGCAAACAAAGTAGCCATAAATTCGGATGAGCCTGTTTTTATATTGGCTTAGTTGCCTCGTATATATTCCGTTAAGGGCTTGTTTTTTTAAGTATTTAAATGGTGATTCTATAGAAAACCCCAACAGTTCGAGTTCGTCAAAATACTGGTCCAAAGGACTTTCTTCAAGGGTGGGTAGGGTGATGTTACTGTTGTCTGTTTGAAAGAGGACTTGACCTATTTCTTTCTTTTTACCAGGATTGAATACGGCATTCTTTTCCCACATGAGTTCACATTTACTTAAGCCAGTAAAGCGGAAAGCTCCAATACGTATGAGGATATCAAGTTGTTCTGAACTGATCTGTACTCGATTTGTAAAGTCCTGCATGGTTTTGAAAGGGCCGCTTAGGCCACGTTGATGTAGTATTCGGTGTATTGTTTTCTGTTCCATCTGTTGTAGATGTGCAAATCCTACGTAGATATCTGTATGCTCCACATGGCTGAGTGTGCGACTCTTGTTTATACACGGAGGGTAAACATCTGCTCCTAGCACTTTGGCTTCATGGAAGTATAGTTCAGTACTGTAGAATCCCCCAAAATTATTGATAACAGCTACTATGAATTCAAGTGGATAGTAGGCTTTTAGGTATAAGCTTTGGAAACTCTCTACTGCGAAGCTAGCCGAATGCGCTTTGCAGAAGGAATAGCCGCTAAAACTTTCGACTTGTCTCCATACTTCCTCTGTTATTGTTATTGTATATCCTTTTGCTTTACAATTTTCAAAGAATTTGCGTTTTAGGGTACTGAAGTTATCATTCCGATCTTTTTTACCGGACATGATTCGTCTCAAGACATCACTTTCATTGAGATCAAGATCTGCAAAGTGATGTACGATTTTCATTACATCCTCTTGATAAACCATCACTCCAAAGGTTTCTCCTAGTTGTTCCTCGAAGACAGGATGTATATACTCGAAAGAATTTGGTTGATGGAAGCGTTGTATGTATTCTCGCATCATTCCAGACTTAGCTACACCGGGTCTTATGATTGAGCTGGCTGCAACAAGGTGTACGTAGTTGTCGCAACGCAATTTTGAAAGTAAGTTGCGCATAGCTGGAGATTCGATATAAAAACAACCTATGCAGCTTCCCGATTGCAGCAAATCTTTTACCCTTCTGTCCTTTTTGATGCGTTCCACTTCATGTACATCGATACTGATTCCCTTGTTTTCCTTAATGTATCGTACAGCATCTTTTATATGCCCTAGGCCGCGCTGACTGAGGACATCATACTTGTGGAATCCTATAGCTTCAGCATGATGCATGTCAAATTGTGTTATGGGGAAACCCTTTGGCATTTGTTGCAATGCAGTATATTTAAAGATGGGTGTTTCGGCTATTAAGATACCTCCAGCATGTATGGACAGGTAATTGGGTAACCCGTTTATGGATTTGGCAAGTGTCCATATTTTAGTGGATAGCTCATGGTGTTTTTCTGTTGCTGTCGGATCGTTAAGCATGAGGTCGGTTTCAGCTTTGGGTAATCCATATACCTTTGCTATTTCACGAACAGCAGAACGCGTTTTGAAGGTACTATAGGTTGCAAGCAATGCAGTGTGTTCACTTCCGTATCGTTTGAAAACATAGTCTATTACATCATCTCGCTCATCCCAGGAAAAGTCGATATCAAAGTCTGGAGGAGACTTTCTGTAGGGATTGATAAACCGTTCAAAATAGAGATCTAAATCTAATGGGTCTACATCTGTGATTCCAAGGCAGAATGCAACAATAGAATTTGCTCCACTTCCCCGGCCTACGTGATGATAGCCCATGCTCTGCGCATAGCGTATAATATCCCAAGTAATTAAGAAGTAGGATGCAAAATCTTGTTTATCTATGGTTAGGAGTTCTTTATCTAATCGCTCTAGTGCTTTATGCTGTGTACTGGCAGTATATCGATTGGTACATCCTTTTAGTGCAAGTTTGTAGAGGAGTTCCATATCTGCTTTTTTGCTACTGGTAAATGTCCGCTTGTTGTGCTGGAGATCGTATTTTATGTTTGCACTACAATCGTTGAGTATCTTTTGACTATTCTGTATTAGTTGTGGATATTGGCGATAAAAATAGCTTATAAGCTCCTGTTCGTGAAACAGTTCATTACGTTTGGCCATGTCCTTTTGTTCTACCTTAGTAATAAGTGTATTTAGATCTATAGCCCTTAGCACTTTGTGCTGTTCATATCCAGGTGTATCAAGGAAGGTCATGGGGCACCACGCTACCAGTTTATGTAAATAGGCTTCAACAGGCGATTTGTAGATTCGACCAACGTATTCAGGGCGTATACCTAGGAATTCATAGTCTTTAAAGCGTCGAATGTCTTTGCATAATCGTGGATATATAATAAAGGCGTTCCTCAAAGGTGGAGCTTCTATAGGTAGTTCTCTTTTATGTTGGGTATATTCAGAGAGTAACCGATTTAGCTCTTCGAAGCCATCCATGTTTTTAGCAATACCAATATAGCGCAACTGATTTTGCTGTCTGAATTCAATACCTAATATGGGCCTAATCTTTGCTTCTTTGCAGCGTTGTATAAATTCAAAGGCACAGGATACATTATTGATGTCTGTAAGTACAAGGGTTTTAAGCCCTCTTTTGCAAGCTTCCTTTACCAATTGGGCAGGAGAGATTACACCATAGCGCAAGCTATAGTACGTGTGATAATTAAGCATTTCGTTCGTGTTCGTAAGCAGTCCAAAGATTACTGCGGATCGTTTTGATCGTTTTTGGGTTTAGGAGGAGTGATTGAAGATCCTCTTTGGATGGCATTATTGCCAAATCGCTTGCGTATGTGATCGAGTTGCTGGAGTAATTGACTTTCTTTTATGTTATCCTCGAATAGATTTATCTGTTGATTGCCATGGACAAGACTACTAAATCGAAGGCCTACAAGGCGTACAAGTTGACGACGCGTATATAGTTCTTCGAATAAGCGGTGTGCTTGTTCTAACAATAGATTATCATTAGATGTATAGGGTATCGTACATTGTTTAGTGTATGTATTGAAATCTGTATAGCGAATCTTGATCGTTACACATGAACAGAGTTTCTGTTTTTGACGTAGTTCAAAGGCGAGTTTGAAACACATCTCAGTGAGTTTGTCCTTCAAGAACCGAACATCTATAGTGTCCGAAGAGAAGGTTCGTTCTGTAGAGATTGATTTGCGTTCGTGGTACTCTACTACGGGACTATCGTCTATCGCATTAGCCTTACGCCATAAACTTATTCCATTTTTTCCAAACTCCCGTTGTAATAGGTTTTGTGGAATCGCAGCCAGGGTTTCGATTTTTCGGACACCCATAAAACTGAGTTTTTTGTAGGTGGCTTTACCTATTGAAGGAATCTTTTTAACCGACATGGGCCAGATAAATGCTTGCTCTGCGCCTTGTACAATCATTTTAGAACCATTTGGCTTGGCTTCACTAGTGCCCATTTTAGAGATGAGTTTGTTGCTTGCCAGGCCGAATGATATGGGTAAGCCGGATTCCTTTATGACCCGTTCTCGAAGTTCATTGGACCATTTCCAGCAACCAATATATTTATCCATACCTGTAAGGTCCAGATAGAATTCATCAATAGAGGATTTTTCAAAAACAGGGGCTTGTTCTTTGATGATCTCACTAACTACTTTGGAATGCTTAGAGTAGGATTCCATATCTCCTTTAAGTACAATTGCATCTGGACATAATCGGAGTGCCACTTTCATTGGCATTGCTGAGCGGACTCCGAAATGTCGAGCTTCATAGCTACATGAGGCTACGACACCACGTTGGCTAGTCCCACCTATAATTAGGGGTTTCCCCAATAGTTCACTGTTTTTTAACCGTTCAACAGATACAAAAAAAGAGTCTAGATCCAGATGCAATACAGCCCTTTCAAACATT
>JBELIG010000082.1:0-12129 GCA_042091035.1 Sphingobacteriales bacterium | reverse complement strand
ACTCCAGGAGGACAAGGCAGATCATCATTTGAGGAACATTCAGAAAAAAACATCAATAGGGAAAAAAAAAGAAATTGAATTTTCATAATCTACTGCATTATAACGTTTAAAAAATGAGTTGGCATATATAATCTACGGAATCATGGAATAGGTTCTTCCCAATTCCTTCAGCACCTTTTGAAACTGTTCCTTAGATAAAGAAATTGTTGCACTATTATCGTTAGGGTGGAAAGTTACCATATCTGCCTGTAAAACCTCCTCGTGTAAAAACAATTCTACGAGTTTATCTTTATCATTCAATAAGCCAAATATAGATACTGAACCTGGTTCGACTCCTAAGTATTTTTGTAATCGATTAGCGGATGCAAAACTGATCTTATTTATACCTACCTGTAGAGCAAGCGCCTTCAAATCTACCTCCATATCTGCTGGAAAAATCACCAGAAAGTGCTTGTTACCTTTTTGATTCCTAATAAACAAGTTCTTACAATGAAGCCCATCAATAGTCATTCTGGTTTCTCTAGCCTGTTCTACCGTAAATACTGGATCATGCCGAAACAACTTATAACTTATATTATTAGACTTGAGGAATTCAATTACTGTATCCATATATATAAAAGTATAAAATAAAAAAAGGTGCTTCGAAACCGAAGCACCTTTTTTTTATCAAAAGTATAAATTACTTGTTAACTACAAGACGCTTAGTAACAATTGTGTTACCTGCCTTTACGTTTACAAAGTACATTCCGTTTACAAGTCCAACAGTTGAAACTGGTACAGTAACAACACCGTTTTGGTTGTTCAACACAGTTGTTGAAACCAATTTACCTGAAACATTAACTACATCGATTGCAACATCAGAAGCTTCCTCAAGTGTAAGCGTAAGTGTTGCATCAGCTGCAGTTGGATTTGGAGATACTCTTACTGACTCAACATTGATTACTGTTTCTTCAGCAGAAAGCACATAATCAAGTGTTTCTTGGTACCCTTGCTTCCATGCATTTACAACGTTACCAGAACCATCTAGTAATACGAAGTTGATGTAAACATTATCGTTATTCTGAATAGTATTTGGCATAGTCGTAGCAGCAAAATAGTGCGTAAATGACTCACCTGCAGCGATAGAGATAGTTGCATTTTCTCCTGCAAATCCTCCGATCAAACCACGACCTACTTCATTGTAAACCATTTCAGATGCTGGAACTGGAGAAGGTTGTGCAGAATACCAATCTAATGGATAAGCTGCGCCAGATCCTGAATAAGCATTTATTTGAGCATAACCGCTTGAAGTACCTGTTACACCATCCTCAGTAATAATTCCGATCAATTTGTATGAACCGTCCATATCAACATTAGCGTGTACTTCTACAGCAAGTGTCAATGAACCTCCATCGTTAGTAGCACCAGCTCTCAATGTAGCAGGAGCAACTTCTTGAGCTCTTGCCAAAACAGGAGCAATAAGTGCAGATGGATCAACAATTTCATTTCTTTCAAATACAGCAGAAGGGTAACCTGAGATTAAACCTCCGATACCTGCATCATATGCATTATCAGCCATTGGATCATTGTTGTGTACTGCAACACCAACAAAGTGTTGATCAAAACACTCCTTAAGTAGATCCATAAATGCACCTCCTCTTGGACACCAAGTACACCATGTACCTGTTGCTTCTTCTACAAGAACACCTCTGTTTTCTGCTAATTCATAACCTGTAACAGAAAAAGAACTTGTTACATCAGAAGAACCATTGTCAGTTCCACCATTAACACCTACGATTTCAACTGTAACGTTTGAAGCAGCAGCAGATGCAGTAATCAAATCAACAAGATCTACTCTAGTTGAACCACCTAGTGCAGCTACATTTAGACCAGAAACTGTAACATTCTCTGTAGTACCATCAACAGTAACCGCTAGCTCAATATCAGTAAGAGCAGCAACACCTGTATTAGAAATGTTAATAAGACCATCTACAGTGTTACCAACAAAAGTAGACGCTAAACAAGATGAAGCAGCAGATGTGATAGACACGATATTTGATTCAACATTATCAAATGCGATATCATCTATGCAAAATCCATAATTCCATCCTTGACCATCGTCATATCCGAAAGCAATATAAACTTCCATACCTGCATAGTCTGCAACACTTGCAAAACCATCAGTCCAATCAACATTGCCATTAGCTGTAGACTGAGCCAAGTTTGCAATCTCAGCAAAGTTTACTCCGTCAGTTGAAACTAAAACTTTAGCAGTTTCATCGTCACCATTGTAATCTCCATCAATGAAGAAGTATTGGAACGTAATTGCATTCATATCAGTAGGAACAGTGATCAATGGAGAAACTGCATAACCACTTAGGTTAACGCCGTTTCCAGCACCATCATCATTCACACTAATATATGTGGTGTGTGCTGGTGGATTAAAATATTCACTAGCAATATCAGTTGAAGTTCCCAGTACCCATGCAGCATCAAGCGTCCATGTTCCAGAGATATCACCTTCAAAATCCTCAGTAAACTGAGCAAATGCAGTTAATGAAACTGCACATACGAATAAAAAAGTAAAAATATTCTTCATATGAAGTTCTTTAAGTTAGAAAGTTTGGTTAGATGAATTCAATCATTAAGATATTGCAATATTACAAAAGTGCAGGATATAAAGAATAATCTTTAACAACAAGTTTTTCTTTTAGGAGTAAAATTGTCTAATATTTAGCACTTCAGGATACCTAATAGAAATATAATTGCCTACAATATAAGCAAATGCAAATATTCTTCTGTCTAAAATCAAAATATAACCAAATAGTATTAATTAAAAAACCTAATACGGAAAGGTTCTATAAGATTCGTGTAAAATTCAAGAATTTGTATACTTATTGATACCTTCCTTGTATGTTTCTAAGGCACGATTTCGAGCTTCAGAATGCTCAATAATAGGCTGCGGATAAGAAAATTCATTAAGGTCTTTGACCCATTTTTTTATGTAGATTAGATCTTTATCAAACTTTTTAGTTTGAGTGTAAGGATTAAATACTCTGAAGTAAGGGGAAGCATCACAACCTGTACCTGCTGCCCATTGCCAGTTTCCATTGTTACTGGACAATTCAAAATCCAATAGTTTCTCCGCAAAGTAAGCCTCTCCCCATTTCCAGTCTATCAGTAAATGTTTACACAAAAAACTTGCTACGATCATCCGAACACGATTATGCATAAGGCCAGTCTCATTCAATTCTCTCATACCAGCATCTACTATTGGATAACCTGTCTCCCCAGCACACCATTTTTTAAACTCTTCTTCATTATTGCGCCATTCAATTCCATCATATTTCGCTCTGAAGTTAGAAACCACAACATCTGGGAAGTAATATAAAATAACCATGAAAAATTCTCTCCAAATCAATTCAGAGAGGTAAGTCTCATTTCGCTCTAAAGCTTTTCGTACTAAAAACCTAGGGCTTACCATCCCAAAACGAAGATAGACAGAACTAAAACTACACTTATTTACTGCAGGGAAATTTCTATTCTCCTCGTAATTATCAATGTTCTTTAAGATTAATTCTGGAAGCACAACAACTGCCTCCTGTATGCCTAACTGGGTTTTTGAAGGAAAGTCTGACTTTAATTTAGCTAGAGCATCCAACTTTCCTTCTGAAGGAAAAGACTTATAATCTGATTCCTCAAGAGTTGCCAACCAACGGCGTTTAAATGGAGTAAAAACAGTGTAAGGTTTGGTGTCTGGCTTCAAAACCTCTCCTGGAGCAAAGATCACCTGATCCTTGAATGAATTGAAAGAACTACCCTGCTCCTCTAATTTTATTTTTAAGGACTCATCTCGCTCTCGAGCATAGGGCTCATAATCTTCATTGGTATAAACCCCAAGGCAGGAATGCGTTTTAGAAAGTTCTAAAATCAAGTCTACCGGGTCCCCTTTCCTAACTATGAGATTTGACCCATTGGATGTGTAGATCGCTTGCAACTTTGACAATTCGTTATAAATCAGATTAACCCTTTTATCATCTGCTGGAAGTTTATCTAAAATATGCTCATCAAAAATAAAAACAGGTATGACCTCATGACCACTACTGAGAGCATGGAAAAGTCCAGTATTATCTTCTATTCTAAGATCCCGTCTGTGCCAAAAAAGTATTTTACCCATTATTTTAGATTTAATATGCTATACAAGTTTTAATTAATTTAGTTTTGATATTAGGCATCTTTACCATTTTGTAAACTAAATCGTTTGTATAATTGTATAGAGTTTTAGATTAATCATACAAAGCAAGTGAGACTAGAAGAAGAACTTAAACAAAGAAAACCGTTCAGAGATGAACGATCCAAATTAATTGTAAACACGATCTACACAGGTCTTTGGTTTAACGGAATGCTTATTGACGTACTTAAGAAATTTAAGTTAAATGATCAACATTATAATATCCTAAGAATCCTAAGAGGCAGGCATCCAGAGCCTGCATTGACTATGGAAATCAAGGAAGTCCTTGTAAATAAGCGTGGTGACCTAACAAGGCAATTAGAAAAACTTGTCAAACTCGGCTTCATAGAACGAGAAATAAACTCAGATTGCAAGACTCAAATCTTTTCATATATCACAAAAAAGGGATTGCAAACACTGGATGAAATCCATAAAATCCATGACTATAAAGATACATATAGTACTATCACTGAGGAAGAAGCTAAACTTGCAAATGATATCCTTGATAAACTAAGAGGGTAACAATATTGTTGTATATTTGTAATTACAAATAATTCAACATATGAAAATATTAGCTTTTGCTGGAAGTAACAGCAGTACCTCAATCAATCACATTTTATTAGAAATTGTAAAAAAAGGAAATTCTGATTTGGATATCGAACTTATGGATATTCGAAACATAGACCTTCCAATTTATAATATTGACATTGAAAAGGCAGAAGGTGCGCCAGAATCATTGAAAGATCTAATCAAAAAGATCAAATCTTTCGATGCAATCCTTCTCTCAATTCCGGAACACAATGGACTTCCCTCTGCATTTTTTAAGAACATCATTGATTGGTGTTCCCGAATTGATAATAAGTTCTTGGGAAACAAGCAAACCATACTCCTAAGTACCTCTCCTGGTTCTCAGGGTGGAGCAAACAATCTAGAAAAGATTGCGCCATTGTTTAAGTATTGGGGAGCAGAAATAACGGGTACTTACAGTGTTCCAATGTTTTATGATGCTGTAGATCCAAAAACTATGGAACTAGAGGATGCACACAATAAAGCAATTCGACTGCTTCTATCTAAACTGTATGTCCTAAACTAGGAACATCACTTTATTACAAGTTCACACTTAGCGCAGAGACTTAATGATCAAGTCTTCATTATATTCCGATGAAATAGGACTACTTTACAGAAAAAAAATATGGAAGAGGTTTTAGACTGTAATGGAAAAGTACTTCAATCAGGAGATACAATTGTAGTAACTAAAGATCTTAAAGTCAGAGGTACTTCAACTGTGATTAAAAGAGGTACAAAAGTGAAAAATATAAGACTCAATGGGAATCCTGGGGAGTTAGAAGGTAAAACGCCTAAAGTCAAGCACCTTGTGCTAAGGTCAGAATTTGTAAAAAAAGCATAAAAAAGATCCCTGCATTCAGGGATCTTTTTTATTTCCAAGCCCAATCTAGGTCTTGAATATACTTGTCCGGAGAAAAACCTGCTCCAAGTAGTGCATTAATGAACTCTTCCTTTTCGGAAACAGCACGTTTAGGCACTCCTAAACTTTGCCCATTATTCATAAAGATGAATAAATAATCAGCCGTCTCTTCTACCGAACTTATTGCATCTAGTGCAAAAACTGACTCCCCTGCCTTGCTACTCAATACACATTTTTGCTTTGTAGTCTCAACCTTAAGCTTATCCTCAAAATCAGACTTATGATTCTGATCAACATACTTTTCAAAGCTCTTCTGATGCATTCTACCATCAAATCTTGGAAGAAGTGTATACCACAATATTCCCATCGCAAGAAATCCTCCACCCATTAACAACATATCCTGATAAAAATACATCAGGGAAATCGGTAAGCAAACCAAAAAAGTTAACAATCTAGTCCTACTTCGACGTTTACGTAATTGAACATTCTTAGAGGCATTATATAAGTAATACTGTATATAATCCGTTCGATTCATTGAAAAATTTATCTGCATGTTTCTGCTAATTTAACCTTGACAAAGCTAATCCAATTTTTGAAAAAGCTACTGATAATTAGCCCAAAAATACATGCCTAATTACTCAATCTGTATTTATGAAGCATGTGAAAAATAAAGTTTAACTCTGTTCCAACCTCTATGACCTTATTTCGATACATCTCAGCGCTTTGACTTGTATCATCATAAATCTTTGGATCCTTATACTTTAGCGGAAATCTATATTTTGCACCAGGTACTAATGGACAAGCTTCATCTGCCTGATCACAAACCATGAAAGCAAAAAACGTACGATTTGGATTCGTTGCATCATCAAACAGCTTAGAAAAGTATTTCTTCTCTGGCTGATTTATCAAGAAATAGGAAGGATTCTCTTTATGCTCTTTAGTAGTAAGTTCAATACCGAAACTCGCCAAGGCTTTTATCATTCGAGGGTTGAAAGCAGTTGCCTCTGTACCTCCAGAAAAGGACTCAATTGGAAGATCATAATGCTTCGCTAGAAGGTCTGACAAAACCTCCGCCAACAATGAACGTCTAGAATTGTGGGTACATATAAATAACAATTGAACAGGATCTGAAAAAGAAATATCCGAATTCAAATTATTGGCAATGAGCAATAGTAAAGCTTTTCTAGCTCTAGATATTTTATTGAAATCGCTTAATTGTACATTCAAATCAAAAGTAGTAGCCACATGAAATGGTTTGGTGTTGTAATACTACAAATTACAATAAAAATCGAGTTCCTAATAACTGAATAACCAATAGAAAAGAAATACATATCACTTTTTCATATTTATTACCGACAATCAACCAATTTGTCAGATAGCATAAGTATTTATCATATAAAAAAATTTAATTTATGATAAATGCTGTATTTATATTCCAATCATAATAAACATAAATATGAGACCTGTCTATCTACTCGGACTATTCAGCTTTTTACTCCTTAAAAGCATGAATGGCCAAACCTCAATTGATCTAAGTATCAATTTAGGACCGGAATCAGAATTAACTTCAGTGCCACGCTCATTAGTAAACGGCACCGAGGCAAATTGCTTAGTCACAAATAATGGAGAAAATCTTGTAAGTAATGTGTATGTAGAATTCAACTATTACAAGCTACCTAATATCCAAAACCCTGAATTTACACTTTATTCCACTCCAACTGAAATTCCTGCAGATACAACAATTGCTATATTTTCCGTAAGCCCAATTTTCGTTGGTACTACAGGTCAATATCAATTATCGTATGTCATAAAAACAGATAAAGAAGATATTGACATTAGTGATAATGTTGCTGTCCAAAATATCCTGATCGACAATGAAATAGCAATGGACGATGGGGTTTCTGTTGCTACAATTGGTATTGGAAATGGAATTCATGGAGAAATCGGACAGGTATTCACAATTAACCAAGTCCAAAGTCTAGATCAGGTTGATATCTACCTGGAGAACATTACTGCGGTAATGACAGGTGAACCTGTAAGTATCAATGTCTATGAATTTGATGATGGGCCACAAGATTTATTCGTACAATCTGACACAGTATTGATAGCTGGTGCTAACAATTCATGGGTATCGATTCCCTTTCCCGAGGCTACACATCTAGAGGCAGGGAAGTACATCTTTGCAGTCGTAGAAAATGATAAGAATCTAAATCTAGGTATGAGCGAAACCATTTTCACGCCTGGAAGCACTTGGTTTAGACATGACAATCTGGATTGGACTGATGCCCAAGCATTCAACTTCAATAAACCATTTATGATCAGACCAATCTTAAGTTCAACATGTCCTACAAATGCTCAAGAGAAGGCAGTAGAAAGTTGTGAATTCTATACAAGTGATAGTGGTCAAAATACTTGGTTTGAAAGTGGTATTTATGAAGAAATACTTCCTAGCTATAACTATTGTGATAGTGTAATCATATATGATGTGACTATCACTCAAGTGGATCTTGGCATCCAAATGTCCGATAATGTTTTAATCGTTCAGGAAGAGGAGGCAGATAATTATCAATGGTTCGATTGTAATAGTGGTGCATTGATACCTGATGAAACCAATCAAACTTTCACTGCTTCTAGTAATGGGAGCTATCAGGTCCTAATAAACAAAGGTGAATGTTCATTCTTCTCAGAGTGCCACACTATACTTTCTGTAGGAACTGTTGAAAGTACATTCAATAAACAGATTGAAATATATCCCAATCCAAATGATGGCCTTGTCAACATCAATATGAAAGAACCTCTTGAGCGTATTAAAATAAGACTACTTGATATTGAAGGAAAGAGTTATATGGAGCAAGAATACCAAAACACGCAGTTCATCTCTTTTCAGATTAATATACCACCAGGCACATATATAGTTCAAATAGAAGATGGGGATGGCAGGCAAGCCAGTCTAAAAATCATAAAACAATAAAAAAAGCCAGAGTTAAACTCTGGCTATTTTTTTTTAAATGTCGGAATGATCCCAAATAAAAGGGACTCGGATGTAACTTAGTTCTTAGTAGGATAAACTTGATCTTTCAGTAGGATGTTACTTAATTTTAAATAAATATATATGCTTGCAATAGTTAGATATATGTTTTTTCGATTATTAGCGGTTTCAATAGGATTATTGGCAAATAATTCTTCGTTATAACCAAAACAACTACTAATTAGTAATTTAAATCATGAATAAGTTATTAAAATCCTGCTCGATATTAATCCTTACAATAAGTAGTTTACTGTCTTTTGGACAAGTAGAATTGAGTAACATAGAAATTGTTAGAGATTCTTTTGGAGTCCCTCATATTTTTGCTCCAACAGATGAAGAAGTAGCATACGGTCTTGCCTGGGCTACTGCAGAGGATGATTTTGCAACTATACAACAACAGTTATTGCCGATCCGTGGACTTGCAGGACGAGTGAATGGCAAAAGCGGTGCAATATTTGATGTAGCAGTGCATATTCTCGACCCTGGCCAAATTGTTGACCAAGACTATGAATCTGAACTGAGCCCAAAATTTAAATCAATCCTTGAACATTATATAAAAGGTATCAATAAATATGCAGTACTTCATCCTGAAGAAGTACTTCACAAGGATCTTTTCCCAGCTACAACAAAGGACATTTTAAAAGCCCATGTTTTAGGCATGGCACTTTTGTCCCACGCAGACAAACCAATCTTTAAAATCCTAGGTGAAAATGCACTTTCTATGGGTATTAATGAAACAAGAGGATCAAACGCATTTGCGATCAACTCCAAGAAAAGTGCTGATGGAAATACCTACATGGCAATAAACTCACATCAACCCCTTGAAGGCTTAAACTCTTGGTATGAGGCTCATCTTTGTAGTGAAGAAGGCTTGAATATTGTAGGAGCAAACTTTGTTGGAGGAGTCTCGATTTTTCACGGTACAAACGAGCATATTAGCTGGGCTCATACCGTTAATCATGCCGATTTCGCAGATGTATATAAATTGGAAATGCACCCCACCAAAAAACATGTTTACAAGTTCAATGACCAATGGCTAAAACTCGAAGATTATCATACTAAAGCAAAAATAAAATTACTTGGATTTATTCCATTTGGCCTCAAGCAGAAATTCTATAAATCCGTTTTTGGGACTACATTCATTACCGAAGAAGGTGTTTTCGCACTTCGTATCACTGCAAACCAAACGATAAAGACAGCTGAACAGTGGTATCTTATGAACAAAGCCGAAAACTATGGCGCATTCAGAAAGGCTTTAGAACTTCAAGGTATTACTTGTACTAATATTGTGTATGCAGACAAATACGACAATATATTCTACATTTCTAATGGCCTTTTGCCAGTAAGGTCAAAAGATATGGATTGGAAAAAGATTGTTATAGGTACAAGCAGCGAAGACCTTTGGGACACCTATTACCCTATAGATAGTCTTCCTCAGGTCTTCAACCCCGCTGAAGGCTATGTCTATAATTGCAACCACAGCCCCTTCCTTTCTGCTGATAAAAACTCAAATCCTATGGAACATAAAATTCCTTCTACTATGGGTTATCAAGGTCCAGAAATATTGACAAATAGAGGGGAGCGATTCTATACCTTAATTAATAGCTATGATAAGCTTAGCTATGAAGATTTCAAGCAAATTCGTGAAGATAGATATTTTGAAAAACCGATGGGGTCTGCACCCAAACTAGAAGTTCTCTTCAATCTAGATCCAAAAAAACACCCATCGCATAGTTCGTCCATAATTGCACTGCAAGCATGGGATAGAAACTTTAGCGGAAACAGTACAGAAGCCTCGCTTGTTATCCTGGTAATCAACCACCTCTTTAGCAATGGTATTTCGACGGAAGACCTTCATTCTGGAGACAAGTTGACTGAAGAAAAACTCATAAAGGCACTTAAATTTGCAGAAGATCATCTTAGAGAAAATTTTGGAACAACAAGCCTCCCGCTCAACAAACTTCAAATCCACTCAAGAGGAGATACATTTCTGCCTTTCGCAGGAGGTCCTGACGTAATGGCTGCCGTATATAGTACAATCCAAGAAGATGGTACAGTGCGTCCTATCGCAGGAGATTCCTACATTCAAATGGTCCAATGGACAAAAGACGGCCCCATAATTGAAAGTATAAATGCATACGGAGCTTCAAACCATGAGGATAGCGCCCATCATACCGATCAAATGGAATTATTCACCAATCAGAAACTTAAACCTATGAGTCTGAATAAAGAGCTTGTTTATAAACAAGCAAAAAGGATCTATAACCCAAAATAAAATTATGGCTCAAGATCGATTTCTTGCCCTAAAAGACTAGAGGCTTTTTCGCGAATAACCTCTTGTACCGTGCGACCTTCTATCTTACTTTCGAGCCAAGATATGATATCAAAGTATATGAAGGATCGTTTTTCATACAGATTCTTAGTAAGTGGTAAAAGCTCAGATTTCAAGTCTAAGAAAGCACCACTCAACTCGGAATCCGTCAACTTAGGCATCCTTCTCAAGAATTTAATAATAGCCTTTTGAAAGCGGTGAAAATCACCCTTTTTCAAAAGAAACCTGTAGGTAGATCTAACATTGTACTCCATTAAATCCGTATTATCCATCTCATAATGACTGATAATATTCAAAATTCTGGCAAATACAAGTACGTCTGATCTTAGATCCACATCCTTCGTATTCAGTATCTCATTCAACCAAAATATTGCATGCTCATACTGTGCATTTCCAAAGTACATACAAGCGAACTTATAGTAAAAAATCAATACATAATGCGTATCCAAGAACAAACGCTTATTATCTAGTTCTTGGGCAATACTTGGTATTATTCCTACCCCAGATTTAAAATCTCCCAGGATAAAAAACTTATTGATTAGGGAAGTGGACTGATATTTAAAAATCAGTAACTCTATGTTCTTAGTCTTAATGATTTTCTTATTGGCAATTACTTCTTCGAACAAAGACAAGGTCCTTTTGAAGCCCGAAAAAAGGGAGAGCTTGGATTGTGCAACAAGCAAATTATTGATCGCCTTGAGGTAATTTTCAGTGTTAGAAATCTGCCTGTCTGTCTCATTAAGAAAGAGATCGACCCACTTTTGGGCATAAGAATAGCCTCGTTGTAGATCTTGAATAAAGAAATGATATCCTGCTAGTGCATTATATAGATGAATTTTTTCCTCGAAGCACAAGTCTTTTTCATTAAACTTAGGTAAGGTCGAATGCATGAATGAACTAACTACCTCAAAGTCTTTATCATTCCGAATGAATCCAATTTTCAAATAAAAACTATATAATTTAAGCGATAAATCTTTGAACGTATTGATATTATTAATCTTACCCAAGACCTCATTTGATGAAGATATAAGCTCAAATACAGGTTCCTCAATATTGTTTTTTATCAGCTTGGTTAAGAGCAACTTTTCGAGCTCAAGGATTTCAAACAAGAGTGTGTTCCTCTCAAAGCGAAG
>JBELIG010000081.1:0-12302 GCA_042091035.1 Sphingobacteriales bacterium | reverse complement strand
AATGTAGACATCCAAGCTGCAAAAGATCTAGGCATCGCAGTATGTAATGTAAAAGGATATTCAACAAGCGGTGTAGCGCAGCATGTTTTTGCTCAACTCCTTTCTTATTTCAATCAACCCAAAGACTTTTGGTCAAAGGTGTCAGAAGGAAAGTGGTCTAAAAGTGAAGACTTTTGCTTTTATCTGAATCCGATAGAAGAATTGCAGGGAAAACGAATAGGAATATATGGATTTGGCCAGATCGGACAACAGCTTGCTAAGCTAGCACTTGCCTTTGGCATGCAGGTGCAGGCTGTCAATAAATATCCTGAGCGCTCACAGATTGATGGTGTAGAATTTGTAGAACCCGAAACATTAATCCGTACTTCAGAAATTCTTAGTCTGCACATTCCGCTGAATCAATCCTCTAAACAAATGATCAATAAGGCACTTATTGAAACTATGCCAAAGCAGGCCATTTTAGTCAATACAGGCCGAGGTGGTTTAATACATGAAGCGGAACTTGCAGAATCCTTAAATAATGGAATTATTCGTGCAGCATTTTTGGATGTTCTAAGTTCGGAACCTCCTCAAGCAAACAATCCATTATTAGATGCTAAGAATTGCTTTATCACTCCGCATGTAGCTTGGGCCTCTGTAGCCTCTAGAAAAAGACTTATGGAAGGTCTAGCTCTTAACATAGCTGCCTTTTTAGACAACACCCCACTTAACCGATTGGACCTATAATACCTGAGTTTACCATTTTTTTCATACTCTATTCCCTCCTACCTATTGAATAAAGCGCTATTTATTCAGAAAAAAGTGTAAAAACTTTATATTTGCGGTGTTTCACATATTTTAAAAAATATGGTAAACTATCTAACCAAACGGCAATCAATTGGTTGTCACAAGGTTAAATCATTTAATTTAATTTTTTTTAACGCTTTTTCATTTAATTAAAATTTTTCAAAATGCAAGGAAAAGGAATTGTAAGGTTCTTTCTTGTAGTGATTTCACTGGTATGTTTTTACCAATACCTTCTGATACTTCCAACAAACAAAGTTGAGAAGCACGCAGAAGAGTATGCTAAGGAAATTACTCAATCTATCGAAGATCAAGAGCAAAGAGAGGACGCAGAAAAGAAGGCAAGAATTGATTTCTTGGATTCTATGAGTACTGAGGTGGTTTTTTCCATCCCATTAATCAATGACTTCACTTACCAAGATTTAAAGCAAAGCCAATTGGCTTTAGGTTTGGACCTTAAAGGAGGTATGTCTGTCGTATTACAAGTAGACCTAAGAGAGTTTATAAAAGCACTCTCCTATAATTATCAGGATCCCGTGTTCGAAAAAGCGTTAGATCAAGCAGAGGAAGCCCTGAAATCGGAGCAGTCAGATTATGTAACTCTTTTTGTTAGAGCATGGAAAGCTAATTCAGATGAACCTTTATCAAAGGTTTTCAGACGTTCAAAGCAACTAGAGGTAAATACAAGTACAACTGATGGTGATATTCAACGTCAGCTTCAAAGCTTATCTAAAGAAACTGTTCAACGTACATTCTCGCTTCTAAAGAAGCGTATTGATAAATTAGGTGTTGCTCAACCAAATGTTACTTTGGATGAAGCTCGTAACCTGATCTTAGTTGAACTACCAGGTATTGACAACCCACAACGAGCTAGACAGTTCCTTCAGGCAACTGCTGAACTTGCATTTTGGGATTGTTACAACCTTAGAGATGCGCAGGTAACAAACGGTTTCTTTCAAGCGAACCAATACCTAATTACAGCAGATAAATACGCAGGCGGATTAACTATAGATACAATCTACAGAAAAGACTCTCTAGGGAATGATATTCTTGGAGAAATTGAGCGTGTAGATACACTTGCTACTGGTCAAGGTGGCCCATTATTCGATAAATTTGCGATCAACGACGGTTCAGTTGGAGGTCTTCCAGTATTTGGTGTTGCAGATAAAAACAACCGTGATGCGGTTATGAATTATCTGAAGCGTGACGACGTAAAAGGGTTTTTCCCTTCAGATGTTAAATTCCTTTGGGGCCGTGCTCCAGTAGCGGATGAAAACAATGATGCGACGAATCAATATATGCTTTATGGTGTGAAAGTTCCTTTCGGTGGTCAAGCAAAAATGACTGGTGAAAACGTACAATCAGCAACATACTCTCCAAACCCTTCATCGGGTGAGATGGAAGTATCCCTTGTTATGGACGGCAAAGGAACTAGCATTTGGGCAAACATGACCGAAGCAGCATTTAACGACGACAACAGAGAGATTGCAATCGTACTAGATAACGAGGTAGCATCTGCTCCACGTGTAAATCAAGCAATTAAAGGTGGTAGTTCTTCTATCTCTGGTAACTTCAGTACACAAGAAGCAAAAGATTTAGCGTCTATCCTTCAGGTAGGTAAATTACCTGCTACTGTCGAGATTATTCAGGATAACGTAATCGGACCTTCACTAGGTGAAGAGAACATTTCACGTTCAATCAAAGCACTTCTTATTGGTTTCGGTCTTGTACTATTGTTCATGATCGCATATTACAGTACTGGAGGTGTGGTTTCAATTCTTTCCCTATTGTTGAACCTATTCTTCATCTTTGGAGTATTGGCTCAGTTCGGAACAGTATTGACGCTTCCTGGTATTGCAGGTATCGTGCTTACTATCGGTATGGCCGTGGATGCAAACGTGATTATCTACGAGCGTATCCGTGAAGAGTTAAATCTTGGAAAATCTGTTAAGAATGCCATCGCAGATGGTTTCTCTAACTCATACTCCGCAATTATAGATGCAAACGTAACTACCTTCCTTACAGCAATGGTATTGGCATACTTCGGTCTTGGTCCAATAAAAGGATTTGCTGTAGTTTTAATGGTTGGTGTAGTTTCATCAATTTTCACAGCAGTTCTTATAGGTCGTCTACTGATTGACCAATGGATGAAAAGTGGTAGAAATATCAATTTCTCTTCTGGATTCTCTAAGAATGCATTTACAGGACTAACAATTGACTGGTTAGGAAAGCGTAAGCGTGCTTATGTTATATCTTCAGTTATCATCCTTGCAGGTATTGCATCAATCTTTATGAAAGGATTTGATCTTGGTATCGACTTTAAAGGAGGTTACTCATACAATGTAGAGTTTGCGAAGGAAGTAGAAGCAGATCAAATAAGAGAGGCGCTAGCTGTTTCTTTCGGTGATGAGCCAGTTGTAAAAGCTGTAGATACAAGAAATACATTCAATATCGTTACATCATACATGATTGAAAATACGGATGATGATGCTGCTGACAAAGTAATGGAGGCACTTCACCAGGGTATTTCAACGATTGACCAAGTAAGTCTTGCAGACTTTAGCGACATCGAATCAAATGGTAATACACATGTAGTCCAATCATCAAAAGTAGGTCCTACTATTGCAGATGACATTACTAAGTCATCCTATAAGGCAGGATTATTCGCTTTAGCGATTATCTTCCTTTACCTTCTTTTGAGGTTCTCAAGATGGGAATTCTCTGTAGGTGCGATATCCGCTCTATTCCACGATGTTATGGTTACACTAGGTATTTTCTCTATCGGTTGGGGTCTATTCCCTTGGTCTATGGAGATTGACCAGGCATTCATCGCAGCAATTCTTACTGTAATTGGTTATTCGATAAATGATACCGTGGTCGTTTTTGACCGTATCCGTGAATACACAAACACCTATACAGGCAAAACAAAAGAAGAAGTTATCAACCTTGCGATCAACTCAACAGTGAGTCGTACAGTGATTACTTCACTTACAACACTTTTCGTTGTTCTTATTCTTTTTGTTTTCGGTGGTGGAAGTATCAAAGGATTCTCTTTCGCACTATTAATTGGTGTGATTGTAGGTACATATTCTTCGATCTTCGTAGCTACTCCTATTCTTTCTGACTTATTGAAAAACAAGTCATTAAGTGCAAAGGAAGCTCCGAATGCTAAAACTAAGAAATCAAAAGCAGTAAAAGCTTAAGAATTAACTTAGTGTTACATACAAAAAACCCTTTGTCATATAAGACAAAGGGTTTTTTTATATCCATAAGCCATTGAAGATTCAATTAAGGCCAGTTAAAGTAATACCTTAAGTGTTAAAAAAATATTAGTCTTAGCTACTAAGAACAGAAATACCATTTTTTGCGTTATTTTAAGATACAAAATGTCCTTACCCATATGAAGATAAAATATCCCTTCCTACTACTCGTCCTTTCCTTTTTGAGCGCTTGTACGTACAATCAAAAGATACGTGATGGTAAAGTGGCCTATGAACGTTATCAGTTCGACCTTGCCGCTACATTGCTAGAATCTGAATTCGATGCTGAAAAAAGCCGAGTAAGAAAAGGTCAGATCGCCTTTCTTATTGGAAAAAGTTTGCAGAACACAAAAGAGCCAGAGGCCGCTATAAAATGGTTTGGACAAGCCTATGACTATCAATATGGACCAGAAGCCCTGAAAGAAAAAGCAGTAACCCTGAAACAAGCTGAACGATACGATGAAGCTATTCGAGCATTCAAGGAATTGGGTTTTGAAATAGGATCCCCTTATGAATACAGGAAAGATATTACATCTTGTGAAATAGCCAAGGCCTGGAAAAAAGAAAAGATCAGTTTTAGAGTGTTTGAAGCAGATTTCAATTCTGCTCAGTCAGACTATGGTATAAGTTTCCTAGACAAGGATAATATCCTGTTCACATCTGATCGCTTCCCTTCAAGTGTAGATTCAAAATCTAAATCTGAAAACACCTATAATTGGACTGGAAATGCTTATTCAGCCATTTATCAATACAATAAGCTTACAGGAAGTAGTCAAGCAATTAGTTTTACCGATATAGGTAAAATAAGCAATGATGCAAACCCTACCCTGTCATCAGATGGCAATACGATCATATTCAGCCGATGCCCTGTAGTGAAGGGACTCGAAAAAAATTATTGCAGTCTATACTCTGCTGAACGGACTGCAGATGGATGGACTAAGCCTGTAGAACTCGGGTTTATTGAAGAGGAGGCTAATTATATGCACCCTGCACTAAGCAGTACTGGTGACACCTTGTTTTTTTCCTCCGATATGATAAACGGTTGGGGTAAATTCGACATATACTATTCAGTAAAAGGATCAGAGGGATATGCCTACCCAGAAAAATTGGGTCGCAACATAAATTCTGCTAAAAATGACCAGTTCCCCTACATGATCAATGATACGCTTTATTTCGCTTCTGAAGGACATACAGGTCTTGGCGGACTAGATGTATTCAAAGTCCATAGACTTCCCGGAGGAGCTTGGACACAGGCATACAACCTAAAAACACCTATAAACTCTGGCTATGACGATTTCGCCTATGTGCCAGATCCTTTTTTTAAGGCTACAGATAAAGTAAGTGCTAAAGGTTATTTCAGTTCTTCCAGAAATGGTGCTGAAGACAATATATTTAGATTCGAAAAAACAATCCCAGTAGAAATAGATACACCAGATATCGTCAAAGTTATAGACTATAAGATCAAGCTTGATGTTTACCTTCTCGAAAAAGTCTATGAAGAAGCCTTCAATCCAAACTCAAAAGTTTTAGGTAGAAAACCCCTTGAAGGTACTATCTCATTCATGGGTAATCAAATGGAAATTGGTGCAGATGGACTTTTAAGTCTAGAACTTGATGCAGATACAGACTATGAATTTATTGGCCGTAAAACAGCCTATTTAACGAACTCTAGTTCATTCACAACAAAGGGACTCGGAAAAGATCCAAACAACCCTATACAAAGCTATGAATTAGAAATTGTGCTCGACAAAATATATGAGGAAATTGAAATTACCTTAGACAATATCTACTATGACTTCGATGCATCGAATATACGTCGTGATGCAGAGCCTACACTAAAAGTATTGGCTAAAAATTTATTGCTCAATCCTAAGATAACAATTGAACTAGCCTCTCACACCGACTGTCGTGGTGATGAAGACTATAATGCAAGCCTCTCTTATAAAAGAGCACTATCAGCAGTGGAATTCCTGATTGAGTCCGGCATTGATGAGAATCGAATCGAAGCACGTGGATACGGTAAATCAAGACCTTACGTCAACTGCATTTGTTCCAAATGCACAGAGGAACAACATCAGGCAAATAGACGAACAACCTTCAAGATACTAGAATAATGTTTTTCTATTTTGATATAATAAAACGCTTGTAAGCCCAAGGCCTTTCATCTTCCAAGATAATCAGGCTATACACTCCAGATTTTAGATACCCAGGTATATCATAAGTAAATAGCTGGGTATTTATTTCTTCCCTAACGACTAATTTACCCATGTTATCAAACAACAATAGGTCCAAGGTTTGGTTTGGAACTGCATCTAATTCTATATTTAATTTTTCCGAACTAGGATTAGGAAACACATTAATTGAATGGTCAAGTGCTGCGGCTTCTACCTTATTGATTAATGCATTAATATCAAATACAAAGGTCTCCGAACAGTCCAACTCATCTATTACTAAGAGCTGGAAGATGTCTGGCTCTGTGAATTGAATTCCTACATCAAATTCTTCTACAATAAATTCATTGACGCCCCAGGAATAAGACAAACTTGATGTAGGATCCTCAAAAACCAAAATCAAAGTACCGGCATTAAGCTCGTACTCTGACAAAATAATTGAATCTCCTAACATTAGATCTATTGTATTTATAATCTCACAATCATTAACATCTGTAATAGTGAAATCATACTGTTCTGGAATAATGCCGTCAACAATTGAAATTGAGGCATATATGTTTTCCAAAACTCCCCCATCCCATTCAATAGAATACGGCATTAATCCTCCCTCTAATTGAAATTCAATCAAGGTATTCGATTCATTAAAGCAGAGCTGTTCATAATCTGATTCTACCCGAAACACATCCTCATCATTTAATTCAATTGCCAAAAATGGTGATTGTTGAACGGGACAATTATTCGCGTCGGTAATAGTAATTGAATACAACCCATCCGTCAACTGATCCAGATTAAGACTAGTATCCGTTATTTGTTCATAAGAATCTTCTTCATTAATAATTTCCCACATGAAATTATACGGGCTATTTCCTCCTGTGACAGTCAGATTGATACTTCCATCTGGAGGAGAAAGACATGAAGGGTCTTCTTTATAAGAAAGTGATTCATTTATTTGAACTGGGCTATCTGAAAGATTATCAACCTCAAAATATTCTTCATAAACACAACCCTCCTCCGTAAGAATATACAAGGTATCTGAGCCAGCTGCAAGACCAATTATCTCGCTTGACCAATCCAATTCATAATCAAATTGGTCGCCTTGAGAAAATATAATAGTATCAACCGCAACATTATTATCCCCAAAACAATTATTGACTCCAGATAGAATCACCTCAGCTTCCACTGCAACAGTTTCCTGAATACTTGCCACTAAAGTATCGCTACAATTAAATCCATCTGAAACAATAATTTCATAATCGCCAAACGAAAGGTCTTCAATCAAGGTATTTGAAAACACCTGTTCCTCACCATCAAAAACCAAGGTATAAGCAAAAGGAGCATTACCACCAGACTGGCTAAATTCAATACTTGCATCTTCGATATAAGCACAACTCTGGCTTTGAATCTCATCAAGCTCTAAACTGAGTATATCAATTTTTTCAAGAACTAAATCCTCCACCTTAAATGTACAGCCATTTAAATCATTTAATTCAAGTTCATAGGTATCAGAAATTGGGTGGGAAAATGTAAATACTGAATCGTATGTAATTCCTGAATCAATCAAAACTCCCTGAGCATTAGAAATAGAATAATTCAGAGGGACTTGACCCTCGATTAAAATAAACATAACAGTGTCTATCAATAAACCTTCATCGCAAGAATAGGTGGAATTATTTAAAAAATCGTGTTGCAATTCTATTAATTCTGGATTTGACTTTACAATAATATTATCTAAACTTTCAGAACATCCATAGTTGTCTGTTACATTAACTTCATAAATATCAGGACTAGGATTAAAGTAAAACAAGTCTGTACTTCCATCAGACCACATCGCTGAATAAGGAGCCCTTCCGCCACTTATACTTAGTTTTAGAGAATCAAGGGGCTTATTTGTACATGGGAATGAACTATCCTCAATATAATTTAAACTTACTTGCATTTGCTGTACAGCTGTCAAATTAAAACTATCTGATTCAACAGCACAGTTAAGGGAATCGACTACCGTTAATTGATAAATATCAGGACTTAAGTTTTCCAAGTTCTTACTATGTTCTCCATTATTCCAAGTGAAGGAATAGGGCTCAACGCCACCAATTACTTCTACAAAAACAGCTCCATCTTGCTTGCCTGTGCAAGAAATTGAATCAACAAAAACAGGAAGTATCTGTATATCAGATTGAGCCTCCAAAACTATTTCCTCGGACTCTGAACAACCTTGTCCATCTGTTATGGTAACCGTGTAGGTACCCGCTTGTAGTTCAGGTCTGTCCTTTTCAGTGGAATTTGAATCTTCCCATGCAAAAGTATAAGGAACAAAGTTTCCATCAATGCCTAAGCTGATTTGTCCTGTTGGAGCATTCTCACAATTAGGGTCTTCTAATACAATATTTGTGTCAAATGCATCCATAGCTTCATGCGTGATCCAAGTGCTATCTACACAAGCTCTCCCATCCATGTAAACCAATAATAATTCTCCACCAGGAAGTGCATCAAAGTCTAAGGCAGCTCCATTCTGAAAAATTGAATAGCTGTTGGGAGATTGACCACTTGCAGTATTTATTTCAATCTTCCCATCCGATTTAGATAAACAGCTTGCAGGGTGTAAAGTCCAATCCACCGAAATCTCCTCCTCTATTCCTACTTCCACTTGGACTTCAACAGAGCAATTAGAAGAATCTGAAATAGTAACTTTGTAGGCACCCAATTCTAAATCAGAACGAATCAAAGAGGAGTTTCCATCCTCCCACAATATACTGTAAGCACCTTGGCCACCGCTTACCTCAAGCTGAGCTTCGCCATTTTCTAGCCCAAGGCAGGTGGCTGGCTCCAAATTAATAATTTGAGCATCTAGTGGACTGAATGGCTCAAGGACCACAATCGTGTCAAGCATACAATTCTTGTCATCCTCCACTACTAATCCATAGTTACCAGTAGCTAAATCAGAACGATTGGCTTGACCTAAAACTCCGTCCCAAAAATACTGAAATTGACCAGATCCACCGGATGCTAAAATCCCTATAGAGCCATCATCAAAGTCCGAACAAGAGGGATTAGTAAGATCCGAGGTTATGGATATCTTATCAGGAGAATTAATGAAAAACGAAGCTTCTTCTACACAATTATTTCCATCGATAACAGTCAAACTATAATTACCTTCTTCTAGGTTCTCCACCTTGCTTGCTTCCTCTAAATTAGACCATAAATAATTTAGAGGCTGGGTGCCTCCAACTGTAAATACTTCGATAAATCCATCTGAGGCTCCAAAGCAAGAAACAGTATCAACCATTTCCAGTACATTTATTTGAAGCGGATCAGGTTCATTTACTTGGATACTATCTAAAACAAGATCACAATTTTCATCAGAGATTGTAACACTATAATTTCCTGCATTCAAATTTGACAATATAGCTTGATCCATTATACCATTAGACCAATTTATAGAGGGATTTACTCCATTAATTTGAAGTTCGATGGAACCGTCTGATGCTCCTTGGCACTTAACAGAATCAACCAATACTAAATCGACAGTAGCCCCACCGCCATTTATAATTATAGTCTCCGGATAATCAAACACACAGAATGGGTCTTGAGGGTTCTCTATAGACAAGGTATACAAACCACTAGCCAAATCTGTAAAAGTCGCTGTAAGCCCTTCTTGGATGAGCTTCTGCCCTCCTACTTCACTTAATGTAAACTTATAAGACTGTAGGGGACCAAATGGAGTTACTTGTAAACTACCGTCGTCCGTTTCAAAACACTCCGTTACATCAGTCATTGAAAGTTGCAGAGAATCAATAAAATTATTTCTTATGATCCAGATACTATCTGTATCTATACAAGCAAACTCGTCCTCCACTCTAATCCAATACAAAAGTGAATCTGAAAAACCTGAAAATTGATCGCTTAGTTCAGAAGTATTTAAGCCATTGCTCCAAAGTAATGATTCGATATTGTATTCGGGTATTATCTCATATCCAATGGTAAAATCAGAACCAGTACAAACCACAGAATCACCATTAATTTCAAGCCCTAAATAATCCTTTGACTCTAAAGTGATAGCTAAAACATCCCTGCAGTTGTTTGTAGCTAAACCTTCTACCCATATTTCCTCAGTCCCCGCAACCGGTACCTGAAATGGCGCTTCTAGCTCTATGTTCAGATCAACATCAGAATAAAATGTCAAACTCTGACTTAGACCTTGATTATCTTGAATGGATAAATTTTGAAGATTTATACTATCCCCAAAACAGACATCATCTAATGTACTCGTATCTATAGTTAGGTCTGGTCCGGGGAGAATATTAAACTGAATCATAGCGCGCTCCGAACTACGACAATCACCGGCACTGTATTCTACAAAAAGATAGTCGATTAAAGTATCACTTGAAGCTATATTGGATTTAATATAATCATAGCTTACCTCATCATGGAATGCTTGTCCCCCAGTTTCTGTGTTATACCAAAGAACATCATAATCGTTGATGGTGGATAAAGCAATCGATATCTCTTCCATCGAACATATTGTAAATACACCAGGGACCAATGGAACTGGTAGGTCAAGATCTGAGGTAGCACTGTTACAATCATCATCAAGACCATTACAGGCCAGCTCTTCTGCAGCAGGATTTATATTAGAATCTGTATCGTCACAATCATCAGCGTTTGAACTAAACCCTGCAAGCGCTTGATTAGAGCATGAAGGCATTCCCAATCTTTCAGTACCAAAACCATCCAAATCATCATCAATGAAATAGGTAAATAAAGCACCTCCTGCATTTAATGAACCGTTAAAAGCTATATTATCTAAGTATGCACGGCCACTGCTTTTATTTCCTCTTTTTGCAAAAAAACGGAACTGCGCATTAGCTCCATCAAAATTGCTAAGATCAATATAAATTTTCTCCCAAACCTCCGTACCCTCATCCAGATCGGCAGTCCAAAGATCAGTGTATATAAAGCCTCCATTTAAACTTATCTGAAGTTTAAAAAAATCAAATGCATTTGGACTTTTGATTAAAGCATCGAAAGACATATGACAGGCTGTCGGATCAGCGGCGACAATATCTATACATGGAGAGTATAGCAGCACAGAATCTTTGCCAAAACAATTATCGTGCAAGTAAAGGCAATTACCAGCACCCGTCGTTGAATTAGTCCCAATATTTGAAGTTCCAGCCAATATCCCCCAATCCATGCGATCTCCTGAATCATAGTTCATCCATGCTCCAGGTAAGGTATAATTTTCACTACATGCTGGTGTATATGAAAAGCCATCTTGGATATTAAAGTCAGTTAAAAAGGTAATCGGAGAAGCTGCACATGCTGTGCTAAATACCTCAACACAACTGTTTAAAGACCATTGATTATCCGAACATTTTCTTCTAACATAAACTTCATACTGCGCCTGACCAACAAGTCCATTTATAATCAGATCATCTGAACAATCAAATTGTAATAAATTAATACCTCCCCCTATTTGATCATCCGCACCAGGAATAAAACCAGGCCCACCCCACTCAACAATAAGCGCTGAGCAATCGTCTTCATTGTCTTCTATATCTAATTCTACAGCTGTGGTATTGACGGTTGAAATGCTCTGAACAACGGGACGATTGCAAGATTCTGCAGCAAACATTATATCAAAATAAACAAGTGTTCCGTCATCACTAGGATTATTATCATCTATTTCAAGTACCCAATCACCATTGGGACTAGAAGAATCGTAAAAATCTTCTAAGGCACCCTCCGGCTTGAAGGAACCGATAAATGGTGCCACTCCGTCCTCAATTGACAATGCACTGCAATATTCATCATTCTGCACAGATACTAAATGCGTAGCATTACTACAGGGATCAGGGTTCTGTATATCTCCAAAATCATCACCATTACCGCCCACCTGCTCAAAAAGTAAAACACTGGCACCCGAGGGGCTAATTAATCGTAAAGTCAGGTCAGTGACGTAGGCATGCTCGATCTTGAAAGCAATGCTACTAATAAATATATCTTCCCCAAGTTCTGAGCCAGCAAGATCATTAAATGCAAAAGAATAAGTCGTAGAGCCAAAAGGAATTGGTTTACTTATTGAATCACA
>JBELIG010000080.1:0-12579 GCA_042091035.1 Sphingobacteriales bacterium | reverse complement strand
CACTTATGTCTAAGCATCTTGTAATCGTGGAGTCGCCAGCTAAGGCGAAGACCATTGAAAATATATTAAAAAAGATAGATGATAACGACTATGTCGTTACATCTTCAGTAGGACACATTAGGGATCTGCCGAAGTCGGGAGATGCTATAGACGTAGCCAACGGCTTTAAACCTAAATATGTCATATCTCCTGAAAAGGCCAAAACCGTTAAGGAATTGAAAAGCCTTGCTAAGAAGGTTGATGAGATCTTACTCGCGACGGATGAAGATCGAGAAGGAGAAGCTATATCCTGGCATTTGTGTAAGGTTCTAAAGCTGGATGAAAATACAACTAAACGTATTGTCTTCAGGGAAATTACGGCTCCTGCTATCAAAAAAGCAATTGCAAATCCTAGGACTCTAGACCTTTCTCTAGTCGATGCACAACAGGCAAGACGCCTTTTAGATAGACTCGTTGGATTTGAACTATCTGAGGTGTTGTGGAAGAAGGTAAAAGGTAATCTATCCGCTGGTCGTGTGCAGTCTGTAGCGGTAAAGCTTATCGTGGATAAAGAGCGGGAGATTCAAAAATTTGATCCGACAAACTTTTATAAAGTAGAAGCTTTATTTAATGTTGAAAATCAAAATGGAAAACAAGTAGAGCTTAAAGCTGAGTTGAAGCGTAAGATTGATAATAAAGAGGAAGCGAATAGTTTCTTAGAGACTTGTAAGCTAGCTTCATACTCTATCAACAATATCCAGGTAAAACCTTCTAAGCGCAAGCCACCAGCTCCATTTACAACATCTACCCTTCAGCAGGAAGCTAGCCGAAAGCTTGGTTTTGCTGTAAAGCGTACGATGTCAGCTGCTCAGTCTTTATATGAGAAAGGTTTCATAACCTATATGCGTACGGATTCCATCACCTTGAGTGATGTAGCACTTAGTGCAATTGAAAAGCAAGTAGTTGCTGATTATGGTGAGAAGTACCATCAATTCAGACGATTCAAAAATAAAAATCAGAATGCCCAAGAGGCACACGAAGCTATACGACCTACTTATATTGATCGCAAAGATGCACCCGATGATAGGGACCAAAAGCGTCTTTATGATCTAATTCGTTTACGCACCTTAGCCTGTCAGATGTCTGATGCGGTTATCGAAAAAACGATAGTGGATGTAGGCATTTCAACAAACAGGGATGAAGTACTTGTCGCTGAGGGTCAAATGATCAAGTTCGATGGCTACCTAAAAATATATCTAGAGGGTAAGGATAATGACGATGAAGATACTAAAGGCATGCTTCCTCCATTAAGAGAGGGTCAGGCACTTAGTTTCACGCTTATGACTGCGAAGGAACGCTTCACAAAAGCAGCAGCAAGATTTACTGAAGCTACATTGGTTAAGAAGTTAGAAGAACTCGGTATAGGAAGGCCTTCTACATATGCATCCACGATTGGTAAAATCATGGAGGTTGGTAGAGGTTATGTTGTAAAAGACAGTAGAGAAGGTACAGATCGTAAGTTTCAGACGATCACCTTGTCTTCGGATGATACAATAGCTGAAACTCAAAACACAGAACGTACAGGTGTCGTAAAGAACAGATTGTTCAGCACAGACATGGGTATCGTGGTTACGGATTTCCTTGAAAAGCACTTTGATAACATCATGAACTTTGGATTTACCAAAGAGATGGAAGAGCGTTTTGACTTGATTGCTTCAGGTAAAGAGAATTGGGTTGAAATGTTAGAAGGTTTCTATCATTCATTCCATAATACAGTATTAGAGACCATAGAAAAGGCCGACCGTGCTTCTGGAGAACGTATTTTAGGAAAAGATCCTGAATCGGGTAGAACAGTGCTCGTTCGAATGACCAAGTTTGGTAGACCAGTCGTGCAGATCGGTAAACCGGAAGAACTAGAGGAGGAGGAGAAACCTAAATATGCAAACTTGAAAGCAGGGCAGTCCATGGAAGAATTGACTGATCTAGAAGAAGCGCTAGACCTTTTCCAACTGCCTAAGTCTTTAGAACCCTACAAAGGAATGGAGGTAACTGTTGCCTCTGGAAGATTTGGACCATATATCCGATTCGGAGAAAAATATGTTTCAATTCCAAGGACAATAGACCCTATGACTATTGGACAGGATAAAGCGGAGGAATTGATTGAACTGAAAATACAAGAAGATGCTCCAGTTGCTACCTATCAAGATTTACCTGTAACTCAGGGTAAAGGTCGTTTTGGGCCTTTCTTGAAATGGAACAAGATGTTCATCAACATATCTAAGAAATATGATCCGGATAATTTAAGTTCGGATGATATAATTGAGCTAATAGCTGCAAAAGTGGAAAAAGAGGCAAATCGCTATATCCATCGTTGGGCTGATATAGACTTAGCAGTCGAAAATGGCAGATGGGGACCTTTTATTCGATTCAAAAAGAAGAGTATAAAGCTTCCAAAAAATGCGGAAGGTAAGCGAATGACGAAAGAAGAAGCAGAAGATCTTACTTTGGATGCAGTAAAAGCATATGTTTCAGAGGAGATTCCTAATGCATTTGGGAAAAAGAAAGCAGCGCCTAAGAAAAAGGCTCCTGCTAAGAAGAAAACGACAACTAAAAAATAAGATAAAGCCGGTCCTAGACCGGCTTTATTTTTTTTTGGCAACAAGTGCAAATACGTGCGGAAAGTTTTCTTGTGTTATTCCATATACATACCTGCCAGGGACACGCTCAAACATATTCTCAAAACAATTGTACGGCGAGAAGTCATATTCTTTGATTGTATTTAAGTCTAGACCGCTATTTATTAAAGCCTGAATGACCTCTGAAAGCGAATGTGTCCAGAAGTATTCTTTGAATTCAATAGCAGATTCAGTATCTGCATAAGTCCCTTTTACAGTCTCCTCGTAGGGTGCTCCTGTATTGAAATAACTATATTCTAATTTGTGATTTTCCCAGTTGTACATGTAGATGACCGGATGGAATTCTGCCAAAATTAGTTGACCATCTTTTTTTAGGCAATTTGAAATAACAGATGCCCATTTGTCCAGGTCAGGGAGCCAACAAATTGCACCATATGATATAAATACAAGGTCATATTTTTCATCAAGATAGTCAGGGGTGTCGTAAACATTTGCACAAATGAACCTTGCATCAAGGCCAAGCTTATCATTCAACTCTTTTGCTTTTGCTATGCTTGTTTCTGAAATATCTACTCCAGTAACTTTTGCACCCATCCTAGCAAGACTCAGGCTATCTTGACCAAAGTGACATTGCAGGTGTAAAATGGATTTATCTTTGACATTAGGCAGCAATTCAAGTTCAATTTCTTTAAGACTATTTTTTCCACGGAGAAAGGCATCCATCTCATAGAATTCAGATGCTATATGGACCTTTGTGCGACTATCCCATAGAATCTTATTCGTTTCGAAGTATTTTTTCATGTTTTCTTGTGAATTATTTAACCATTTGGGTATTTATGCATTTACAATATAGTATACAATTAAAACTTAAAAGATATGGCAGACGAAAAACAAGGCAATAAGTTAAATATTGAGATACCAGAGGATATAGCTGAAGGAACCTATTCCAATCTGGCTATCATATCGCATTCAAATTCAGAATTTGTTGTTGACTTTGTAAGGTTGGTGCCCAATGTGCCAAAGGCTAAGGTGAAGTCAAGAGTGATTCTTACACCTGTACATGCTAAGAAATTGCTTCAGGCTTTAACAGATAATGTAAATAAGTTTGAGGCTCAATTTGGAGAAATTGATGCCAACAAGGGCGGAAATGTACCTCCATTTAATTTCAATACGCCTAAAGCAAAGGCATAAAAAAAAATCAGCTTGCCAATTTGGTAAGCTGATTTTTTTTTAAAATAAACCATTTTGGTTTGGAGGTTGAGCAATTTTAAGGTGCTCGTAAGCTTTTGGAGTTACTATTCGACCACGAGTAGTTCGCTGAATAAATCCTTCCATTATCAAGAAGGGCTCATGAACTTCTTCGATTGTTCCAGCTTCTTCTCCCACAGCTGTAGCAATAGTTGATATTCCAACAGGGCCACCATTGAATTTATTTATTATTGCTTTCAGTATTTTATTGTCCATCTCGTCCAGACCATAGTTGTCCACGTTAAGTGCCGTCAGACCAATCTGAGAAATTTCTTGGTCAATGGTTCCATTTCCTTTAATCTCTGCAAAATCTCTAACTCTTCTGAGGAGTGCATTTGCTATTCTTGGAGTTCCGCGGCTTCTGCCTGCTATCTCATTTGCTCCGGCTTCTTCTATAGGCACTTTTAGTATACTTGCGGATCTGAATATGATCTTCTTGAGTGTTTCTTTATCGTAATAATCCATATGGCAATTAATGCCAAATCGTGCACGCATAGGTGCAGTCAATAGGCCCATTCTCGTCGTTGCACCTACAAGGGTAAATGGATTTAAGGCAATTTGGATGCTTCTGGCAGAAGGTCCATTGTCAATCATGATATCTATCTTGAAGTCTTCCATTGCCGAATACAAATATTCTTCAACAACGGTATTTAGACGATGGATTTCATCGATAAACAGAACATCTCCGGGGTCCAGATTGGTAAGTAGTCCTGCTAAGTCCCCTGGTTTTTCTAAAACAGGCCCAGAAGTAGTCTTCATATCAGAGCCAAGTTCATTGGAAATGATATGTGATAATGTTGTCTTTCCTAATCCTGGAGGTCCGTGCAGTAATACATGATCCAGAGCCTCCTCTCTTTGGATGGCAGCCTTGATAAAAATTTCAAGGTTACTGACAATTTTAGGTTGACCAGAAAAGTCTTCAAGGCTTAGTGGTCTTAAGGCCTTGTCTTCTCTTTTTTCCTCTGTATTCAGATTTTCACCTGAAGGATCCAGATTTGGATTAATCATATATTCTAACCGTTTAGATTATAAAGGAAACAATTTTTAATTGAAATCGTATACCTCATTAACTAAATAAAAAAAAATGTTGTTCCATCTAGTTTCGTGTAAAAAAATGGGATTATTAAGCCTTTGTGCAGAATGATAACTAAACTTTAGGCTTTAGCCTTTAAGAAATAGCTCTGAAATTCCTACATTTGTGCGGATTTTTTATTGAAAAGTGTGTTTTCATCATAATAATTGTAAAATCAGAAATAAAAGATGAGTGGAACAAAAATTACCATCGAAGGGGGTAAACTAAATGTACCTAATGATCCAATAATCCCATTTATAGAAGGTGACGGTATCGGACCGGATATTTGGGCTTCAGCTGTTCGTGTATTGGATGCTGCTGTGGAAAAAGCATATAATGGCGATCGTAAAATCGTTTGGAAAGAAGTACTTGCAGGTCAAAAAGCATTTGATAAAACGAATGAATGGTTGCCACAGGAAACACTTGATGCAATCGAGGAATATCTTGTTGCTATCAAAGGACCTCTTACAACTCCTGTAGGTGGTGGTATCCGTTCATTGAATGTAGCACTTAGACAAAAGCTTGACCTTTATGCATGTGTTCGTCCTGTGACTTACTTCCAGGGAGTACCTTCACCGGTTAAAAAGCCAGAACTTGTTGATATGGTTATTTTCCGTGAAAACACAGAAGATATCTATGCAGGTATTGAATACTTGAACGGAACAGAAGAAGTTGAAAAGCTTAAGAAATTCCTTATCGAGGAGCTAGGTGTAACACAAATTCGCTTCCCTGATACAGTTTCTCTAGGTGTTAAGCCAGTATCTGTTGAAGGTACAGAGCGTTTGGTTCGTGCTTCTATCGAGTATGCTATTGAAAATAAACTTCCATCAGTAACTCTTGTACACAAGGGTAACATAATGAAATTTACTGAAGGTAAATTCAAAGAATGGGGTTATGAGCTTGCAGAGCGCGAGTTTGGTGATCACGTATTTACATGGGCACAGTATGATAGAATTGCTGCTGAATCAGGTAAGGATGCTGCAAATAAAGCACAAGATGATGCAATGGCAGCAGGAAAGATTCTTGTTAAAGATGCGATTGCTGATGCATTCCTTCAGCAAATCTTGACACGTCCAGCGGATTATTCAGTGATTGCAACACTTAACTTAAACGGTGATTATGTTTCAGATGCACTAGCAGCAAATGTTGGAGGTATCGGTATAGCACCAGGAGCAAATATCAACTACGTATCAGGTAAAGCTATTTTTGAGGCAACACATGGTACTGCACCAAAGTACACTGGTCTTGATAAGGTGAATCCTTCTTCAGTGATTCTTTCCGGTGAGATGATGTTGCGTTACATGGGATGGCCAGAAGCTGCTGATCTTGTAGTAAAAGGTGTAGAGGGAGCAATCTCTGCTAAGCAAGTTACTTACGATTTTGAGCGTCTTATGGATGGTGCAACTCTACTTAAGTGTTCAGAATTTGGAACAGAAATTATTAACAGAATGTAATTCGTACATTCTGAGCTAATATAAATTGGAAGTCCTTTGGGGCTTCCTTTTTTTATTTTTATTCTTATGTAAGGAAATCGGATTAAAGCCGACTAATTTATTTTACCAACTCGAATTATGCTTAGAAGTTATCTGTTTTTGTCGATAATTATTTTCACTTGTATTTATCAAAACCAAGCCTATGCACAGGGTGCATTTGATGGCTACATGAAGTCTCAAGGAAATACAGACCTTGTGCTTTCTTATTCCCATGAATCTTATGATACCTATAAGTTTGGAAATACAGCCCAAGAAATCAGTAATACCACCTACACAGGCTCGTTCTTTATGGCTATGGGGCTCAAAGGAGATCGTAATTTGATACTATCGCTTCCATATATTTCATTGAATAAAGTGAATGCAGGATTTCAGGATGCTATACTTGGAGTAAAGAAGTTGTCAAAAAAGCAAGTTAAAGGAGATTGGACTATTAAACGTATTGGTGCTGTTGGACTTTCATTTCCTATGTCTAACTATTCTACTTCTGTTGCTAATCCAATCGGTCAGAAGGCTGTGAGTTTTCAACCAAGAGGAATTGTACAGTTTGACAATAAAACTGGAGCATTCTTTATGTTTCAGACGGGTGCCGACGTTCGTTTTATTCCTGATTTTCAGGTTGGAGGGACGATAATTTCAAAAGTAGGCTTTGCTGCCTCAAAAATATATTTTGACCTATGGGTAGACTATTTCCATACTTTTGAGCAAGGAGTGGATGTTTCGGTAGGAGCCGGTCAGGGTTCTTCCTGGCTAAAGGCAGGATTTAACCTATATGCACCCTTAAAGAAAGGATTTGGTCTTATTGCTGGAGGAGGGAATTATTTTTATGGAAGGAATATAGGACTTGCCTGGCATTTGAAAGGTGGCATTGTCTGTAGTTTCACAAAAAAGGGTGGTTCCTAAGAACCACCCTTTTTTTTATACGAAATCTGAATCTTTATATCTTGGATCCATTTGTTTAAGTTCAAGCTTTTCGTCTATATCCGGGTTCGAGGAACTCGATCCTGTTTTGTGCTTTTTCATTTTTTTCAACTCTCTTTCAACTTCTTTCTCTTCCCATTCAGTACTTCCTTTGCCCGAACCAGGTATGCCCCAAATTGAGAAATAGTGAGATACTATACCAATGCCCCAGAACATGGCAGGAAACCTCCAGCTCCAGCCTGCAACAAAAAAGAAGATTATGTTTACAGCCAAGTACGATTGTAGGTGTTTGTAAAAGTCTTTTTTCTGCTTAACGCGCTTTCTAGCCTTGTTGATTTCACTTTCGGAATACATGTTTGAGTTGTAATTTATTTTTTAAAAATTTGTTTAAAACTGTGCCCACTTGCAGCGGATAAACCCATGAATAGTCCAGCAACAAGTCCAGTAACAAGAATTAGAGCTGTTCCGCCTATGTTTAATATACCTCCAACGCGTTCTGCGAGGATCATATCGTTTGGAATTGCTATCATTGCTGCTGCACCACTCCAAGTCATGAACGAAAATAAAAAGCTATATGCAAAACTACTAATTGTTTTCCTGTATGGTATGAAAAATCCGACCAACGCACCCAAAGGCGCCATGTAAAGCCAATTAGAGTACATTGGCACTAGTAAACATATAAGTACAAATAGGGTAAGGTGTATAGTGAATTTCATACTTATAATTTTTTAAAGGTCAGTGTGTTATAATCTGAGCCAAATCTATCATCCTCAGGGCTTTTCATAAATTGAAGCTCGTAATAGTCACCTTTGGTCCAAGCGTCTAAGTTTGAATCATATAGTTTTGAAGCAGGATTTCCAGATTGACCGCCTGGGTAAACCCCATAAGCTTTTGGATATTCATCTAATTCTACAATCATCCTCCATGATGGACCGTGACTACCTCGGATAGCGTTTAAGGCATATTTAAAACCACTGACTTCCACATTAGGATGTGAAAGAGCAGGTACTTTGCTTAAGTGCATAACCTGCGCAGACCAATATGTTCCCCAGTCATAAGCTTCTTCATTTATTCGACCTTCTAGCTCTTGGTAGGTCTTTTCAAAAGCAAGATTTATAATATCTGATGCTTTTTCTTTTGCTTCGGTTTCCTGAATGTCGAAGTATTTGCTTGAGGAATCTTCTTGGATCATTTCAATAGTTCGCCAATCACCAGGTTTGTAAACCGCTCTGTTTTCCGCTATTGCATCGATTTCATCCCAAGTCAATTTATAGATGTTTTTCCACCAACTATAGAATAGAATCGGAGCTTTTGAATCCTTATCAAATTTCATATCCCAATCTCTGAGCATTTGAAGCATTCCTTTTTTTAGAGCGTTGAAATCACCCTCATCAACCATAGCTGTGAGTGCAGGCAGAATGTCGTGAGCTATCAATGACTCTGAATCATTTTGAAGTGCCATCATGTCTTCTGCACGGATGTCATTCATCTTCGATAGTTTTTGATGAAGAATCCTGCCTCTATAATGATCAAAGCGACCATTGTAATAATAAGGATAGTTGGGTGTGGTAGAGTGTTGGTTTGCAGATCCAACAAAACCTGAAGTTGGGTTGTAGGAATGAGGAAGACTATCGAAGGGGATATATCCTTTCCAAAGATTATTTTCTGTTATCTCCTCATAGATGAATTTTCCTTGACCATCTTCTTTTATCGGAAATTTACCAGTAACTGTGATTGCTATATCTCCACTGTTGTCTGCAAAAACAAAGTTTTGAGCAGGTATAGCATAACTACTCAAGGCAGCTCGATATTCTTTATAGTTTTTTGCTTTGCAAAGATCTATAAAAGTGCTTAGCTCAAAGTTTGTTGGATCTTCGTTGACTAGCCATCTCATGATGAGGTCCTGCTCTGGATGATCCGCCTCTGAATATACGATAGGCCCAAGTTCGGTATACTTAAGGTCGTGTATGTATGGCTCTTCTCCAAGGATTTTTATAGTATCCTGTATTTCTTCGATTGCTTTTACTTCCCCTAGATAATTGTACTTAGTTTTTGCTTCATCTGCCCAGTTTACCTTGTAAAAGTCTGTTACATCGTGCGATACGTTAGTTACGCCCCAAGCAATGTTTTCGTTGAAACCTATGATGACTCCTGGTATGCCTGGCAAGGTTACACCATAAACATTCATTTCTGGTGTGTGGATTTGAATCTCGTACCATACGGAAGGTAATGTCATACCTAAATGAGGATCATTTGCTAGAATTGGTTTTCCTGATCGAGTTTTATCTCCTGAAACGGCCCAGTTATTCGATCCATTCGAAGGATTTGGTTTTTCAAAAGGCTCATGGTCATAAAATGAGACCGTCTGCTCTGCTGAAGCAGACCCCTTAGGATATGAAACCTGATTGGAATCAGCGACAATGGGTGATTGAGCTTTATTATAATCAGGATATAAATAATCAAATGCTTCAGCACCCAGAGCAGCCAGCAGATTTGTTTTTTCAAGGTCTTCTTCTCTTCCACAAAGCCTTTGAGCCATCTTGGTGACTATTAGAGTAGCGTGTAATGGCTGAAAAGCTTCAGGTTTATGGTTGAAGAGTTTATACTCAAATGGTAGGCTACGCTCATCAAGTGTTTCTATATATGCATTGACTCCTTTTGCGTATTGACTCAGGAAAATCTTTTCATCACCTTTCGCAAACTCGTTCCACTTTTGATTTCTTTTAATCGCATAGTGTTCATTGCCTATTTTCCGATTTTGAATATCTGATTTGAGAGCTCTCTTGCCAAAAATTTCAGAAAGTCTCCCACTTGCTGACCGATGTGTTATTTCCATCTGCCATAGTCTGTCTTGAGCAGTCAAGTATCCTTGTGCAAAAATGGCATCAGACATATTTTGAGCAAAAATGTGAGGAACTCCTCTGACATCTATTTTTACTTGGACATCTTCTTGAAGTACTGGAAATGTTGTGGCATCCAGGGATATCGGATTAGTCTTTGCATTAGACCAGAAGCCTTCAAAGGGATTGAAGAAATTACCTAGGGCTGGTAGCTGAGTGTCTTTTACCTGCAGAGGATTACTAAGTAGGTAAACAAAGCCTAGGCTAAGCGCACTGAGAATTAGGAATTTTATTGATTTCATCTTTATTTATCTTAGATCATAAGAGCTGCTTCTTGGCGTATTGCCATCAATGCAGTTTGGGTAGCTGATTTTTTCATAGAAGAATACACAGCGATAAGTGCATTGGCTAATTCATCTGAATCAGCTTTGGGGTCTATCTTTTCTGACACGGAATTTACTAATTCTATTGATTCTGCTCGTGCTAGCTTTATAATTTCCCACAACTGATCAGAGATATAGATTTGTTGAGAAATATTGTGTTCAAATTCTTGTTGAACAGCCATTAATAAACTTACACGCAAGGCGGCAGAAGATGCACCCTTAGTTTTTATCCTTAAGACAAGGTTAGGGATGGAGATCCTCTCACAGAACAAAGACAGCCTTTCATAGGACTGCAACTTTAAAGGAGTAGTCGTGTTTTTTCTATCTTTTTTGAAGTCCAGGAGTTGCAACTGATATTGCTGATCCAAATATTTCTTCATTATGAAATATACAGATAGGAAAACAATTAGAGCAGGAATCGTGATTTTGATGATTTCAAGGAATGTATCCATTGAGTTTTCTTTATTTAGTTAAGTCTTAAATTGTTCTTAAAAGTGTACTTTTATAAACTTTGGAAAAGTTTTTAATGTTTTGTTGTTAATTTGAGGTTATACTATATCAAAGAAAAGACTATTTTTGTAAAAAAATTAATTTGAGATGAGTGAAAATCAACAAATGGCTCCGATCTCGCTAACAGCAGGAGCTATTGATGCATTGAGAAGGATAAAAAATGAACAGCAGATTCCTGATTCTCACGGAGTACGTGTGGGTGTAAAGGGCGGAGGATGTTCGGGTTACACATATATATTAGGTTTTGACGAAAGTAAGGAAAAAGACGATGTGTACAGACTCGACGATTTCTCAATCTTTATTCAAAAGGCTCATGCGCTATACTTGATAGGAATGGAGATTGATTGGGAGGAAGGATTAAATAATAGAGGTTTTACCTTCAACAATCCAAATGCAAAAGAAACTTGCGGATGTGGGACTTCGTTTTCCGCATAACAAATATTAAAATTATTATTACATTAGGGTTTTCTTAATAAAGGAAGCCCTTTTTAAGTCCGGTTGACCGATTTATCTTAAAAATCAAATCTTGACAACACAGACAGCTATATCCACTTCTAGGTTGGTTATAATACCAACTTACAACGAGATCGAGAATATCGAACGTATGTTGGAGAAAGTATTAAGCCTTTCTCCTGGATTTGATATTCTCATTGTGGATGATGGTTCGCCGGATGGCACGGCATCCATTGTTAAGCAAAAAATAGAACAGCTTCCAAAACGTATACACTTGATCGAGCGCTCTGGAAAACTTGGATTAGGCACTGCCTATATTGCTGGTTTTGAGTGGGCACTTCAAAATAATTATGATCATATCTTTGAAATGGATTGTGATTTTTCCCATAATCCAGACGATCTTATTCGCTTAGATGCTCAGTTGTTAGAAGGATCAGATCTTGTAGTTGGTTCAAGATATGTGCGAGGTGGAAAATTGAAAAATTGGCCTTTATCGAGAATACTAATCTCTTTTGGGGCTTCTGTGTATGTGCGTTTGATTACTTTCATGCCTGTGAAAGACCCAACTGCTGGTTTCGTGGCCTACAAGAAAGAGGTCTTATCCGCGATCGATTTTAAAAAGATTAAGTTTATAGGTTATGCTTTTCAGATTGAGATGAAGTTTGCGACCTACCTTCTTGGTTTCAAGATAAAAGAGATTCCCATTTTGTTTTCTGATCGAGAGGAGGGGGTTTCTAAAATGTCCGGAGGTATTGTAAAAGAGGCAGTTATGGGTGTTTTGCAAATGAGGTTTTGGGCATTTTCAAACTCGTATTCGAGGTAAAAAATAAAGAAATATAGAAAAGTGGGAAATTTTTCCCATTTTTTCCCACAGATGGGCGCTTTTAGGTTTAAATGACCTGAAGCGCCCATTTTTATTAGGGTTTTTCAAATTTTTCCCACCTTTTTAATGTCGGCTCAATAACCAAATAGGTGTAAATACACCTTGATTTTGTGGAAAAATGAAAGTTTTTGTGGTAAAAAGTGGTAAAAAGTGGTGAAATATTA